>JAVBSX010000001.1:0-2743 GCA_031556455.1 Thermoguttaceae bacterium
CCCGGAAAATTCCTGATGATCCCCGGAGAAGAGGTTTCGGCCCGGGTCCCCGGCCGCGCTATACATATGAACGCGGTCAATATCACCGAAACGATGCCGAAAATCGAAGGGGCGAATCTCGCCGAAACGATCCGGCTCAACACGGCCGCCGTCGCCGAACATGCGAAAAAGCACGGCCTGAAATCGTACCTCGCCGTCAACCATCCGATCTGGGAATACTACGACACGTACCCGCAAGACGTGATCGACAACCCGGAAACGCGGTTTATGGAAATCGTCAACAGCGAGCCGACCTCCCCGCCGCACGAAAAATTCTGGACGAAGGAAAAGCTCTGGGACATCATCAATTCGTTCCGGATCGAGGACGGCAAGCCGGCCGTTTACGGGATCGGGAGCGACGACCGGCATTACTATTTTCCCGGGGACCTGCCGCTTCCCGGCATCGATTACGAAAAAATGGCCTTTTCCTGGATCATGGTCCGGGCCAAGGACCTGACGGTCGATACGATCATGCAAGCGATGCTTGACGGCGATTTTTACAGTTCTTCGGGGGTGATTTTGGACAAACTCGATTACGATCCGAAAACGAAGACGCTCTCCGTCAAGGTCCAACCGGAAGAAGGGACGAACTACCAGATTCGTTTTATCGGAACGAAGCGCGGCTTCGACCGAACGACGCAAACCTTCGACGATCCGGCCAAGGGGAAGAAACCGGCCCGGGAGGGGTTGATTTATTCCGACCGGATCGGCGAGGTTTTCGAGCGGATCGACGGAACCGAAGGGTCGTACACGATTCAAAAAGACGATCTTTACGTCCGCGCCCAAATCGTATCCAACAAAAAGAATCCGCTTCCTTTCCCGAACAAGCGTGAGGTTGACAAATACCTGACCGCCTGGACCCAGCCTTACGGGTGGGAAGAAGGAAAGTAAATCGCTCAAACGCTTGAGCGACAAAACAAAAAGGGCCGCATGTGTAGCGCAGCACAACTTGCGGCTCTTTTGATGATCTGACGATAAATTTTGAGTCATTCGAAATAACAGCCCGAAACGAAGCATCGCGCAGTGAGTGTTAAAAACGCCCAATCCCTCACTGCGCTGCGCTTCATTTCGGGCTGTTATTTTTGATCGAATTTTATAATCAGGCCAGGGTAATGGCCCGCAGCGAACAACTCAGCCCCCAAAAAAAGGAATTTCGATCTGTCAAAACAGGGGGAACAGGCAAAACAGGCTGTCGGCTTTCCCTCTTCTTCTCCCAACTCTCTGCAAAAAAGCGGAAAATCGTTCTTTTCACGTTCCGAAAAAGTTGTTATTCTTCCGCGTCGAACCCATTCGTGCAAACCATAAGAATGAGCTTTCGACTCTTGTTGAGCCCGAAAATGACAAAAAAGGAATTTTGATATGGCGTTGGCGACAACTCTTTTTTCGGAACCGGAAACGACGGACCTGGTTGAGGCAACCCCTTCAAGAACCCCTGCCGCCGCGAAAAATACCGCGAAACGCCCCCGTTCCGCCGTGCTGGTCAGTTCCGCTCCGGTCGAACCGGCCGAATCCTCCCCTTTGGGAGACGCGGAAGGACTGTGGTTGAGCTTCGCGGAAAATCCGTCCGACCAAGGAATCCGCAATGCGCTCATCGAACGTTATATGCCGCTCGTCCGCAGCCGGGGAGAACGGATTTGGGCGAGGTTGCCCGACGGCATCGAGCTGGACGATTTGATTTCCGCCGGAACGTTCGGGCTTATGGACGCGATCAACGCCTTCGACATTTCCCGCGGCGTCAAATTCGAGACGTTCTGTATGTCCCGGGTCCAAGGGGCGATGTTGGACGAACTCCGTTCCATGGACTGGGTTCCGCGAATGGTCCGCTCCAAGGCGAGCCGCATCAACGAAGCGTTCAAAACCCTGGAATTCGAGCTGGGCCGCAAGCCTTGCGACACCGAAGTCGCCGATTACCTCAACGTCCCGGTCGGCGAACTGCCGAAAATGCTGGCCGAAACGCACGGCGTCAACATTTCGAGCCTCGACAAAAAATGGGGCGAAACAGACGGTTTCAAGGACATCCGCGAGATCGACGTTTTGGCCGATCAGCGGGGCGAAGACCCGACCGAACGGCTCAACCGGGTCGATTTGATCCGGGCCTATACCCGTGGGCTGACGAAAAGCGAGCGACTCATCATCATTCTCTATTATTATGAAGAAATGACAATGAAGGAAATCGGACTGACGCTCGAACTTTCCGAAAGCCGGGTTTCTCAAATGCACAGCGCGATCGTCGAGCGCATCAAAAAGATGCACCAGGAACGGTACGAGGATTTTTAGATTCTCCAAATAATTTTTCGTGCCGCTTCTGCGCTCTCGTTGGTCGTTTTTCTCAAAGCATTATCGCGGTACATCAATTCGCACCGTTCTTGATAGTCCTGCCCATTTAGCCGAGCGGCGCAGGCGCCGGTGTCGTAACGCCGCAGCATTCTTGAAAACACCGCTATATCGTAGCCGATTAAGAACCTGCAACAAAATAATCTTTCCAATTGCACAAAAAATCGAACATTTCCATTGTATGGTTTTTTAACACGGAACACACGGAAAGACGGAAAAACACCAAGAGAACTGCAAAGTTGAATTTGTGAGAAGATAGAGAAAAGAGGATGCGTCATTTCGAGCCCCACGCTTCGCTCAGGGCAGGCTCCGCGAGAAATCTCACCCTCGCCGAAAAGGCAGGAATCCCGGCCCTCGCGCGAGGGTGAGA
>JAVBSX010000279.1:0-22000 GCA_031556455.1 Thermoguttaceae bacterium
CATCACGGCCAACGAGCGGGGGCGGACGAGCAAGCGGCGAATCTGGTCCGGCGGCGACATCGTAACCGGCAGCGCGACCGTGATTTTGGCGATGGGCGCCGGCCGGATCGCGGCCAGGGACATGCACGATTATCTTTCGCAAGAGGGAGCGGATTGGTAAGACGTTGACGGGCAGGGATACAAAACGTAGAATCGGTGTATGATTGTCGGTTGTGCGAGTGTATGAAACCGCGAAGACCCGCTATTGAAAATATCGATATGAACGCGCTCACAATTGAATTATTGAACCCGAAGGCCCAGGGAATCCTCGAGGGATTGGAAAACGCCGGTCTCATTGCGATCACACCGCTGAAAACGGTTCGCGGCGAATCTCGTCTCATGGAACTCAAGGGGCTTGGAGCGGAAATCTGGAAAGATGAAACGGTAGAAGAGTATCTTCGAAAGGAACGTGGATCTTGGGAGCGTTAGAACGTATGAAACAACGGTCCGTTTTAGAACAGTCAAAAAGTTTCCTGAGCCCAGATAAAATTTGAGCCTAACTTTGAAATGACGTCGTCACCCCCGCGTAGGCGGGGGTCCAGAGTGAAACCGTAATCTCTGGATCCCCGCCTGCGCGGGGATGACGGAATCTTAGCTCATTTATAATCTGGAACTCGGTAATGCAAAACAGAGCCGCGTGCCGTGCACGCGAAGGGTACGGTCGACACACGGCACGCGGCTCGTTGTCTTTGTTTTTAACGCTCCCCAACCCGACATTACAAAGATCATGAAGAAAAACGCTTTTTTAATCGCAAGCCTTTTTTTGTCGATTGTCGTCAATCTCGTTCCGGCGGCGGAAAAGGAGGCAACGGTCGAGCCGAAAAACCTCGCTTTTCGGGCGGTGCCGTTTACAAGCGTGCATTTTCAAGATCGATTTTGGACGCCGCGGCTGAAAACGAACCGCGAGGTTTCGATCCCGCATAATTACAAATGGTGCGAGGAGACCGGCCGGTTCGAGAATTTCGCGAAAGCGGCCGACTTGCAGGACGGAAAATTCCGCGGGATTTATTTCAACGATTCGGACGTTTACAAACTGATCGAGGGGACCGCGTATTCCCTCGCCGATCATCCGGACCCGGCCCTTCAAAAACGGGCCGATCATTTGATCGATTGGATTGCCGCCGCCCAAGAGAAAAACGGGTACCTGAACACCTATTACACGCTGGTCGAGCCGGAGAAAAAATGGTCCGACACGCACGTCAAGCACGAACTGTATTGTGCCGGGCATTTGACCGAGGCGGCCGTCGCCTACGAACAGGCGACCGGGGAGCGGACATTGCTCGACGTCGCCGAAAAGTTCGTCGACCATATCGCCGCGACGTTCGGTCCGGAACCGGGCCAAAAGGTCGAAGTGCCCGGACATGAGGAAATCGAGCTTGCGCTCATCAAATTGTATCAACTGACAGGCAACGAAAAATATCTCACGCTCTCGAAATTTTTCGTCGATTCGCGGGGCGATCAGGCCGTTCGGACCGACAAGTTGCAGGGGCCTTATTCCCAGGACGATCGGCCGATTCGCGAGCAAAGCGAAATCACGGGACACGCCGTTCGGGCGATGTACCTGTATGCCGGGGTCGCCGATCTCGCCGGTTACACCGGGGATGCCGCCCTGATCGAGGCGATGCAACGGCTTTGGAACGATGTCGTCAACAAGAAGATGTACATCACCGGCGGGATCGGTGCGCGACACGAAGGTGAGGCGTTCGGGGACGCGTTCGAACTGCCGAACGCGACGGCCTACTGCGAAACCTGTGCCGCGATCGGGCTGGTCTTTTGGGCGCATCGTTTGAACCTGATGCACGGGGAAGCGAAATACGCCGACGTGCTCGAACGGGCGATGTACAACGGCGTCCTCTCGGGGATCGGTTTGGACGGCAAGAGCTTCTTTTACGTCAATCCGCTCGCGAGCAACGTGCAGCATCACCGACAGCCGTTTTTCGATTGTGCCTGTTGCCCGACGAACGTCGTCCGATTCGTCCCTTCGCTCCCCGGTTATCAATACGCGACCGACGAGGACGGGCTGATCGTCAACCAATACGTCGCGGGCGAGGCGGTCGTCGAGCATCCGACGCGAGGGAAAATCACCGTCAAAATGCAGACCGATTATCCCTGGAGTGGGCTGTTCAAGTTCGACCTCGCGTTTGAGAAACCGCAAACGACGCCGTTCGTTTTGAAATATCGCGTGCCCGGTTGGACGAGCGGCAATTTCCGTCTGGGAATGAAAAACGGCTACGTCCTGCTCTCGGCGACCGATCCGAACCGGATGTCCGGCTCGATTCTCTTCCCGGTCGAGACGGAACGGGTCGTCGCCAACCCGAACGTCCAAGCCGATCGCGGCCGGGTCGCGATTCGTCGCGGACCGCTCGTCTACTGTTTCGAACAATGCGACAACGCGGTTCCGGTCGACCGGATCATGCTCGCCCGCAACCCGGAATTCCGGTACGATTTCAAGCCGGACCTGCTGTGCGGGCTCGGTGTGATCCGCTGCAAAAACGTCGACGGTCGGGAGCTGACGGCCGTTCCGTATTTCGCCTGGGATCATCGCGAGCCGGGCAAAATGAGCGTCTGGGTTCGGCAAGAAGGGTTGACGCGAACGCCGAAGACCGACGATCCGAACTGGACCGATTCGCGAACGGGCGAGCCGATTTTGTACGGCGAGTTTTCCGAGAGCCTGCTCGATAAGCCGGAAACCCTCGCGCCGCACGAACAGGCCGTTGCGAGTGCTTCGCATTGCTGGGTTACCGATTTGACCGACGCGATCGCCTACGAAAGCGTTCCGAAGGATTCCAACGATTACGACCTCAAGCGGCACACGTTTTGGCCGAACCGGGGGACGAAGGAATGGGTCGAATACACCTTCGAGAAACCGGCAACCGTTTCGAAGTGTTCGCTCTATTGGTTCGACGACGAACCTCGCAACGGCGGCTGCCGGACCCCAAAATCGTGGTCGCTTTCCTACCGCAAAGGGAACGACTGGGTCCCGGTCGCGACACAGTCGGCATTCGGCGTCGCCAAAGACAAATTCAACATCGTCGAGTTCGCGCCCGTTGAAACAACCGCCTTGCGCATCGACGTCGCGTTGCAGGACGCCTGGTCCGGCGGCGTGTTGCGCTGGTATGTTGAGTAAAGGCCGTAGGCTATAGACTGTAGGCTGTGGGTTCATTCAAAGGTAGAGCTCGCTCACCGAGCGAGCGTCATTTCGAGCGGAGCGAGAAATCTCACCCTCGCGAGTTGAGATGAATTCCGACTCTTCCGCCGATGGTGAGATTTCTCCTTGCGCGTTGCTCCAGTCGAAATGACGATCACGTTTTTTATGAAGGCTATTTCATGAACGATATTCCCGCTTGGCCCGTCGAGATCCGACTTGTTGTGCTTTTCCTTTTCGGAATCGGCATTGCCTTCGTGCTGCGGCGACTGCTCGGGGCGTCTAAAAACGTGTTCCTCGGCCGTGCGGTCTTTTGGGGCATTCCCCTCGCGATCGTCCTGCTGTTTTGGTGGGAGGTCGTCGAGTGGTCCGGCTCGCTGGGCGGGAAGATCACCGGCCTGCAAATCGCCGCCGAATCGGCCGAAACGCTGCACTTGCGGTTTGCCGCCCACGTTTTGCTGTTCGTTTTGCTGTTGGCCGCTTCGATCACCGATTTCCGGGAAATGATCATTCCGGATGGGATCACGGTCCCGGGAACGATCCTGGGATTGCTGCTCGCCGGTTGGCTGCCGCAAACGCTGCTCCCGGCGACGGCCCAAATCACGGCCCCGGGCGCGGGCGGCGGCTTCGAAACGCTGTACGCTTCGAACGCCGTTCCGCTACACATCGCAAGCTCCCAAGCCTGGCCGGAAATGCTGCGGCCCTCGCCCAACGTCTTTTCCCTCGTCCTGGCCCTCGCGATTTGCTGGGGTTGGTGCTTCGCGATGCTGAACCGCGTCTGGTACGGCCGGTTGCCGTTCAAAAAGGCGGCCGCGATATTTTGGCGGTATTTGATTCGATCCCGCTCGACGATCCTGTTCGCGGCTCTCGGGCTGCTCGGCTCGGGAATCATCATCCTGTTTTGGAGCCGGGCCGCCGCCGATTCGGTTCATTGGCAAGGCTTTTTGACCGCGTTGGTCGGGCTTGCGACCGGAGCCGGATTGATCTGGGCCGTCCGGCTGATCGGCCGGATCGCGCTCGGTCGTGAGGCGATGGGGTTCGGCGATGTCACGCTCATGGGAATGATCGGCACATTCGTCGGTTGGCAATCGTGCATCCTGATTTTTTTCCTCGCCCCGTTGGCCGGAATCGTGCTCGGCATCGGCCGGCTCGTCCTCGGCCTGGGCCGCGAAATGCCCTACGGCCCGTTTCTCTGTTTGGCGACGGTGTTCCTCGTTCTGTACTGGCCGGACTGCTGGAACTTGACGGAGCCGTTCTTCTCCCTCGGCTGGGTCGTGCCCGGGATCATGGGAATCTGCCTCGTCCTGCTCGGCACGATGCTCGCCGGTTGGCAAAAGGTCAAGAATCGCCTGGGGCGTTGAGGTCAAAGCACGTAAAATGAGCCGCATGTGTAGTCGGTACTCCGACG
The DNA here is from genome assembly GCA_031556455.1 of Thermoguttaceae bacterium. Lineage (GTDB taxonomy): Bacteria > Planctomycetota > Planctomycetia > Pirellulales > Thermoguttaceae > JAVBSX01. The sequence goes on from JAVBSX010000279.1 coordinate 4,593, forward strand.
TAACTTGCGGACCTTGTACACGGTCCGTATACGCTGCACTACATGGCAGGACGGTTGCGAAGGGGTAGGACACTAACCTGAAACGTCATTTCGAGCAAAGCGAGATATCTCACCCTCGCCGGTAAGGCCAAAATTCATCCCCGTTCGCGAGGGTGAGATTTCTCCCTACGCGTTGCTTCGGTCGAAATGACCTTGCGATGTTGACGCCGTGTACAAGGTCCGCAAGTTGCGCTGCGCTACACATGCGGCTCATTTTCATTCCCCCTGCGTCTCAAGAACGACGGAATCGAGGATCGCGGCGGCGTAAGCGTCGATCGGCATCGGCTCCGGATAAAACGGCATCGCCGCTTCGACCCCTTCGCTGAACGCGACCCATTCGCCGAGCCCGGCCCCGAGCTGATCGTAGGCGATCAGCTCCTCGGTCTTAGGATTCGGTTCCTTACGGTCGAGATCTTCGAGCGACATCGGCAGCACGACCTTCAGCTGCGCCCCGCGCAGGGAAGGATGCCCTTGAGAAAGCGTCACCGAACCGATAATTTCGCCAATTCGCATGGGAGCAGCTTGGCGGCTTAGCAGCTTAGCGGCTTAGCGGCTTAGCAGATAGCAAACACTGTCTTCTAAGCCGCTAAGCAGCTATCAGCTATCCGCTAATAAATACTTTGGAACCTTACGGACGCCGCCGTCGAGGAACGTTTTGAGCAGTTCCCGCGATTTGAACGGCCCGCTTCGGTCCGGGTCGAGCACCAACACATTCGCGCCGGTTTGGCCGGCGTCGATTTTCAATGCGGCCGGTTCGAAACCGAGCACGGCCCGCAAATTCGGATGCCGGTTCGCGACACACATCGCCCCGGCCGAATAATTCGTCAACACCACCGCCAACGACCGCGCCGGCTCCTCCTGCAATTCGCGGACCGCCTGCTTCATCGTTTCGAGAATGCACTCGAACGACTGTTGCCGCAAGGCGTACTCTTTCTTCAGCCGGTCGATCAGCATGGTCGGCTCTTTTTTCAACAAGTGCAGCCCGAGCCAGATCCGCAGCATGTCTTCGGACCGACTTTGCGGATTCGTGCTGCCGCCGAACACCAATTCAATATTCCGCTTACGTAACTCATCGCGAACCGCCGGGGTAATGATCGCCTTTTCCGGGACGATGAGCCGCTTGATCGTTTCGAGCCGTTCCTTGAGTTCCGTGAGTGTGATCACCCGGTTCGAGAGCCGCATCTCGCCCGACGTGCCCGCTGGTTTTTCCGTCGCCGGTTGCACGAGCTTCGACTCCGTGATTTTCGGCACCACGAGCGCCGCCGGTTGCAAATCGGTCAAAACCCGCCGAACAAGTCGTTCAATGTCGATCATAGCTGGTAGCGGCTTAGCAACTTAGCATCTTAGCGGATAGCGACCTAGCATCTTAGCGGATAGCGAAAATGAATGCTGTCTTCTAAGCTGCTAAGTTGCCAGGCTGCTAAGCCGCTAACTTGCTATCCCCTTTTGATTTTGTTTTTGAGGCCGTTGATGAGTCTTCCGACTTCATCGCACAATTCGAATAAGGGTTGTACTTCTTCTGGCGTGATGTAATGCAATCGCTGAGATAAAACCAGTTGTGTTTCAACCTCTCGAAGAGAGCCGACGGCAATCGACAGGAATCGGACAAAATCTCCGTCGGAGCTCCGCCCGTGCCCTTCCGCGATATTCGACGGTATCGAAACCGCGGCCCTGCGGATTTGGGCGGCAAGACCGTACGTTTCTTCTTTGGGAAACTTTTGACTGATTTCGTATATCTTTTCCGCCAGCTCGATCCCTTTCTGCCAGGCAACCAAATCACGGAAATTAATAATCATAGCAGTTTAGTTGGTAGCGGCTTAGCAACTTAGTGGCTTAGAAGGCTGCTCCTTAGCTATCCGCTAAGCCGCTCTCCTAAAATCTTTTATTCAAGCCGACGATGCCGCCGATACCGGACCGGCGGCCGGCTTGTCCGATCGCACCGAAATCCCAACGCCAGTTGTTTTTGGTCCATTTTTGAACGCCGATGTCGATCACGGTGGTCATTCCCGCAAGCGATGAAACGGCCGCCTGGTTTCCATTGATCGTCGCAAAGGTCAATCCCATACATTCGAGGTCCAACGCCACGCCGGTGTACAGTTTCAGGCTCGGTGTGTAATACTTGGAAAATTGCACCCCGGTCACGCTCCGAAAGGAATCCGTATTGCTGAACGCGATCGATTGGCCGAGCGAATCGGTGAGAGGCGAGCCCCCTTCCAAATGCGTCCAGAGCACATGGTAGTATGTGTTGGCCTCGATATTCCTCCAGCGATTCAATTTGACGCCGACGCCGAGGTTGACGCCATAATACGGATATTCCTTGTCGAAACTCGAACCGGCCAGCGACGGGGAATAGTAATCCTGCCAGGCATTGCCGCCGCGAACGGCTCCGATGAGATAATTTTTGCGTGCCCGGCATCCTTTTTCCCAACGGAAAAACAGCCCGCCGCCGACCGTGTTCAAATCCCCGGTCCCGAGAACGTTCGTTGGTTTGCTCCAATCGTCGACGAACATCGTTCGATACTCGCCGACCGCGGAATCAAGGAAAAGCCCCACCCGGAGGTAGGGCGTTCGCTTTTTCGAAACGGCGAGGAAAAATTTGGTCATGTTCGTTTTCGCACTGCAACCGGTCTTGGTCATTTGCCATTCCTCTTGAACTTCAAATTCGACGTCTTCCTCGACGTCGAAGATGGGATCGCTGCTCTGGCTGACGACGTTGAGCACGACGGTCTCCGACTGCGTGTAGGTTCGGGAGTTGTTTTCGTCGAAAGCCCGACCAATCTTAAACTCGCCGTTTTCGCCGAACAACTGGTAAGTGTAGGCCCCATAGTACGGATTGCTGATCTGGACCAGGGAATGATCATCGGGCGCCAACCCGGAAATTCTCAATACGACCTCTCCGGTCGCGGGATCGATAGCGCTATCGATCTTTCCAAGCTCATGAATCCACAGGTTGACGCTGCTATTCGCCATCAATGCGTCGATGTCAATGCGATCCACCGTCCCCGCCCCGAGGTTCGTTTCGATACCCAACCGACCGTTGCCACTGTAAGAACTGATGTTGATTTGCGTTCCCGCCGTGTCGCTGAGGAAAGCGAGCGTACCGTCGTTATTGACATTTGCTCCAAGCGTTACGTTGGCGGATTCACGGACCGTCACATTCGAGGCGGTGTCGACGTTTATCGCCTGAAAATTGAGAATATTTTGAACGGAACCTGCATAACCGTTAAAATTGAGCGTGTTATTTGTTGAATCCGCGTGATCGACTGTTCCGTATCCACCGTTGATGCTTCCGTTGATCGTTCCTCTGTTGATGTTCACGGTATTATCACCGGAGCCACGATCACCATAACCGCCGATGACATCGCCGGTGATGGTGTTGTTGCCGTTGTCCGTGTAATCAATGGTCACAGTGTTGCCACCACCAGGGGTGGAAGGAGCAACGGAACCGAGCCCCGGAGCCGATGGAAAATCCACTAAATCGGCCGGGTCGCCTCCATAGGTGACGTCTTCGGCCCTTAGCGAAACCGATCCGGCAAGCAGACTTAACGTTAATGTCGCAATTAAAAAGGAATTTCTCATCGTGCCGTCCTCAGGGCTAGAATGATCTGACTTTCCGAACATCCATATACGGAAGGTTTAGGAAAAATCGGCCAGCCCGAGCAGGAAAGATCACCCTTTTCATTGCTTTGCGGGATATGAGGATTGCATGGAAGATAGCGGCTTAGCAAAAACTATCTTCTAACCCGCTAAGCCGCTATCGGCTATCCGCTACTCCAATCACCGACCAGCGGACGGGGGTCGCCGGGGTGCCGATTTGTTGGCTCGTAAACTTGCCGTCGCTGGAAATGATGACGCTCATGCCCGGCCCGGCCCCGAGCGCGTCGATCGCGAGCACCGGATCGGCCCCGTCCGACGGTTGAACGAGCAGCATCTTCCAACCCTGCAAAGTCGGGTGCTTAACCGACGAGGTCGCCGTTCCAATAATTTTTCCGGTGAGCATGGATAGCAGCTTAGCGACTTAGCGGATAGCGGCTTAGCGGATAGCAAAACTATCTTCTAAGCTGCTAAGCCGCTATCCGCTTCCTATAATACACCGTCAACCCGATATCGATCAGCACGAACGTGATGTTCAGCAGATAGAGAAAAATGACGGCGTCGTAATTGTAAAAAACCTTATGCAGCACGCCGCAAGCGTAGCCGAGTACGACGATCGCTCCGAACCGGAGGCTTTTGCCGTCGCTCCGCTTGCTGCGATACTGTTTCCAAATCGAAATCGGCCAACTGATTCCGAAGCAGACCAACATTCCGATTTCAAAGGGAGACATAGCAGGTAGCGGCTTAGCGGTTTAGCGGATAGCGGTTTAGAAGACAGCTTTTACTAAGCTGCTAAGTTGCTAAGCCGCTAAGTTGCTATCATAAAATATACAACGCATCGACCAGCGCGCAGCGGCGTTGGCGGGTGAACGTCAGCGGCGTCGTGATCCCTTCCCCGGTCGGACCGGCGATCGAGAACGACGGGTAACCTTCCCCGCCGCCACCGAGCCCGGCAGTGCAAGGGCCGTTCTTCACGAAAATCGTCGTCTCGAGCGCCTTGCCCATCTTCGTCATGTTGTTGACGTTGCTCGAATGAATGATCGCCGTGTGTCGGAAACCATGCTCGTACTTCTTTGCAAGGGCGATCCCCTGGTCGATGTCCTTGACGCGGACGAACGGCAGGAACGGCATCATCTGCTCGACCGGGACGAACGGGTTCGATTCGTCGGTTTCACCGAACAGCATCTCGACCGAATCCGGGACATTCTTGCCGATGCCGGCGGCGAGGACCTTCGCGTCCTTACCGAGGAACTCGCGTGAAGGAACGTCATGCTTGTTCGCCCCTTCGCCGACCGAGGCGATCCCGCGTTGGGTCATCAGCGAGGTTTCGGCGGCGTTGAGGCGGACCGCCCCGGCCCGTTCCATCGCCTGCATCATTTTCTCGAACACCGAATCGACGACGAAAACCTCTTTCTCGGCGATGCAGAGCAGGTTGTTGTCGTACGCCCCGCCCGCGATGATGCTGCGGGCCGCCCGATCGAGATCGGCTGTCTCATCGACGACGACCGGAGGGTTGCCCGGCCCGGCGACGATCGCCCGCTTTTGCTGCGAAAGCGCCGCCTTCGCGACGCCCGGCCCGCCGGTTACGACCAGCAGGTTAATGTCCGGGTGCTTGAAAATGATGTCCGCGGATTCCATCGTCGGCTCGACCACGACGGCGATCAGGTTGTCGATTCCCATTTCCTTGTAAATCGCCTCGTTGAACCGACGGACACCTTCGGCGGCGATCTTTTTGCCGCTCGGGTGGGGGTTGACGACGACCGTGTTGCCCGAGGCGATCATGTTGACCGCGTTGTTGGCGATCGTCGGCAGCGAATGAGTGACGGGGGTTACAGCCCCGATCACACCGAACGGCGCGAACTCGATCACGGTCAGCCCGTGGTCGCCGCTGAAGACCTCGCTCTTGAGGAACTCGACGCCCGGAGCGTTGTAGCCGACGTTTTGCAGCTTGTCGATTTTGTGCGGCAGCCGGCCGATTTTCGTTTCGTTCATCTCCATCGTCCCGAGTTCGACGCTCTGCTCGATGCAGATTTTCCGGATGATCGAGAGAATTTTCTTCCGGTCGGCGATGGTCCGTTTCGAGAGTTGCTCGTAGGCGTCCCTCGCGGCGGCGACCGCTTCTTTCGCGCAGGTGAACTGGCCGTAGCGACCGCTGAACGAGGGGACCGTGACGTAAGCCGGAACGGCGATGCGGGAAAGAACTTCCTCGATCACGTTGCGGACCAGGGATTCATTGATGGAAATCATGGGAGTGGCGAATGGTTAATAGTTTTAGCTGATAGCGGCTTGGCGGCTTAGCAGCTTAGAAGATTAGCTGAAAGCTAAGTCGCTAAGTTGCTAAGCTGCTTTCCTCCAATTTGCACGGCATCGACGATTCCGATGATCGTGGCGTCGACAGGCAGGGTTTTGGTTTCCGGGGTCAGGCGGGCGCTGGAGCCTTGGACGACGAGGACGAGTTCGCCTTCGCCGGAGCCGACGGTATCGACGGCGATGAGCGTTCGGCCGGTCGTCACCATTTTGCTCCGGGTCTCCGGGTCGATGCGGTACGGTTCGATCACGAGCAGCTTCCGACCGACCATCGAGTCGACCTTCTGCGTCGCGACCATGGAACCGACGATTTTTGCGATGAACATTTTCGGGTGGCTGCTGGTGTGTGGTTAGTGCGACGTGGCCAAGGATTTTCTTCGCTGTTTTCGTGCAATCGCCTTTCGAAGCAAATCGCGGGCATCTTCCGCCGCCAACCGGTCGTGCTCGTCCATGGCACGTTGCTTCATTGCTTCGATGTTTTTAGCCCGGTTCGCAAGGTAATGCCCTATCTCAGAAACAGCTCTTCTGTGTCCCGGTTCCGTGAGGGCCGCCAATTCTTCAACGGAGAGACACACGTTTTTTTTGTCGATTATTTTTTGGGCTTCGTCGGAATCAACGGCATCGTTTAATAACATGTTCTGCATTCGTTCTGCTTTGTGCATCGATCCTTTTTTCGTCATTTCGAGCGAAGCGAGAAATCTCACCCTCGCCAGAGGATACGGAATTCTCAACCCTCGCGCGAGGGTGAGATTTCTCCTTACGCTACGCTTCAGTCGAAATGACGCAAATTTCAAACCGCTGGGTGTTCCTTATCCCATCCTCTGTCCTCTGTCATCTGTCCTCTACTTCCCGTCCTCTGTCATCTTTTTTAACGTCTGCCTTGCGACGACCAGTTCCTCGTTGGTCGGGATCACCCAGATTTGCGTGCGGCTGTCCGGGGCGTGGATCGCCGTTTCGGTGCCGCGGACTTCGGCGTTTTTCGACCAATCGAGCTTGATGCCGAGATTCTCCAAATCGGCGCAAACCCGCTCACGGATCGTCTCCTGGAACTCGCCGATCCCGCCGGTAAAGACGATCAGGTCCGCCCCGCCCAGTTCGACAAGGTACGCGCCGAGGTATTTTCGGATATCGCCGATCAACACCTCAAGGGCCAATAGGGCATTCTTGTTCCCGGTCGCGGCCGCTTCGGCGACATCCCGCAAATCGCCGCTCACCCCGCTCAGGCCGAGCATGCCACACTTCGTCGCCAACGTCTTGAGCGTTTCCTCCAACGAAAGGCCGAGCCCTTTCATCACCAAAGGCAGCAAAAACGGATCGAAATCGCCGACGCGGTTGTTATGGAACAGCCCGGTCTGGGCGCTGGCGCCCATGCTCGCGGCGACGCTCTTTCCGGCGTTGATCGCACAGAGTGAACTCGAACCGCCCAAATGGCACGAAATGACCTTCAGGTCGTTCCGCTTCAAAAGTTCGGCGCTTCGTTCGGCGATGTAGCGATGCGAGGCTCCGTGAAAACCGAACCGGAGTGCACTGTATTTCTCCGCCCATTCCAACGGCACGCCGTAGTAACGGTTGCGCGCGGGAATGGTCTGGTGAAATCCGGTCTCGAACGCGGCGATGAGGGGCATCTCCGGCAGCCGCTCGTTGAGAATCCGCATCGCTTTGACATAAGGCGGATTGTGGGCGGGCATCAGGTCGTTGAGCTCTTCCATCGCCGCGAGGAGCTTGCCGTCGACCCGCTGGACCCCTGAAAATCCGGCGGCGTGAACCGCCTTGAAGCCGATCGCCGAGACCTCGGTTTCGCTTTTCAGGCAGCCTGTCTCCGGATCGGTCAGCTGCGCGAGACAGCGTCGCACGGCGACGGCGTGGTCGGGCACCTCGGCGTCGAGCGTGCGTTTGACCCCGCCGATTTCGATCTGGCAAGGGCTCAGCGCCTCACCGATCCGTTCGACCCGACCGCGTGCCAGGACCGATTCGTCGTTCATATCGAACAGCGAATACTTAAAACTCGTCGACCCAAGATTGGCAATGAGAACTTTCATGGTGAATAGCAGCTTAGCAACTTAGCGACTTAGCATCTTAGCGAACTGGCTGCTTAACGACCTGGCAACTTAGCGACTTAGCGATTCAATATCAGCTAAGCTGCCAAGCTGCCAAGCTGCTAAGCCGCTAATTCAAGTATGCCGCGACCAAGCCGTCGGCGGGACGCGGGATGATGTGAGAGGCGACGAGCTCGCCGACCTGGGAGGCGGCGTTGGCACCGGCCTCGACGGCGGCGCGGACGCTGCCGACATCTCCGCGGACGACGGTCGTAACCAGCCCGCCGCCGATCTGGATCCGTTTGACGATCGCGACGTTGGCGGCCTTGGCCATTGCATCGGTCGCTTCGACAAGGGCGACCAAACCTTTTGTTTCAACTAATCCTATGGCGTCTTGCATGTTATCTAAAGTGGTAAGTGGGAAGTGGTGAGTGGGAAGTTATACCGTAGCCGGTATGGGCGGTAGGCTTCGCCCTCCGTCAAACCGCGGCCTCGTTGGGCCGCTAACGTATTGAAGACGGGAATTTTAAACCGGTTTCAGCATAGGAATTCGGCCGATTAACGAAGTGATGAAAATTACGAATCATGCGTTCGCGAACATCGAGAGGACTATCCCTGCAACATTCTTAATTCATAATTTTTAATTCTTAATTACTATTTCAGTCTGCCGATTTTCCGCCTTTGCCGACCGGGGGCGGGAGGATATTGCCGATGTCTTCGTGCGGACGTGGCAGGACCTGAACGCTGACGACTTCGCCGATCCGGCCGGCCGCCGAGGCTCCGGCATCGGTCGCCGCCTTGACGGCCGCGACATCTCCGGTAATGAAGACGCTCGCCAGGCCGCTGCCGACCTTGTCCCAGCCGAGGAACTGAACGTTTGCCGCTTTCATCATCGCATCGGACGCTTCGACCAAGGTCACGAAACCCTTGACTTCGAGCATTCCGAGCGCTTCCATTGTTTTTGCCATGTTTTTCTCCGAAAAAAGTGGGAAGTGAGAAGTGAAAAGTGGGAAGCAGGATCATGAAAAGAGGAAAAACTTCCCACTTTTCACTTTCCACTTTCCACGGTTTTTTGTTTATTTTACGAGTTCGATTTTCGTCGCGTGTTCGAGATCGCAGGCGTTGCCTTCGTCGGTGTCGAGGTGCACTTCGAGTTTGATCCCTTTACCGACCCGGACGAGCACGTTCTCGAAAAGGGTCGAGCAGTTCGATTGAACCCGCAGGCTCATGCGGTCTTTGTCTTTGACGCCGTAATAAACGGCGTCGTCAGGGCTCATGTGGGCATGTCGCTCGGCGCGGATCACACCGTGCGAGAGTTCGACGACCCCTTTCGGGCCGACGAGGACACAGCCGGGGGAATCGGCGATCTTGCCGCTTTCGCGGACGGGCGGGTCGATTCCGAGCGAGATCGAGTCGGTAAAGGCGAGCTCGACCTGCGTTTCGGGCCGGGTCGGGCCGAGGATTCGCACGGTCGGGAGCATCCGTTTGCGGGGGCCGATCAGCATCAGCGTTTCCTGGGCGGCGAAAAAGCCGTCCTGGTACAGGTCTTTCATCTTCGTGAGCGTCGCTCCTCGGCCGAAGAGTATCTCGACGTGCTCCTGCGAAAGATGAATGTGCCGGGCCGAAATGCTGACGACCAGTTCCGGCTTGCCGCCGGTTTTTTCCGGCAGCAGCTGTTCGGGGACACCGCCCAAGCGATTTTGCACGATGCCGCGAACGATCTGTTCAACCCACGAACGGTCGATACTGGGACTGAGATTGACCATGAGCGTTTTTTACGTTTTTTCCAGTTACAGCGATTAGCCCGAACGGAGAACCAGCCCGAAAAAGGAGGACTCCCTTTCAGGTTAATCGAACGTACGGCGGGGACGGTGCAATTTTTTTTCGGCACTTTCGCGAGAAATCGGGCCTCAAAACGGGGGACCGCTTGCGTAATTGAAAGAAAGGTTTTCTTTTAACAAAAACCTGGCGGAAGAAATACTCGGAGCATTTTCGAATGCTTGGAATTTTTCGTCATTTCGACTGAAGCGAAGCGCAAAGAGAAATCTCGTTTGTGTTTTCTATTTCAACGCGAATTGAAAATTGGACGCACAGCCGAGATTTCTCGTTTCACTCGAAATGACGAGATCCGAACTCGCTAATCGCGGGGTACCGGCTAAATTATGCGCGGAGTACCGATTAAATGGTATTAAAGAATGTCGAGGTTGAAGTGTCGACCGAAATGGTATTTCCGCGGAACGGGAAAATAATTCTGCCAACTCTTGTCATATTGGGCCGGAATTTGCATCTCTTTCGGGTATTGCTGACCCGGGTTCGACATCGCCCGGTAATAATCCTGCGACTGATAATTTTGCGGGTAATACTTGTAAGGATAATGGTAATAGCGGTTCCAATCCTCAATCGAATAGGTACGGCCCCATTGCCGACCGTAAGCCTGCTGCTGGGCCGCGGCCTCGGACGAAGCACACGCGAAATAGAGAACGGTTGCACAAAAGAAAACGGCAATAGCTCGAACGAACATCACTCCCCCACTGTCTGATGATTTTCCTGAATTGACGGCACAGAACGACCGCGAGCCGGGATATTCGGTCCCGAGAGCGGCCCTATGACACTGCTGTTCTCAAAAATCATCGGCAAACGGCACGAAGAAATTCGGCCAAAAATTCCGAAAAATCGATTTTATCGGAAAAGAAGGAAGGATTCAGCTTTAGGACGCAGGTCTTTCAAGAACTATTGTGCTGTTGATATACGGTATATTTTGCCTATCTTCGCAATAAGCCTGCTGTCCGGCTAACCGCAATCCCGGTTTTCGGGTTGTCCGTTTTTCTTCGTTGATGTAAAATGGGCGGCTGTTCAATCGACGACTGAAGGCTGGTCGATTGGAAATGCCAAGGAAGGTCCGTGAGAAAGGATTCGATACACGATGCAAAATACAACCACCTGTCCGACACCCCGTTCCGACGAACATCTTGCCGGGAAACTTCGTACCGCGATCGGCAAAACCCGCCAATTTTTCATTGACAACCAGCACCCGGACGGTTACTGGGTCGCCGAACTCGAAGGGGACGCCCTGCTGCAAAGCGAGACGATTCTGCTGCTCGCCTTTCTCGGCGAGGAAAACGGCCGGCTCGCCGAATTCTGTGCCAACGACCTGATCGCGACGCAAAAGCCCGAAGGGGGCTGGGGCATGTACCCCGATGCCGAAGCCGACATTCACAATACGGTCAAAGGCTACTTCGCGTTGAAGCTGACCGGACACGATCCGAGCGCCGAATACATGCAGCGGGCCCGGCGGAAGGTGCTTCAACTCGGTGGGGCGGAAAAGGTCAACAGCTTTACCCGCTTTTATCTCGCGCTCCTCGGGCAGATTCCGCACGATCAATGCCCGGCCGTGCCGCCGCAAATGATGATGCTCCCGAAGTGGTTCCCGATCAATATTTATGGAATGAGCGCCTGGTCGCGGACCATTTTCGTGCCGCTCTCGATCGTCTCGGCCCTGCGGCCGGTCCGGAACATCCCTGCCGAACGCGGCATTCGCGAGTTGATGACGCACGACCCGAAGCGTTGGCCCAAGGTGATCGCCCCGGGTCGGACGCCGCCCAAGACGATTTTCTCCTGGGACGTTTTTTTCCGAACCGCCGATAAGGCGATCTGGGCCTGCCGCAAACTTGGTTGGAAACCGTTTCACAAATACGCGATTGAAAAAGCGAAAAAATGGATGCTCGACCGCTTCGAAGGAAGCGACGGGCCGGGCGCGATTTACCCGCCGATTATTTGGAGTTGGATCGCCCTCAAAGCCCTCGGGTACGCCGATGATTCCAAAGAAGTGCTTTATTGCCGCAAGCAGTTGGACGATTTGGTGATCTGGGACGCGGAGAACCGGCGGGCACACGTCCAGCCCTGCAAGTCGCCGGTTTGGGACACCAGTCTGACGCTCAAGTCGATGATGGTCGGGGGAATGACCCCGGAGCATCCGACGATCCGCAAAGGGGTCGATTGGATCCGTTCGCAACAGCTTTCCCGCAAAGGGGATTGGCACGAAACGGTCAAGGTCGAGCCGGGCGGCTGGTGTTTCGAGTTCAACAACGAATTTTATCCGGACAACGACGACACCGCGATGTCGCTCATGGTGCTGGGAGGGTTTGGAAAGGCAGAGGATAGAGGAAAGAGGATAGAGGATAGAAGTCGAGGACAGGAGTCCGACGAAAATCTATCCTCTGACATCTATCCTCTATCCTCTAACATCGACCGTGGGCTGCGTTGGCTTCTCGCGATGCAGAACAAGGACGGCGGCTGGGGGGCGTTCGATAAGGACAATACGTGCGAGCTGCTGTGTCGGGTGCCGTTCGCGGACCACAATGCGATGATCGACCCGAGTTCGCCCGACCTGACCGGCCGGGTGATGGAATCGCTCGGCCGATTGGGTTACAAACTCGGACACCACAAGTCGATCGACCGGGTTGTCGCCTACATGCGAAAATCGCAGCGGCCCGACGGGAGCTGGTTTGGCCGTTGGGGGGTCAATTACATTTACGGAACCTGGCAAGCGTTGACTGGATTAACAACGGTCGGGGTTCCGACCGATGATCCGACGGTCGTCGCCGGGAAAAATTGGCTTCTCGCCCATCAGCAGCCGTGCGGCGGCTGGGGGGAATCGCCGAACTCCTACATCGACGCCAATCTCCGGGGACAAGGGAACCCGACCGCCTCCCAAACGGCTTGGGCGGTTATGGGCTTGCTCGCGGCCGGTTTGGCCGATCACCCGGCGGTGTATCGCGGCGTCCGATTTCTGCTCGATCGGCAGGAAGCGGACGGGACTTGGGCGGAGCCGGAGTTTACAGGGACGGGTTTTCCGCTTGTTTTCTATTTGAAATACCATTATTACGCCGTTTATTTCCCGCTGATGGCCCTGTCGCTGTACGCGAGCAAAACGAGCGTCGCGAATCTTGAAGTCTTGTCGGCCGAGCCGCCGGTTTCGCGCGAACCGCGTACGATCACGGTACACGATCCCGGCCCGGTACAGCACCGGCATGTTCCGGAGCCGTCGTTCGTCCAACCGCGATTGTTGCGAACTCCGCCCGATCTAAAACTCTTCTGCGGGTAAGGCGGGACGGGGCGAAGCGTCTTATTGATCTTTACGCGAAAAATCGAACACGGCAAACAGCAGCCCGAAGCGTAAGCGCCGGGTTGGCATCGTGTTTTCGTATTGGACAACCGGGCGCTGACGCTTCCGGCTGCTGCCATTATCCGGAATTTTTTGTAAAGATCAGTAATATTAGCCCCAAGCGTAAGCGCGGGGTGATTATTGGCTGTTAAGCCGCACGGTTTAATCCCCCCGCGCTGACGCTTGGGGCTAGTGGTGGTTTTGACGAGGTCTTTCCCTTTGGATTTCCTTGGACCACAGGCTTCCAGCCTGCAAAGCGAATCCTCGAAGTGTTTCTGTCCGGAAAAACCGAGGTTCCAAATGTCGGTTTATCTTTCCGCAAAAGGAGGTACTTGCAGGCTGGAAGCCTGCGGCCCCGGATGCAGGCAAGATGCCTGCGGTCCAAATGTTCGTGAACGGTTACGTTATTTCTTTGACAACGAAAGTGCCGACTGCAACGATTGCATGACGAACGTGGCTCGTTGTTGGTTCGTCATTGCGGCGTGCTCGCGGTTCGTGGCTCGTTGGCGCCGAACGGGGATTCCGCTATATTAAGACAATCCTCATTTTCCATTTTCAATTTTCCATTTTCAATTTCCATGCCTTTCTACCATCCCATCGGGACCCTGGACTTCATTACCAAAAACGCGATCGAGCAGTTGCAATGGCAACGCTTGGAAGAGACGCTCAAGCACACTTACGAAAACGTCCCCTGGTACCGGAAACGGATGAGCGAAAAAGGGGTGACACCGGCCGACATCCGTTCGCTGGCGGACATTCACAAGCTGCCGTTTTTGATGAAGACCGACCTGCGGGACACGTACCCGGCCGGGCTGTTCGCGGTGCCGCAAAGTGAGATCGTCCGGTTGCACGCTTCAAGCGGTACGACCGGGAAGCCGATCGTCTGCGCGTACACCGAAGGGGACATTCAAATCTGGAAAGAGGTCGTCGTCCGTTCACTCCTCTGCTACGGCATGGGGACGGGGGACATTTTGCAAAATTCCTACGGCTACGGTCTCTTTACCGGCGGGCTGGGGCTGCATTACGGGGCCGAGTCGCTGGGCGTGACCGTGATCCCGACCTCCGGGGGAAACACGGAACGGCAGATCATGTTCCTGCGGGATTTCGGCGTGACGGCGATTTCGTGCACGCCGAGTTATTTCGTTCATCTTTTGGACAAGGCCCGCGAGATGGGGATCAACATTCGCGATTTGCCGATCCGGACCGGCATCTTCGGGGCTGAGCCGTGGACCGAAGGGATGCGCAAGGTGATCGAGGAGAGTTCCGGGATCAAGGCGTTCGACATTTACGGCCTGACGGAGATCAGCGGCCCCGGGGTCGGAGCCGAGTGCCAGCACCAATGCGGCACACACCTGTTCGAAGATCATTTTTATCCGGAGATCGTCGATTCGGAGACCCTCGAACCGGTTCCTGACGGCGAATACGGCGAGCTGGTTTTCACGACCCTCGACAAACGGGCGATGCCGCTCATCCGGTACCGGACTCGCGACATCACGCGGCTGATTCCGGGAACCTGTCCGTGCGGCCGGACGATCCGGCGCATGGAAAAGATTTCGCACCGGAGCGACGACATGTTTATCATTCGCGGTGTCAATGTCTTCCCGGGCCAGATCGAGGCCGCCTTGCTCGCCGTCGAAGGGAGCGTACCGCATTACCAGATCATCCTGACCCGGGAGCATGGTTTGGACAACGTCGAGGTCCAGGTCGAGATGAGCCCCGAAATGTTCAGCGACACGATTCGCGGGACCGAAGGGTTGCATCGTTCGATCAACAAGCAGATCGAGACGACGGTCGGCATCCGGGTCAAGGTCACCCTTTTGGAGCCGGGCCGCATCCCGCGCAGCGAAGGAAAGGCCAAACGGGTGATCGACCAGCGGGAGATATAGAAATGGAAGAAATTGTGCAGAGTATTTTTCTCGTCATTTCGACTAAAGCATAGCGTAAGGAGAAATCTCACCCTCGCGAGTGGGATTGAACTCCGACTCATTCGGCGAGGGTGAGATTTCTCACTTCGCTCGAAATGACGGTTTCGAGTTTTTTCTCGATAAAAAACATACGGCAAAGTATTACGAGGTTCATTATCTCATGACGAAGTCAAATCTATTTTGGGTCATTCTTTCCCTTTTTGTTTTCACCGGAATTACGCAGGCGGCCGAGACGTGGGACGTTCGGAGCGACACCTGGGTCGCAACCGATTTGCTCGGGCGGACGCTGCCGGGGTTCGAACAGACCGGCCCCGTCAAAAACGACAAGACGGTCGCGATGTTCTACTTTCTCTGGCTCGGGCGGCACGGCGAGGAAGGGCCGTTCGATGTGACGAAGATTCTCGCGCAAGACCCCGAGGCGATGCGGAAAAAAGATTCCCCGCTCTGGGGGGGGATGTACGTGCCGCATCATTGGGGCGAATCGATCTTCGGGTATTACGTCGGCGAGGACGAATGGGTGTTGCGCAAACATGCCCAGATGCTCGGCGATGCCGGGGTCGATGTCATTATTTTCGATGTGACCAACCAGCTGACGTATCCGGAGAGTTATCGGCCGCTTTGCAAGGTTTTTCACGAAGTGCGGGCGGCCGGCAACCATGCCCCGCAGATCGCGTTTTTGACGCCGTTCGGTGCTCCGAAAAAGGTCGTGCACGAACTCTGGAACGATCTTTATTCGAAAGGGGATTACGAAGATTTGTGGTTCCGCTGGGAAGGGAAGCCGCTCATTTTGGCCGATCCGAATTACGTTTACGAGACGAAGGAATCGAAACGGCCGGAGGGGACGTTCAGCGTCGCCTTGAAAACGACCTTGGGACAGACCTTCAAGAGCGAACAGCCGTTCCTGCAAATCGGTGCGGCCGTTCCGACCTGGAATACGACCGATTCGACGGTAACGCTGACCCTTTTCAAGGACGGACCGGGCGGGGAAAAGATTCAATCGCAGCGGTTTCCGAATCACCAGGACAACCATTGGGCGATGATCCGGCTTGAGAAACCGGCCGAGCCGGGGACCTATTACCTCGAAATGTCGCAGCCGGAAGGAAAAGTCGGTTGGTGGACCGGGGTAACCCCGCCGGAGATTTCCGGTGCGGCCTTTGAAGAAGGAAAGCCGTCGGAAAAGACGTTCGCCGTTCGTGTCGTGTTCGGATCGCGGGAGACGACCGAGATTTTGAACTTTTTTACCTTCCGGAAGCCGCAGCCCGATTACTTTGTCGGACCGACCGGACCGAACCAATGGGGCTGGCTTGAGGTTTATCCCCAGCACGGATTTTACACGCTTGAAAAAGACGCCCAGGGGAAAGAGAAAAAGGTGATCGAGGAGGTTCCCGTCGGCGTCGCCCAAAACGCGGTCGACGGCAAGCTGAGCGTTTTGAGCAACCCGCGGGCGCACGGCCGGAGCTTCAATAACGGCAGCGAGCCGCCGCCGGAACAGTGCGATGACACGGGCAAGAACTTCGAAGAGCAATGGGCGAGGGCTTACCAGCTTGACCCGAAGGCCGTTTTCGTGACCGGTTGGAACGAATGGATCATGGGCCGGTTCGACGAAAATTCGCCGTTTTACGGAGACGATGTCGTTTCCTTTGTCGATCAGTTCAATCGGGAATACAGTCGCGATATCGAACCGGTTCGCGGCGGACACGAGGACGCGTATTATTACCAGATGATCGGACACTTGCGGCTATTCAAAGGGACCCGGCCGCTTGAGAAACTGGTTTCCCGGCCGATCCGGATCGACGGGAAATTCGAGGATTGGAACGAGGTCGGGCCGGAGTTTCGTGACACGATCGGCGATGTCGCCCATCGCA
This sequence comes from Thermoguttaceae bacterium, assembly GCA_031556455.1. GTDB lineage: Bacteria > Planctomycetota > Planctomycetia > Pirellulales > Thermoguttaceae > JAVBSX01. The sequence continues at coordinate 21,523 of JAVBSX010000279.1, forward strand.
AGGAGCGGGGTTGGGGTGCGGGAACAGTTTACGAAAATACGACGGGGCGGAACGACATCGTCGCGGCGAAGGTGAGCCGTGATGCGGTGAACGTCAATTTTTACGTCCGGACGGCCGCCCCGCTCGTCGGTCAAAACGACGGCAGCTGGATGATGCTCTTTTTGGACGTCGACTGCAACACCAAGACCGGTTGGCTTGGCTACGATTTCGTGCTCAACCGCGTCCCGCTCCGGCCGGACCCGGACAACGCCGGCGGTTTTCTCGCGACGCTCGAAAAGAACGTGGGGGGCAAGTACGAATGGTCCGAGCCGATCACGGTCCCCTGCCGAGTCGGAGAAAAAGAGCTGGAGCTCGCGATCCCGGCCCATGTTTTCGGCGACTGTAAGGCGTTTCATTTCAAATGGGCGGACAACATTCGGCAGACGGGCGAATGGTCCGACTTGACGCTCAACGGCGACGCCGCCCCGAACGACCGTTA
>JAVBSX010000364.1:0-9872 GCA_031556455.1 Thermoguttaceae bacterium
GGCTTCTTCGGCGAGTGTGAGATTTCTCGCTCCGCTCGAAATGACGCCCCTCTTTTTCCCATCTTCTCACAAATTCAACTTTGCAGTTCTCTTGGGAGAGGGTGTTCAAATTTTTGCAAAGCACTGTAAACTGAATCATTGGGAAAAAGTTGTCCCTCGTCCCTTCGCGACCACAGGTCGCGGCTCTCTGTCCTCTACTCTCTATCCTCATGCCCTACTACGATCCGGAATTTCGCCGGACCATCGAATCGGTCCTGCTCCCCGATGTGCATCAGCCCGGCCAGTACATCGGCGGGGAGCTCGGCTCCGTCGTCAAAAATCCGCAAGAGATCCGGTTCCGGCTCGCACTCGCGTTTCCCGACACCTATACGATCGGGATGTCGCACTTCGGGTATCAGCTGCTGTATTCGCTCATGAACCGCAAGCCCGATTGGGCCTGCGAACGGGTTTTCACTCCCTTCGAGGATATGGAAACCGTACTGCGACGCAACCGGCTGCCGCTCTATTCGCTGGAAACCTGCACGCCGCTCGGAAAGTTCGACTTGATCGGTTTTTCGTTGCAGTACGAAATGTCGTACACCAACGTTCTCACGATGCTCGACCTCGGCGGCATCCCGCTGCATCGGACCGAACGGACGGATGAGCATCCGCTGATCATCGCCGGCGGCCCTTGCGTCACGAACCCGGAACCGATGTCCGATTTTATCGATCTTTTCGTGATCGGTGACGGCGAGGAAGCCCTCGGACAGGTTTGCGAACATTGGGTCAATACTCGCGGAACGCGCCGCGAACGGCTGTTGGAATTGGCCCGGGCGCTGCCGTTCGTTTACGTGCCGGAATTTTACAGCGTCGAGCTCGATGCCTCGGGCCGGGCGGGTCGGCCGAAGCCGACGGAAAGCGGCGTCCCCGAATTCGTTCGCGGGGCCGTGATCGACAGCCTCGATGATTACCAGCCGTCCGCGACGCCGATCGTGCCGCTGATCGAAAGCGTGCAGGACCGCGTCGCGATCGAAATCATGCGCGGCTGTCCCGGTCGCTGCAAGTTCTGCCAAAGCACGGCGATCAAGCGACCGATCCGGATTCGCGAGGTCGAATCGATCGTCCGACTCGCACGGGAGTCGTGCTTAAATACCGGAATGAACGAGGTTTCGCTTCTCTCACTTTCGACGAGCGATTATCCGCATTTTGAAAAATTGATGGAGCGGCTCCGCGAGGAACTCGGGCCGCTCGAAGTCTCGATTTCGCTCCCGAGCCTGCGGGTCAACCATCTCCTTTCGCGAACGGTTCAAACGCTGACGACGGAGCGGACCGGCGGGCTGACGCTCGCCCCGGAGGCGGCCCGGGACGAAATGCGGAAGCGGATCGGCAAGCCGATCACGAACGCGAACCTGCTCGAAGGTTGCCGCAGCGCTTTCGAAAGCGGCTTCCAACGGGTCAAGATGTATTTTATGTGCGGGTTCCCGGAGGAAACCGACGAGGATTTGGACGGCATCACGAATCTCGCCCGCAACATCGCCTACCTCGGCAAAGAGGTGAGCGGCCGGATGCCGTCGGTGCTCGCGAGCGTCTCGAATTTCATCCCGAAGCCGCACACGCCGTTCGAGCGGCAGGGAATGGCCTCGCGGGAATACTTTTCGCGAGCGCATCGCCGGTTAAAATACGACAACAAGCACAAATCGTTCAACCTCAAATACCACGAGCTCTCGGTCAGCCTTTTGGAAGCGTTGTTGAGCCGGGGAGATCGCCGGATCGGGGCGTTGCTCGAAGCGGTTTGGCGGGCCGGGACGCGGCTCGACTCCTGGTCGGACCATTTTCGCCGCGAACCGTGGGACGAGGCGATCGAGCGGCTCGGCATCGACACGGAATCGATCGTGCACACACCCTACCCCGACGAAGCCGAACTACCGTGGGGCCAAATCACGTTTTGCGCCGGCGTGCCGTGAGCGTAACAACGAGCAGAAAAGAGAGACGCGACATAACGAGCCGGGACCTGTGGTCCCGGTTTGCATCCATTTTCAAATAGAAGCGTTACTCGCTATGAACGAAACCGGGACCGCAGGTCCCGGCTCGTTGTAGACTTTTTTTGCCGAAGAACGAGAAATTTTCCTGGCGGAGCCTCCAAGTCATTGACTACTGACTTCCAGATAAAATTTGAACTTTGCTTTGGAATGATTGTCGTCATCCCCGCGAAGGCGGGGATCCATAGGGAATGGTTTCACTATAGATTCCCGCCTTCGCGGGAATGACGAAAAAAGTTCATTTTTTATCTGGGACTCCGTATATACTGGTTTTTCGTCATTCCTGTTCCCGCGGCGCCGGGAACGCGACCCGACACTCACCCGAAATAATATCATGGAAAAATTCACGACCTACCAGGACGAAGTGATTTCGTTCTTGGTTCTCCCTGACTACAAGATGGTCGAGCGTTCGACTCCTTACGATTGGTGTATGAAAAAAAGAGGAGCGAGTCTATACAGCTTAGCGATTCGCTCTTCTAGTGAAGTCCAGTATCATAAGGCGACATTGATCGATAGCACATATGTGGCGCCATTTTACACGCTTATTCCCGCACAGCAGATCGAAACCGCCATCGGCACATTGCATTATGGCGGTACGATCCGCTCCGTTGGTAAAGCGTGGAGCAAGTATCTTGCATGTGTCGTATTTTTCGAAAAGTACGGCTATTACATGACCATTCGCGAGAACAAGGAATTCGACATTCAGAAGTACGTGCCGTTTTTTAACAGTATCGTGTTGAACGAAGAAGAGTATTTTCGCCAAAAGGAACTCTTCGTCAATTAAACGCACCTCGCCGAGAGCGCTGAAATTGAAGAGATAATGGCCAAAAATAGCCTTGCCTGACAACCCGCAGATGCTACAATCGCGACATGAAATTTTGAGAAAATGGCGGCATGGTTTCGATCGCAAGAGCAATTCCGCCTCGTTTTTACCGGTCGCGTTTTTAAAAACCCCGTGTTTTCCAGCGTCGGACCGACAAGGCAGCCGCAAGTTACGAACCGTTTAGCCGAGCGGCGCAGACGCCGGTGTTTCGTTTTATCGCAATCGTCGCCGCTGCGGGGTGTAACCGGCGGCGGCGATCGCGGCGCGGATTTCCTCTTCGTTCGTGCGGAACACCGTCCCGGCCGCCGCGACGACGTTCTCCTCGATCATGATGCTGCCCAAGTCGTTCGCCCCGAAATGCAGCCCGAGCGAGCCGATCCGCAGCCCTTGCGTCACCCAACTCGATTGGACGGTCGGGACGTTGTCGAGAAACAACCGGCTCACCGCCAGCGTCTTGAGATAATCCCAGCTCCCCGCCTTGGGCAAACCGGCGAGCCGGGTGTTGCCCGGTTGAAATGTCCAGGGGATAAAAGCCGTGAACCCGCCGGTTTCGTCCTGCAAGTCCCGGATGCGCCGCAAATGCTCGATTCGCTCGGCTAAAGCTTCGACATGTCCGAACATCATCGTCGCGCTGCCGCGACCACCGAGCCGGTGCCAAATCCGGCAGACGTCGATCCAACGCTCGGCGCTCGCCTTCCTCGGGCTAAGCTCTTGCCGCACGCGATCGGCGAGGATCTCGGCCCCGCCGCCGGGAAGGGAATCGAGACCGGCCTCGCGAAGCCGGAGCAGCACCTCTTCGTCGGAGAACGAGAACCGGTCGGCGAAAAACGCGATTTCCGTCGGGCTGAAACCGTGAACGACGATCTCCGGGAAACGCCCTTTGATCGACCGCAGCATCTCTTCGTACCAGGAAAACGGCAGGCTCGGATGCAGCCCGCCTTGCAGGAGAATCCGATCGCCGTCGAGTGCGAGGGTTTCCTCGATTTTCCGGAAGAGCGTTTCGCGGTCGATCACGTAGGTCTCCGGATCGGTTTCCGAACGGCAAAAAGCGCAGAACGCACAGCCGCTGATGCAGCCGTTGGTGTAATTGATGTTGCGTTCGACGTGATAGGTGCGAACGCCGCCCGGGTGTCGCCGCTCGCAGACCACATCGGCGACCCGGCCGAGCGCCGCGAGATCGTCCGATTCGAGCAACCGCAAAGCGTCTTCGACCGAAAGCCGTTCACCGGCGAGTGTGTTTTCGAGAGTCCTCATGTCATTTTTTGTAGTGAACGTAACAACGAGCCGCGTGCTAACAACGAGCCGGGTCCTGTGGTCCCGGTTACGTTCACAGCGAGTAAGGTCTCTATTTGAAAATGGATGCAGCCCGGGACCACAGGTCCCGGCTCGTTGTTGGATTGCGGCTTATTTTTAACGCTCGCCATACCATTGGTCGAGGACGGCGAGCCATTGGTCGCGGGTTTTGGTTCGAACGAACGCCGCCCGGACCTGATCGACCTCCGGATGCAACTGGGCGTAGCGGACACCGAACCCCCGCATCGTCGTACCGCCCCGCTTCGCTCCGTACAGTTCCTCGACCAGCTGGTAATGCTCCTCGATCACCGCCCGCTGCTCCGACAAACTCGGCGGCGGCGGAATCGGCTTCCCTTCCAACGCCGCCCGCACGTCGCGAAACAGCCAAGGGTTGCCGATCACCCCGCGAGCGAGAGCGAGCCCGTCGATCCCCGATTCCCGCAGCCGCGCAAGGCAATCGGTCGGCGAAAACAGGTCGCCGCTCCCGATCACGGCGACGTCGCTTCGACCGATCGCTCGCAAATGCGACTTCACGTTTCGGATAAATTCCCAGTCGCTCTTCCCTTCGTAACGCTGTCGGACCGTGCGGCCGTGCACGGTCGCCCCGGCGATTCCGAGCCCGACGGCACCGTCCAGAATTTCGTAAAACTTCCGCTCGCTTTCCGGGGAATCGTCGAACCCTTTACGCAGCTTGATCGTCAACGGAATCCGCTCGGGCAGCGACTCGCGGACTCGGGCGACGATTTCCAACGCTTTCGCCGGGTCGCTCATCAGGTAACCGCCGCGCAGACGGCCGAGCACTTTTTTGACCGGGCAGGCGAAATTAAGGTCGATCAGATCGAAGCCGCGTTCGACCAACTTTTGGGCGGCGGCGACGAACATTTCCGGCTCGCTCCCCATCAACTGGGCTCCGCACGGGTGCTCTTCCTGCTCGACCCGAATATAGAGTTTCGCCTTATTCCCTTTGGAAACGGCGATTACGAACTGATCGAGCAACACTTCGCAAAGCGTGAACCCGGCCCCGAATTTCCGGGCGATTTTCCGCATCGGCGCGTCGGAGTAGCCGCTCAAAGCCGCTTGAATGACCGGAAAGGGGATGCTCAGCGGACCGAGTTGCAGAGGAGGGGAAGAAAACATGGTTCAATTATCGCGTCGTATCGGCGAAAATCAATCGCGGGGTACAGCCGGGATTTCAGAAAGATTTCGAATCGGGCAGCAGCCGGAAGCGTCAGCGCCTGGTTATCGAATACGGAAACGCAAGACCAACCCGGCGCTGACGCTTCGGGCTGCTGTTTGCCCTGTTCGACTTTGCAATCCTCGTCTACCGATTTGAAGGCGGAGTACCGACTCGCGAGGGGTCATCCGAAAATTTTCTTGAGCCGGTCCATATTCCATTTCACTTTTTCGGCCTGGGACATGTTCCGAAAATCGGGCTGGTCCGTCGACGACGGCGAGGCCGAAGCGGCGGCGACCGATTTCTTTTTCGCACCCGAAGAGGTCCCCGAGTAATTGACCGCCGTTTCGGTCGCACAGAGATCGTCTTCCAACGACCGCCGCGGCTTGATATTCAGCTTCTGCAAGTCGCCGTGATAAGCGCGAACCGCCTCGACCGGTTGAATTTCGCTGTCGGCGATCGCGCGGAGATAACGGATAAACGTCAACTGGTGCTCGGCATTGTTGATTTTCCGGCCGTAAAGCGCGACCCGGGCACCATATTTTTTGGCCTCCCAAAGCATTTGAAAGGCGTCGTAGGTCGTTCCCGCCCCGCCGCCGAGAATGCCGACGACGATCCGGCTGTCGTACCGGACGAGGTCCTCCATTGCCTTGGGACCGTAGTACGGAATCTTGAGAAAGACCGGCCGACCGGCATCGGCGACCCCGGCGAGGGTCCGGACGATGTGATTGTTGACGAATCTCGGAATGTCGACCGGGCAATTCGGTTCGCACGCGTTCGGGCTAAAGACTTCGAGAAAATGTCGGAACCCTTTAAGCTCGGCCTCGCGACGAAACGTGTTGTATGCGAGCAGCGATTGGTAGTCCCGCTCCATATCGTTGTTGTAGGTTACGGAATAAAGACCGAGATCGGCTCCCCGCTTCCGCTCTTCGGGAGTGCAACAGGCTTTGCCGCACATCGCGTGATCGAGATCGGCCGTCCGGAACGGCCGGGACGGCTCCTTGCCGTAAACCCCTTCGGCTCCGGCGAGCCAGATATCGGTCGCGTCGTTCGCCCGGATCGCCGGTGTTACCTCGGAATTTTCAAACAAACGTTCCCGCAAGGTGAGAATGTCGCTCGTGTTGACGCTCATCAAAACGATGTCGACCAACCCTTGGGCGATCACTTCCCGGATTTGTTGGCGGTATTGATCGAGTGTCCGAAAGGCCCCTTCGTTCGCGTAATGTTCGGGGCTTTGACCGGGGGCGGAGAGCCCAAAGGCCATATCCGCGTCCTTGGCGTCGGCGAGAATGAAATCGTTGCAGTTACGGTCGGCAAGAATCCGGGCGAGTTTACGGTCGAGCGATTTTTGCATGTTCGGAGAAATTTGGAAAAAATATGCGGAAGAAATCGATTTTAACGGCTGATTAAAAATAACGATCCGGCCAAAACCGAACCCTATCCTCATTAACGGACAAAGCCGACGGCATCTTTTTTCGGAATTGCCATTTTCAGGCTTTTTCGGGAAATCGCCGTTCAATTTTCCGATTACTCCGACGAAGAGCGGGCTACAACGAGCCGGGACCTGCGGTCCCGACTGCATTGCACACGAAAATATGATTACAACTCAAGAGAGAGACAGTCGGGGGCACAGCCCCCGGCTCGTAATGTCACAATTTTTTCCTTGATTTGCCCCTCCCGCTGCTGTATAATTGTACAAAGTAGGCGGTTTAGGGCCTTGTCGGTCTGAAATTCGAACGAATAGTTCAACGGGGTAGAGATGAGCGGTTTATACGTCAATTCTAACTACAATACGCTGGTTGCGGCGTCCAACATGCAGCAAACGGTCGGCCGGATCAACGAGACGATGCGGCAGCTTTCGACCGGGGTCGCGATCACGCCGAAAAGCGATCCGGCCGCGTTTATCGCGAGCACGATGATGCAAAGCGATATTGTCGCCGCGAACCAAGCGGTCAAGAACGCCCAGCTCGACAACGCCGTTCTCAATATCGCCGAGTCGGGGATGTCGCAAATTTCCAGCCTCCTGAACGAAGCGAAGGCTCTGTCCGTTGCCGCGGCCAACACGGGAGCGACGACGCCGGAAATGCAGGCGGCCTACCAGCAGCAAATGAACGCGATTCTCGGCTCGGTCGACCGGATTTCGAAAACGACCAATTACATGGGCGTTCCGCTTTTGGACGGGTCTTACACGCACAAAGTCGCCCAGCTTGGGACCGATGTCGTGTCGTCGCAGCAGGCCGACCTGTCGATCCCGAGCATGAGCACGGGCGCCTTGGGGAGCGACCAGGGCCTCCTTTACCAGATCGCGAGCGGCGGCCCCGCTACGCTCAGTTCGAACCCGGCCCGGGCCGCCTCGATCATCGACGGGGCGATTTCCCAGGTCGCGACCGATCGGGCCAACGTCGGGGCGACGCAAAAGTACACGCTCGATACGGCGGAGAAGTTTATGCAGGATTACATGGTCCAACTCGTCGGGGCGAATGCGACGATCGCCGACACCGACTTCGCGATCGCGACTTCCAACCTCGCCCGCGACATGGTCCTGCTCGGATCGGGGGCGAGTGCCCTCAGCCTCTCGGGCCGCACCGCCGAATACGCCGCCTCGTTGCTGCGGTAAGATATTAGCGGCTTAGCAACTTAGCGGCTTCGAAAACAGTCTTCTAAGCTGCTAAGCCGCTCCTCACCTATCCGCTTCGAGCAACAACCAGACGAGCAACCCTTTTTGGGCGTGCATCCGGTTTTCGGCTTGTTGGACGATTCGGCTGAACGGGGCGTCCATAATCGCATCGGTCACCTCCTGTCCCCGCTTCGCCGGCAAGCAATGCAGGAAGATGCAATCTTTCCGGGCGGCGGCGAAGAGCGATTCGTTGACCTGGTACGGCCCGAACGTCTTCTTGCGTTCGGCTTCTTCGGCTTCCTGCCCCATGCTGACCCAAACGTCGGTGTAAATCGCGTGGGCCTCGCGAACGGCGGCCTTCGGATCGGTTGTCGTTTCGCATTGAAAACCCGGCGTCGGCGACGAACCGGCCAACCGCTCGATCGTCCCCCGGTCGAATTGATATCCCTCGGGCGAGGCGATCGAGATACGGATGCCGAGCTTCGCACAGATGCGGACCAGCGAGGCGGCGACGTTGTTGGAATCGCCGACCCAGGCGAGCTTGAGACCTTCGAAATCGCCGAATTCCTCCCGCATCGTCAACAGATCGGCGAGCGCTTGACACGGATGCGCTTGGTCGGTTAGGGCGTTGATCACCGGGCAGGAGCAGTACTTCGCGAGTTCAACGACGCTCTCATGTTTTTTCGAGCGGAACACGATCGCATCGACCATGCTGCTGAGCACGTGCCCGAAATCGGCGGTCGTCTCCCGTTTGCCGAAGCCGACGTCGTCCCCGAGAAACATCGTGTTGCCGCCGAGATGGGCGACGCCGGCCTCGAAGCTGACCCGGGTTCGTAGCGAGGGCTTCTCGAAAATCATCCCGATCGAGCGGTTCGCCAAAAGCGGCTTACGGACTCCGTTTTTGTAGTCCGCCTTGATTTGAACGACCAGCTCGAAAATCCGATTCAGTTCGACGTTCGAAACGTCGTCCAATGTAATAAAATGTCGCATGTCGTAATAATATTGAATGTTTGTAATTCTTCAGTCGTTTGTTGTCTGTCGAAAAAGCCTCATAACCGTCATTTCGAGCGGAGCGAGAAATCTCACCCTCGCCGAAAGACTCGGAATTCGACCTCACTCGCGAGGGTGAGATTTCTCCTTACGCTATGCTTCAGTCGAAATGACGACAATCACCATACGGCTGAAAAGATACGAACCATGTAAGCCGCGCTATTCGCCGACGGCGATTCGGGCCAGTTTCGTCGCGGCTTCGCGGCAGCGTTCGAGAATTTCGTGGGTCGGTCGGTTTTTCGCCCGGATCGGATCGGCGACGACATTCCATTTCAATTCCTCGAAATGTTTGTGCACCTGCTCCGGTCCGCCGAGCCCCCAGCCGCTCGAACCGAACGCGAACGTCGCTTTTTCGCGAAATTTCAGTCCTTTCACATACGTGAGTACCGCCGCGATTTGCGGCATCATCTGCGTGTTGAGCGTCGATGTGCCGATCGCGACGGCAGGACAGTCGATCATCTCAGTCGCGATCCGCGTCAGCGAAGTCTTGCGGACATGCATCAGTTGCACGTCCAGATTTTCCGAAACGGCGTTGGCCGCCCGGAGAATTTCCTCCCCCATTCGCCAAGTGCTTTCCCACATCGAATCGTACAGGATCAACATTTTCCGTTGGAACTTCCCGCTCGCCCAATCGCGATAGGCCGAAAGGATCGTGCCGAGATTCTTGCGCCAAATCAGTCCGTGCGAGGGAGCGATCATCTCGATCGGCAGCGCCGAGGCCGCTTCGAGCGTCTTGAGAACCTGCTTGCCGTAAGGAGTAACGATGTTGGCGTAATAGGTTTTCGCCTCCGACATGATCTGGTCGAGTTCGTACTCGTCATCGAATCGGGCGGTCGTCGTCAAATGCTGTCCGAAAGCGTCCATTGAAAAGAGCAGTTTCTCTTCCGGCATGTAGGT
>JAVBSX010000361.1:0-9579 GCA_031556455.1 Thermoguttaceae bacterium
ATGCGATACCCTCTAAGCCGGCCCGAGTCAAACCATTTGCTGACGGTGCGCGGGGCTACCTTGCAGATCTTGGCGACCTGACCAGTTGTAAAAACCTTCATTGCAGGCTCTCCGATTTTCTACGCTATTCACAACGTGTTGAAAGCGACTCTCCTTTTCGCTTCCAACGCTTACCGCCCCTTATTGCGAATCCGAAAGCGTTTATCCCTAAACGGTTTTCGATCACAAAATCTGGATCAGGGCACAACGAATAATTCCGCTTCTTTTTTGTCGATCCCGACAAATCCCGGATCAGGTCCCTCTCATCCGGGTGTTAGGACCATCATCGGTATTTTTGTGTCTCGGAAATGAGTAATAATTGTAAAAGACCTTAAGAAAGTTTTTCACAAACCAATCCGGGCATTACTGAATTCTTGCAACTCAAAAAAAACCAATGAAATCGGGCACTTGTGCTTTTTCCTCAATCCCGGCTTTTTCAAGCCCGTGAGAAATAAACACCAAATACGTTAAAACGGACAAAATCGATTAATTTTGTAATGGTTTCGTTTTTTCAAATTTCACCATTTGTCAAAAAAGGCCTCATTGCCTCAATTTGCCTATTTTTCCAAACGAAAAATTGTTTCGATTCTTGTAAACGTATTACCTGAATTTGTGCAACCAATCGTTCAAAATCGTATCTTGTGCAAAGTAATGATCGGTGATCCGGCCTGCCGGACTTTAGAAAGAAAATCGTTAAACGCTGCAAATCGCGACCATTGGGAATAAAGAGTACAGAAATAGATTGCAGAAGATCACGTCAAATTGTTGAAAACCGCGACTATGATTCACGAGCGATATTCAATTGGCGTTTTTTGTCTGAAGGTCCAGCAACACGAGGGGCGACGGAGAACGCAGAGTCTCGTCATTTCGACTGAAGCGAATCGTAAACCCTCGCCGAAAAGACAGAAATTCCTGTCCTCGCGCGAGGGTGAGATTTCTCGCTTCGCTCGAAATGACACGTCCTATTTTCTCCATTTTCTCACAAATATACTTTGCAGCTCCTATCTTTTTTCGTCTCGCGATTTCCGGAGCCAATCCCAAGTGATCGCAAGTCCTTCCCGGAGCGGAATCGGGTCGTAACCCAATTCGGTTTTCGCTCTTTCCGAGGAAAACGCCCAATCGGTCATAAACGTCCGAACCCAGCCGGGGGTGATTTGCGGGTACACGCCGAACCATTCCGCGCGATATTTCTGAAACTGACCGATCACGAACGGCCAAAACCTGTACATCGGGATCTTGAGGTGCCGACGGCCGCTGATCTCGTCGATGAGCCAAAGAAATTCCAGAAGCGAAATGTTTTCCCCACCCAGAATGTAACGTCTCCCGATCCGGCCTTTTTCCAAGGCGAGAAGGTGCCCCTGGGCGACATCCTCGACGAAAGCGTAATTGCCGATGTTGATGCCGAAATTCGGCAAAAAAGGGGCTCTCCCCCGGGTGTATTCCTTGATCAGTTGGACGACGGAATTCCCCTCGGTCATTTTCCCGGGTCCATAAACCCGGGTCGGATTGACGATCACCAGCGGCAGACCTTTTTCGACCCATTGCAAGGCTTCCTTTTCCGCGAGCGATTTCGTCTCCTCGTATTCGGTCAGGTACCTCCCGGTGATTCGCGGCATCGTTTCGTCGCCGACCATGCCCCGCCGGGTCGGGCCCAGGGTTACGATCGAGGAGGTCCAAACGATCCGCCGGACGCCGCATTGCCGGGCGGCTTCGAAAACATTCCGCGTTCCCTCGATATTCATTTTCGCGAAGATCGTCGGATCGGGCGACCAGTTCTTCGCATAGGCGGCCAAGTGCAGGACGTAATCGCAGCCGCTCATACCCCGGAGCAGCGAATCCGGATCGGTGATGTCGCCGAGAACCGGCTCGAAATTCGGGTGATCCCGGAAATTGTCGTCCGCATTCCCGTTTTCGAAAACGGAAAAAGCCGCCGGATTCGATTGCCGGCTCAAGCCCCGAACGCCGTATCCGCGTTCCAACAGAATTTTGACCAGCCGCGAGCCGATAAACCCCGTCGCCCCGGTCAGGAATACGTTTTTCATGATCTGATATTCGAACTACACTACAATATCACCAGCCCCTCGATTCGCTGGAAATACATAATCCTCTAGACGTTCAGAGTTTTTTAAGGCAAACTTTCTCTATTCGTCATTTCGAGCAGAGCGAGAAATCTCACCCTCGCCGAAGGGGCCGGAATTCAACCTGACTTGCGAGTGTGAGATTTCTTCCTTACGCTGCGCTTCAGTCGAAATGACGAAAATCACCATACGGCTGAAATGCTTTCATTTTCCATTCTCGCATGTGCTCCTTGAATTCATCTTGTCTTCGGATGGTTTCCTCATCGGCTACGGGACATTCCAACAAATGGGCGAGAAACGCCTTCCGTTGCGTCCTCGGTCTTTTTTCGAATTTTTCGGCAAGACGCTCCCGATTTCGCCGAAATCGTTCCTTTTCTTTCGAAGTAAACCACGACAGGTATTGTTCGGCACGTTCCCGCTGTTCGTTCGAATCGCTTTCAGAGGGAGAATTTCCCGTGCAATCACGATCACTTCCACTTCCTGATTACGCATGTTCAGTGGAAGCGGAATGATTGTCGCAAGTTGTTCGGAATCAATGATTGTGCGTATCGCTTGCATTGTCTTTCTCCAAATTCCTGTCAGAGATTCTCATGTGATTTCGCCGGGATATCAGTGCGATTCAATAATATGACGTAATTCTCTCCACAGATGCTATTTCGACATCATCTTCCAGGTGATGCCGGACGCGATCCCGCCGATTACGATTCCGGCTCCGATGATCATGCCGATCTGTGACACGGACGTTCCGTAACCCAGGGCGGAGGAGCCGACACCGGCGACCATGATCGACATGCAAAAGGCGACGATCGTGCCTTGCATTCGAACCTTCTTTTTCTCTTCGGAAAGCGGTTCGATGATCTCCGGCTCTTTCTTCTTTTGGGGTTTGGCCTTTTTGGCCGCCTTCGCATCCGAAACATCCGTTTGTTCGGCGGCCGGAGCGGCGGCGACCGGAGCCGCTGCCGCCCCCTTTTTCGCGTCTTTGGCAACCAACTGGACGGCGTCTTTCGGGTAGTATTTGGCGATCGCCTCGTTAATCTGGGCCGGAGTGCAGATCGCGCAGCGGACCGGCATTTCGAACAAGACCCGCAATTCCTCTTCGACGTCGGGGTTGACCGGCGTCGGCGAGGCGAGACTCAGCTGTCCCTGGTCGGCCATCACCGGGACGAACGAGTGCTGTCGTGCCGTATTCGGGTTGATTTGCACGGCGATCGATTCGTCGACACCGATATCCTCCAAACTGATGTACGGCAGCCCGATCGATTCGGCGTAGGCCAACATCACGATTTCCGGGGCGGCAAGTTTCTGCTGCAAAACGGCCTGCTGCAAATCGATCCCCACGGTATCGGAATAGTTCTTGACCTGCTTCATTCGGTCTTCGGGAACGATTTTGTTGAGCAGCAAAATATCTTCCAACGTCCGCCGGCGTTTGACGGTCGTCTCTTTCCGGCCGAGCGAGGCGTCGTACTCCGCCTTCCGGCTCGCATCGGTCAGGCAAAGCATCGCCTTGGCCAACTCGTTGAGCAGGTGTTGCGATTCTTCCCCGTACTGCCCGGCGGCGAAACGCCGGACATGGGCGTTGAGCGTCCGGTACTGCTTGCGAATCAGGACGGAATTGTCCTCGAACTGCTTCAGCTTCAAAAGCTGATAGTGTGTGAGCGGCCGATTGGTCTCGGCGATTTGCAACCATTCCTTATAGACATCAATCGTTGACATGATACTTTTCAAATTAAGAATTATGAATTAAGAATTAAGAATTTTAAAATCGAAAAAGGTTTTCCCCCTTGGGTTTCCGCCGGAAAAACAGCGGCTCGTTTCGGAGCCCGACGCGTAAGCAAGTGACGGTGCTCAAAACACTCGCTTACGCTTCGTGCTCTGTTTTGTCGCCGATTCATTTCGGCGGGAGCCTTACTCTTCATTCTTAATTCATAATTCTTAATTCTTAATTTTTATCAACGACCACTCGTTGATAAATCCGGACATCTTTGATCTGCCCCTTCGTTTGGTAATCGGGGCCCAGTCCGCCGGTGTATTGGCCGATCAAAAGCGGCCCCGCCCACGGCTTGCGGTCGGGCGTCGCGATCCGCTCCGCGACCATTCGGCCGTCCTGGTACAGCCGGAGCCGCTTGCCGTCGAACGTCCCGAGGAGGCGCATCCAATTCCCGGCCGAAGAGGCCCCGCCGTCGCAGTCGATCCCCGCGACATGAAAGCGGAAACCGTCGCCGATCCGTTGCAGGAACCAGCCCGATTGGTTCCAAGTTCCGTTGCCGAGAATGATCGGCATCGAGCCGGTCTCGTCGAATTTGACCTTGCATTCAAAGGAAAAGCGGACGCCGACATTGTAATCGGGATTGTTCGGAAATTCGAGATACCCTCCTTGGGACAAATCCAACACGCCGTCGGCGAACTTCGCTCCGTCGTGTAATTTTCCCCGCGAAATCGCCTCGGACAGCACGAAAACCGGCTCCTTGCGCTCGGGCAGCGGCTTCGCCTTGATCGAATCGGACGCACTTTCTTTGCCCGTGCGGCCGACCGTGCGGACCTGCAATTCCAGCTCCTCTTCCGTCGGCGGGACGACCGTGTAGGAATTGGCAAAGATCGGCTCGCTCGCCAACTCCGAATCGACCCGGCCATTTTTCAGCTGAAAAACGCGATACCGATACTGCCCGGGCCGGTCCTCGTCCCAACGGAGAACGACGCTGCCCGGCTCGGCGGTCGCCGTCAACCCGGCCGGTTTCGGCGGGGCTTTCGGCTCGGGAACCTCGACGCTCGCCCAAGCCGGTTCGCTCCGCATCGGCTCGATCATCGCGAGAGGACAGCGATCCTCAATCCGCTTCTGCATAGGGACCTGCCGTCCAGGCATATCGGAGCTTCCGCTCCGCCCGGATAACCCGCTCCCGTTGGTCGCTGGTGCGGAAACGAGCATTTCCAAGGCACCGCTGTAATTGAGGACCGCTCCGCTCTTGCAGGTGCCGCAGGTTTCCGCCGGGTCGGAAATCATCACGATCGCGTAGTACGCCTTGCCGAGGGGAGCGTTTTTGTCAGTAAAGCTGAACCGCTCCGTCCGGCCGATCAGCGTTTGCTTCGTCGGCGCAAAATTCGGTTTATCACCCCGGTGTATCTCGGTAATCAGCCCGATCGTTTTTTCCGATTGCTCCCAACGAAGGCGGACGATGCCGTCGCCGTCGACGCTCACGAGCGGCTCCGGTGTTTTTTCCGGCAGCGGTTGGGGAATGATCTGCCGGAACCGTCCGGCGGTGATCCCTTTACCGATCTCTTCCGCGTAAGGCATATCGACGCGGGGATTAACCAACTGCCGCGCCCGGGCATCCTTGATAATCCGGAGCATCTTTTGGTACGTCGGGTCGGCCGTCGTTTGGAACGAAATCACCGGCTCACCCTTGAGCGAATCTTCCCATTTTTGCCAAACCTGCGTCGGAAATTCGTCGAGGTTGCGAACGGCGTGCTCGTAACCGCTTTTGAACATCAGGCCCAGCCGGCTGAAGTCTTGGTTGACCTTCCGGTCGCGGCACAGCCCGAGACCGTAGCCGTTTGCCGGGGTCCCTTCGAGTTTGGAATCGGGGAGCGGGGCACGCAAGATGCGGCTCAGTTCCGGTCGTTCGAGGTTGATCCAATCGTCGAACCGCCGGAGGTTGCCCGCCTCATCGGCATGACACGAAACGCAACCGGACTGCCGCATCACGGCGATCAACTCCCCTTGAGCCGCCTTGTATTCGTGGGCGAAGGCTCCCGTCGGCGTATAGTCCCAAGTTCCGAAGTACAGCCCGTTGCTGTCGATCCAGGTCAAAATCAATTCCTCTTCCGCTTGGGTCAATCCGACCTCGGTTTTGTGCGGCTCGGAAAGAAGGATTTGAGCGAGTCGGGCGTTGCCGCTACCGTGTTCGTAAGGGCCGAACAGTTTGCACGACCAGTAGGCGGTCCCGTTCATGCAACAAATTCCCTGGATCAAATCGGCGATGTACTGCTTTTCGCGCCGGGCGGTCAGATTTTCGTAGCTGATGTTGAACAGTTCGGTCCAGCCGCCGCTCAAATCGAGCCCGCCGGCGATCCCTTTTTCCCCGCCGTGACACGAAACGCATTTTTTGTCCAAAATCGGCTGCACCATGCTCGGGTAATCGAGATAACCGCTCCCCCACGATTCCGGGATCGGCTGTCTCGGCTCCTTGCCAAGCAGTTTCGAGTACGCCGCGGTCGAGCTGGTGCCGTATTTATATTCGTGACAGCCGGTGCAACTCCGGGTCGTTCCGGGAGCCGCTTGTATGAACGTCCTCATGCTGCGAACGAGCCGGTAGTCTTGATCGAGCAATTGAAAATTGAGCGACCGGCCCGAGGGGGCTTCGAAAAAGACGGAGCCGTCTTCCTCGACCGGGACGATGCCGTGGTATATTTTCGGACTCCAGGCCAAAGCGGCCGAGATCGAAAAGGTCTGGTTCATCCAAGTGCCGCCCGGACTTTCGCTGACCCGGGATGTTTCTTCGACGATCCGCAACCATTTGAGCGATCCCCGGGGGACCTCGGGCATCCCTTCGTAAACGTCGTGCACGAAGAAATTGCCGGTGATCTTCGTCCGGTCGGTCGTATCGGCGACGAGCCGCGGACGAACGCGGGGCACGACCGGGATCGGATTGTGCAGATCGAAAACCGGATCGCTTAGCACGACGGTTTTGTTGCCGGCCCGGTCGATCAGTTGAATCGCGTTGAGCTTCGGGTTGGACCGACCGCCGCCGGGGGTGTCGTTGCCGATTTTCGGAGCGTCGGGAGCATTCGGCACGCCGCTAAAGAGGACGAGGTTCTCATCAATCGCCCAGGGATCGCACGATTCGCCGCGATCGAACGTCGGCTGATCCGGATGTTCGAAATTGAAAATCGCTTTCTCATCGTTCTTGCCCAACCTCGTGTCGATCATCGCGATGCTCCCGCGCGGCGGAGCATTGTGCGGGGCGAACGTCCCGACGATCAAATGATCGGCCCCCGGAACCGGCTTCGCCTGCAAAACGGCCTCGGGAAAAACCATGTTGTTGGCGAACAACGCCGTCTCGTTCGTCCCGTCGGGCAAGACCGTCCAAAGGCTTTGAATCGTGAGGGCGTTTTTGTCGATGTACTCCCAACGTCCGAAAAGGACGCGACCGTCCGGGTGCAGGTTCGGGTCGAATTCGGTCACATTGTTGACGGAGATCGTGTGTATCTCCGAGCCGTCGTTGTTCATCACATGCAAAATCGTAACCCCGTTGTTCGCGCACGGCACCAGCCCGCTGTATCGGGTCGAGCAAAAAACAATCCGGTCGTCGGGAAGATAACACGGTTTAACATCGTGATGCCCGCCGCCGGAGCCTTTGTACGGATTGCCGTTGTTGTCGAGGTTCGTGATTTGCCGCAGCCCTTTTCCGTCAAGCCCGATTTCGTAAATCACGGAATTGCCGTGCGGGGAGTCTTTGAAGCAGAAGAGGATTTTTTTCGCGTCGTAAGACAAAGACGGATCGAAATAAATGCCGGGGCCAAGGGTCGTCGACGTGTTCGGATCGATCACGGCCCGGACGCGGTGCAGGGCCGGTGGGTCGGCCGGATTTTCGAGAATGTAAATCCCTCCCCCGGGGCGCCATTGATAAAAGGTGTCGTAAATGTGCAGCCCTTGGTAATTGTATCGTTTGACGAACAGCAAGGGGGAATCGAGCGAGGCCTTCGCCGAAACAGACGGCGTATCGGAAAGATGTCCCGGCTCCGCGGATTCGACCGGCTGGGAAAGGACCAAACCTCCCGCGAAGAGAAACGGAATCAAAAGGAAGAGCAGTC
This sequence comes from Thermoguttaceae bacterium, assembly GCA_031556455.1. Lineage (GTDB taxonomy): Bacteria > Planctomycetota > Planctomycetia > Pirellulales > Thermoguttaceae > JAVBSX01. Next base: position 7,926 of record JAVBSX010000361.1, read on the forward strand.
GAATTTTGCGAAGCATCTTGAAGGTTCCTTTTCGAACAAAAGCGAAAGACAACTTGACGGCCCCATTATATCCAAAATTCCTGACGTTTAGCAATAATGCAAAACCGAACATTCGTGAGAATTGCGTGATCTTTGTGATCGGGCGTCCGCGCAAAAAAAGCAAAATCGTCATTTCGAGTGGAGCGAAGCGCAGGGAGAAATCTCACCCTCGCGCGAGGGCTAGAACTCCGGCATTTTCAGCGAGGGTGAGATTTCTCGCTTCGCTCGAAATGACGAGAACTTCGCTTTGAAGAATTTGTTTCCGAATAGCGGTCAAAAAATTTGCAAGGACCGGCCAATCGCATTCGGTCTTCCTACCCGTGCCATTTTCGAGGGCGGGTTTTGACGTTGTCCAAGGCGAGAACCTCGTTCATACTCCGGGTGTCTTCGGCGATCTCGAAATCGAACATGCCGGAAAGGCAAAAATCGACGCCGTTCGCAAAGGCGTACTCGAAAGCGTTGCGCGGGGGAATCGCCCCGGCGGCCATCACCTTGAAGCCGACCCAGGGAATGTCGATTTTCGACATCACTTCGATTGTTTTTTCCGGGTGATGACACCACATCGAATCGTAATTCAACTTCGCGCTCGGATAATTATGGTGATGAAATGTCTTGACGAAAAAGTCCGGCTTGATCCCTTCGGAGACGCAAAGTTCGATCGTATTGAGCCGATGGGCGGCGAGACCGACCGGGAGCGAGTAGGAACGGATGAGCCGCACGACCTTTTGGATGAGGTCCGGCCGCGGCGTCGAGGTTCCGCCGTTCAGGTCGAGCCCGGCCAGGGAATCGGCCTGCACCCCCCAGAGATAAATCGAATCGACATCGGCATCGAGCAGCTGTTCGCACATCTGGGTGTATTCGCCCATGTCGTCCTTGATCGCGGCGGTCGGGCAGATGATCCATTTCATTTTTCCCCCCTGCTTTTTGTACTCCTTCATCATTTCGACGACCCCCGGAGCCGTATGTATGAGGAGCGCGTTGACGCCGTGGGCTTCGGCGATCCGCATCGTCTCGAACATCTTTTCCAAGGTGTTGTAATGCTTCGCGAGATTGTACGTATATTGCAGGTCGCGGGCATGGGTATAATGCGTGAGCAGGTTGCCCCCGAGCAGCATCCGGCCGATCTCGAAATCGGGGACCAGCATCCCGGAGGGGACTTTTTCCGCGGCGACCGGCGATGCCGGGTCCGCCTGGACCGTCGAGCCGGCGGCGAGCAGGGCCGTCGTTCCCAGCCCCAGCCCGAGTGAGGTGGTCTTCAAAAAATCCCTGCGATCGAACGGCTGCGACATTGGTTTTTCTCCTTGAGGATGGGGTGTCGAAATGATTGAATCGGCGACGGTTTCTCGTCGGCTTACAAGAGAACTGCAAAGTTGGATTTGTGAGAAAATGGCGAAAACAGGACGCGTCATTTCGAGCGGAGCGAGAAATCTCACCCTCGCCGAAAAAGCCAGAGTTCAGGCCCTCGCGCGAGGGTAAGATTTCTCTTTGCGCTGCGCTTCAGTCGAAATGACGAGACTTTGCAGTTCTCTTCCGCCGACTTGAACTTCCCGGAGCAATTCCCTATCATTGTATCTTATTCCAAAAGGAGCTTCTTTCCAATAGACAATTCAATTCC
>JAVBSX010000281.1:0-5121 GCA_031556455.1 Thermoguttaceae bacterium
GATCACGATCGTGTCGCCGTCGACGCAGCGTTCGACCCGAACGGTCCCGCCGTCGGTCGGAGCGCCGTTGGTTTCAGGTTCTTGCGGCACGTATCGGGCGAGCACGATGCCGAGCAACGCCAACAAAACGAAGCCGATCGAGTTCTTTCCAAAACGATTGATTTTTCGACGACGGGCCATTTTTTGTAGAGGACAGAGGATAGAGAGCCGCGACCTACGGTCGCGAAGGGGTAAACCTGGGCAAAGGTAATGCAATGACCTTCGTAATTAGACCATCAGCAACCGACTTCTTCAACGGCCAGGCTTCGGCGATGCGGGTTTTCTCCTATTGAGGCATCTTTCGGACGGAGGAGACGCCGTTGAAGACGGACATCAACCGGTAGCTGACGCAGCCGTCGCGATGAGGGGGGTGATTGTCTCATTTCGCCGCCGAATTAAGGAAAATGACGGTACAGTGGTAACGAAAATAACGGTTTTTGCGGAAAGATCCAGTTTTTTTCGTTGACAAAACAAAAAAAGGGGAAATTTTTGACGAACTTACGGATTAGGTAAACTTATTCGATTTTTATAAACTAAAATGCAATTGAAGAGTTGCATTCGCCCTATTGAATTTTTGTGCAAAAATAGATTGATTGGAAAAAGAACCCCGCGAAGCGCCCTTCTTTTTCTTTCCCGCAATCCGTTCGTTCCTCTGATTTTATTTCACGCTCTGTTGAATCATCGGCAGAGTCGCCTGCTGCACTTATTTCATTGATTATCCGATGTCCGTCAGTAAAAAAATTCTCGTCGGCGAGTACAAATTAGGATCGCAATATGTCGAACTGCGCGAGAAACTACAAGCACCCGAGTATACTTACCATTGGGACAAACGAATGGCGTTTTGGGCGACGCCGACGGACAAACGGCTTCCGATTGCGCTTTTAGGGCGCACCCTCCGGGAAATTCTTGAGACCCCGTTCGAGGATTTGCTTCGATATCCGAGTATTGGCGAAAAAAAATTCGCCGCCTTGATTTCCCTGCTTGATCGGGCTTCGAACACCTCGAAAGCGGAACTGGCCTCCGCCGAACGGGCCCGATCTTCAATTTCCTGGGAAAAACCCCCCATCTCGGTCGAAGGAGACACGGGGTTGCAGCAGGTTTCCGAGTTTCAATGGAATACCTGGCAGCGCGTCGTTCTGGATCAGGGACTGGCCGATGAGAAAATCGGCCGTTTATGCACTTCTCTCGAAGAAATGCCTCGGGTTCTTTGGCACAAAACCTTGCGGACCTATTGCCATGTCTCGTTGGATGAACTCCGAAAAATGAAGACGCACGGAGAAAAACGAGTCCAGGCGATTTTGCGGTTGTTCCGGGATATTTTCGAGATCGCCGCCAAATTTCAAAACGCTCCCCACCTGAAAATTCGAATGTCGCTTCGCTGGACCGACGATCTCGAACGTTGGGTCAACGAAGCCTTGACAGACCGGGAATTTCCCTCCCGGGACGAACTTTTCGAACACTTGATTTCTCCGCTCCTCGCCCAATTGCGAATCGACGCCTCGGAAGGCGTGATCCGCCTTGCCGAAACCCGGCTTGGTCTGCACGGGCCGATTACCAGCGTCCGGCAGGTTGCCAAGGAAATGCACATCGCCCGGGCCAGGGTTTACCAGCTTTTGAACGAAATCAGCGACATCGTTTTCGTCCGTTGGCCGGAAGGAAATACCCTCGTTCACAAATTGTGGGACAAATTCATTCGCGAGATGATCGACTCCCCCTCTCAGGAAGAGTATGAACAATGGATCGCCGCGACGGAACTCTTCTTTCCGGCCGGCAAAAAAGCTTTTGATTCTTTTGAAGAAGAAACGCTGCCCACAAGGCATCATCCGCCATTGGAGATCGCCAAACCGAGATAAGGCGTTGGTGCAGCGCGTCTGTTTGCCGAGCGGCGAAGACGCCGCCTCAGTCGCGAAACGACGCAAGATGTGCCGGTTATTCGGATTTTGAACCGTTTGAGGACGCAAAGCTCAAAACCGTAGCCGTTTGCTTGGAACGGTTCCAATCCTCAAGAACCGAAAGCACTTTCGTGTCAAGCTCCGCGAGCCGATCCAACAGTTCGTTGTGCCGCCGATCGATCTCCAGAAGTTTCTGCAACGATTCGTTCATTCTTGGGTAGACAAAGGATGCCGTGTGTCCCCTCGGCTGACCGCCGTTTGATTCGGCCTGCGTCAATCCGTAAACCTAAGGGCTCTACGGAAAGAAAATCGTCCATTCGCGGCTCGAAAAACAGCTTCCTTCTTTATCCCGCCATTCCCGGAAAAACGTAAAACATCCAAAAAAAGAATACAATCGGTATAATCGGCAAAAATCATTTCGCAACCGTTCATGTTTTTTCTTTGGACCGCGGGTAAGATGCCTGCGACCCAAAAGTCCGTGAACGATTACGAAACCTTATTTCCCGATCTGAACTTTTTCAACGGGGATGCTGCCGCTTTTGACCTCGAGGGTTGCCTTGCCGTTTTGGAAAACGACGGTGCCGAAACCGGTGTCCGTGCTCAGGAACGTGCGGAAATCACCAATTTTGGAATCGACGAACAGCGTCTTGGAATCGGCTTCGTAACGGACACCGCACAGCCCTTGCAAAAGACCGTAACTCGACATCGCCCGGGCGTACCAGTGCCCGCATTCGTATTCGTTGAACGGGTTGCGGCGGATGCCGTCGTGCCGCTTGCGAACGGCCCGGACGATCTCAAGCCCTTCGCCGATGCAATCGTGCATCATCAAGTGCGAGGCGACCTGGTATTCGATCCCGGTCCAAACCTCGTCGCTGTAGACGAACGGCAAAAGCGGCTTGCCGCCGCGCGGCCAGGTGCAAAGCAGCAGCCCGGCGTCGTTCCCCATCGCATAGGCAGGCCGCTGCGGGTTGGCGTGTTCCGAAAGGTCCGGCCGGAAATTGTATTTGTAAATCGCGAGAAGATGACTCTTGATCAATTCCGGCGGCAGGATGTCGACGTCGATCCCGGCCGTTTTCGCGATCCAGAATCCGAGCACGCCGTCGGACAGGCAGCCGGTTCCGTATTGATATTTCGGTCCTTGCTCATTGACTTCTTTCGCGATTTCGCGGTATCCCGAACTTTGATCGGCCGGGTTGATCGGAATGAAATTGTGATCGAGCCCCTGCTTTTGCACGATTTGAATAAAATACTCGCCGTTGTAAAGGTCCTTGACCATCCGGGCCTTTCCTTTTTCGAGCAGGGCTTTGTAGGAATCGACCTTCTCGCCGAGGACGGTTCCCATTTCAACCGCGGCTTCGAGCGCTCCGAGATAAAAGCTGCCGCAATGCCCGTCGGGGCCGTAATAGTTGATGTCGTAAGTGTTGTGATGATCCTCCTCCAACAAACCGGTGTGCCGCGGATCATATTTTTCAATCATGAAATCGAGGCTCAAACGGATCCGGGGCCAGAATTTTTCGAGCCAATTCCGGTCGCCGGAAATTTTCCAGTCCCGGTACGCTTTCATGATTCCGCCGAGCTGCCCGTCGGCGGCATCGAACCCGACCCCGCCGGGAGAGATCGGCAAATTCGCCCGAAACGCCTGCCGTCCCGATTCGTTCGTCGATTCGAAATACTCCGTTTGCCGAAGCGAACGTTCGAGGGAAGGAAATAAATGACAGATCGCCTGGGCATAGTTCCAAACATGCGTGCAGGAGCCGGCGCAGCAGCCGCTCCCGTCGGAACACCCTTCCCAGCACCAGAGTCGGCCGTCGTGCTGCCGCACAACGGTCGGGCTTTTGAGAATCGTGAGGTTCCCCGCGACCGCTTCGATCACTTCCGGCGGCAGCGTCGAATCGTAAAACGTCCGCGAGAAAAGATCACTCCGTTTTTTCAAACCCTCGTACCGATCGTCCCACAATCGGGCGAGTTCGGCGAGGGATTGACATTTCGTCGCGTACCACGGTTTATAGGTCGTCGGAGCCGGATCAGCTTGCGAGGGAGGACAGCAGGTTCCTCCCTCGCAACAAGCCGTCGGGGCGGTTTTCGGTTTTTCAACGGTCCAATTTCCGAAATCCTCCCCCTCGAAATCGGCGAAAAGAACGACCTTTTTCGGGTCGGATACGATTTCGTTCCCCTTGCCGGTTCTCAGGGATTCGATCGGTTGATCGCTGAACACGATATGATCGACGTTGATATGCCCCCAGGCTTCGGTACTTTGGTCGACGATTTTGAGGACGGCCGTCTTGCCAGCGAATTCGGCGACGTTCCAAGTGTCCCAGTGCAGGGGTTCAGAATTCTGCCCCGAGGAAGAGCGGACGGTTTTCCCGTTGATTTCCAATTGAACGAAGCAGCTCGAACCGCCGCCGATCAGGAAATGCACGAACTTTTTGGCGAGCTTCGTCTTCGGGGAAATCAGAACCCCGGTCCGCCCGTCGCCGCCGGGGTTGAACGTGTTAATCAGTTTTTTGCCCAGAAAACCTTCGACCGGCTGTTGGCCCGGTCCGGTTCCGGCGACCGGCCCTTTTTCAAACGCCGGCCCCGAACTCGTCGCGGAAGTGCCGACGGCGATCCCCGATTCGGGGACGTACCAACAGCTCAACAGGCGAACGGTTCGGCTTTCTCCCGGCGGCAATTCCAAGGGGACGGCGATCGTCGCTCCCGGAGCGTTCGACTCGACCGGCGGGTTGTCGATGATCCGCCCTTTTTCGACGTTGTCCCAGGCGATCGTAAACGGATCCCACCAACCGCCGCGAAACCAGCAGTGATCGACGCGGACGTTTTCAAGTCGGCCGTTTTCGCCCCGGACGAAAAACGCGAACCCCGGCCCTTTTTCCCGCTCGTTGCCGATTTTGTCGTAAAAGACGAAACCGTCTTCAATCGGGCCGATCGAACCGCCCCGGTTCATGAAATTCGGGGAGTTGAACGTCAAGATCGTTTTCTGAACCTTTTCGGAACGGTTCGTCAAACAATACTCGATCGCACCCCAAGGGTAACTCGAATCGTCCGGTTCCGGCGGAGTAAACGGGCTCCAACCGAGAATTTGCACATCGATCGGGAGCGAGGAATCCTTCAAATCGATTCGGGCGAACGGGAAGCGGCATTCGAACGAACATTCCTTGAAACGCGGCAAGCCGTAGGTCGTCCCGGGCGC
>JAVBSX010000308.1:0-3290 GCA_031556455.1 Thermoguttaceae bacterium
CGCCTCGTGGTCCGCCCCCCCCCCATTTAGCCCGTACCCCGACTCCCCGCCCCAAGCACGCGCCGAATCTCGGCATCGAATGCGTCCGCCCCGTTCAAGAATTCAATCCCGATCGCAACGGCCCAGAGGGGAATGTTGCCGAGGTGTTTGCGCCGGATCTTGACCAGGTCTTTCATGGTGCAAAGAATCGCTTCGGCCTGACATTGCTTCGCCTTGCCCGCCAATTCGCGGAGATCGTCCGGAGAAAAACAATGGTGATCGGGAAAAGAGGTCGATCCGACAACCTCGGCGTTGCACTCTTTCAATGTCCGGAGAAAAAGGTCGGGCCGGGCGATGCCGCCGAACGCGAAAACCCGTCGGCCTTCCAGCCAACGGATCGAGCAGGTTTTTTGAACCGAATAGACGCTTTCCTTGCTGAAAAGCCGGGATTCGCTTTCCGGGCCTTCCTCAAAATAGGAAATCAATTCTTTCGGACGATGAGCGATTTCTCCCCAGACGGCTTGCGGAGCCCGTTGCCCGACTTGCCGGCGAATGTCTTCCCGCTCATCTCCGGAAATCCCATCGGCCCGGGAAAGAAGGACGATCCCTGCCCGCGAGAGGGAAGCGACCGATTCGCGGAGCAAACCTCGCGGAAAAAGATGCCCTTGGCCGAAAGGGTCGCGCGAATCCAAAAGCACGATGTCGAGATTTCTCGCGATCCGCCGGTGTTGGAACCCGTCGTCCAACAGGATCAGATCGACGGCTTGACGCTCCAAAAGCCGTCGGGCGGCGGCAACCCGGTCCGGCGATTGTTCGTGCAAAACGACCGGAAATCGCAGGGCAAGTTCCATTCCCTCGTCGTTCAGCGCAGAGAGGGGGCGTTCCGCCGACCGGCCCGCGGAATTTCGCGAATCGGGCGTTCGATACCCGCGGCTGACCAGCCCGGGCTGCAAGCGATGTTCGAGACACCATTGGGTCAAGTAGGCGATCAGCGGCGTTTTGCCGGTTCCCCCCAGCGTCAGGTTGCCGACGCTGAGAACGGGGACATCGACCGACCGGGCGCGAAACCAGCCCCGATCGTACATCCTGTTCCGGAGCGACATGAGCATCGCATAAGGAGGTTCGAGAGCCCCAAGCCCGAAAAGAACGGTGCGGTCCCAAGGGCCGGTTCGTTTTCCGTCCAGCAGTTCTCGAAAATAGGTTTCGTTCAAGGAGATCGGGGTATGAGAGGTTGGGTTGAACCCGGCATCACAAGCGTTTCCCCCTAATTTAGCCGGTACCCCGCGTTTTTCAAGATGTGCGAATTTTGCGAAACTCAACCGTTAGACGACGTAATCGAGAAGCGAACGAAACTCCGGTTCGTCGCGAACCGAATCAAAATCGGGATCTTCGGAGGTTTGCTCCCAATACGTCGGGTCCAACGTCAAAGCGATGTTCAAATGATGCAACATTTTTTCTTTATCGCCGAGCAATGAATAGTAGCAGGACGCATTAAAATGCAGCGTCGCATTTTCCGGTTCAAAGAGAAGAGCGTCTTGAATCGTACTACTGGCAAGATCAACCCGTCCGGCCCGTTTTTGGCAACAGGCGAGGGAAACGAGAACGGCGACATGACCGGGGCGGATGGTCGCAACGGTTTCCAACACCCCCCAAGCTTCCTGGAACCGATTCAGGGAACGAAGACACTCCCCTTTGAGATAGAGCATTCCGGCGTCTTCCTGTATGATTCGATTATCGATTTTCTGTAAGGCCTCAAGGGCATAATCGGAGAGTCCGAGCTCCAAAAACCCTTCGGCTTCTCTACGAAAGTAAGACAGTCGAATCATATCGGCATATTTCATGGTGATATTCCCTCAAAAATGAACGCCTCAAATCATCCGTCAAAATTTCCCGGAAACAGCGGTTTATGCGTCCTGCTTTGCACAAACCAATTAGGCAATAACCAGAAAATTTATTTCAAAAATCAGTAATTCGGTGCTGCAACGCCGTCTATAGAACGTTCATAAAAAAAGGCCTTGATTTTCAAGACACAGCAAAACGTCGTCTACAAATCAAAGGATCGCGAACAAGCCTAACCAAATTTTCGCGAAGACCAATAAACGCCGAATCACACAACCAAACGCATGCCAAGCACCGAATCGCACAAGCTAACTTGATTATATTGTAAAGCTTACTATTAGTCCACAATAAATATTCCCTTTCAACCCGTTTTCGAGGAAAAAAATGCAGGAATTTTCCCTTTCGTAAAAAAATTTCCTGCTTGAAACGTACTTTTTTTCTGTTTGATATTCAAAATTGATGCGAGGTCGTTTCGAAACCATGAAAAAACGAAATCCTTGCATTTATTTGGTAATAAATCGCGATTTTGACCGATGAGTTTTGCGATCTCATTGGACATGTCCCTTCTCAGATGACATGATCGATCATTTTTCCGGAAATTTTGATTTTCAGAAAACACTTCAAGCGGAAACGAAGGCCGAAAGCATGTCGGATTGGCAACTCAAACGCGGAGGATCGGCTGAGAAACCGTGTCAGAATAACCTTTAAAAACGTACGAAAAGTCAAGCATTGTATTGCTTGTTTTTTAACTACGGAATACGCGGAATAACGGAATAGACGGAAATGAAAAATTCCGTCTATTTTGTCTTTCCGTGTGTTCCGTGTTAAAAAATGTGCGAGTGTAAAGGTTGTTTTGATACAGATACTGAACGGGGGGCAATCGGACCGCCATTTTCTGCGAGATAAGACGAAGGCAAGATTTATTTCTTTTTCAGTGATTTTTTTCCTTGATCGTCGCGATTTGCCAAACTATCCAAAGAATCACGAGCAAGCCGACTCCGAACACGCCGAGAAAGGTGTAAAGCGGCCCCCATTGAACGGCCTCGGGAATCGACGCAACTTGAACGAATCGCCCGACTTCGATGTTTTGGATCAATTGTCGGGTTACGACGAACGAGCCGAGAGTCAAAATTTGGCCGAGAACGAGGCCGATGAGCGAAAAGAGGCCGATTTTTCCAACCCGACTCGCCCGGGTCAGCAGTACGGTCAAAATTAAAGGAAAGACAACCAGCCCGACAGGCAGGACAACCCAGGGAAATTGGAAAAGGAATTTCATTTCCTCGTTTTTGTCCAAGAGCCAGAAATAATACAAGAAGCCGCAAAGGGTTACGATCAGGCCGATCCAGGAAATTCTCGCCCCAAACGAAAGCGTCCATTTTCGGTAGGCGGCGTTTTTTTCCTCAAGGGCGGTCGAGCTGTTTTTCCGGATCAGGCAATGCGAATCGAACACGGCCCAAAATCCGGTCGTGATC
>JAVBSX010000044.1:0-16059 GCA_031556455.1 Thermoguttaceae bacterium
ATCACCCTTCGAATTCGTTGATTTTCCTGTACGGCGACGGCGATGTCAAAGAGCATCTCGCGTTCATCGACAAGGAATACCTGAGCAAATTCAAAAAAGATACGGTCGATGCAAGCATCCGGTTGCAGCCGCCGCAATCGGCTCCGAAAGAGATGGTCGAGAAATACTCGATCGACCCGGAAGATTCGCCGGAAGATAAGACGTTCTTGACGATGAACTACCTGATCGGCAATGCCCCGGACGCCGAGATGCACTTCGCAATGAACCTGCTCTCGTACATTCTCGTCGATGCTCCGGCCGCACCGCTTCGGCGGGCGCTGCTCGATGCCGGCTTGGGAATGGACGTCGAAGGTTCGTGGGACAATTCGGTGTTGCAGCCCTGTTTTTCCGTGATCCTCAAGAATTCGAACCCGGACCGCAAAGACGAATTCGTCAAGATCGTGCAAACGACGCTCGAAAATCTCGTCCAAAACGGGATCGACCCGAAGCTGGTCGAGGGGGCGATCAACCGGACCGAGTTTTCACTCCGCGAATTCCAGGTTTCCGGCTACCCGAAAGGGCTCGTCATTAACATGCGAATTCTCGACAGTTGGACCTACGGAGCCGATCCGCTGATGTACCTGCGGTTCGAGCCGGTGTTGAAAACGATCAAGGACGAGGTTCCCAATCGTTATTTCGAGAAATTGATTCAAAAGAACCTGCTCGACAACAATTCCCGGGCGATGGTGATGATGCAGCCGGAACAAGGTCTCGACAAGGAGAAAAACGAGAAGCTCAAGGAAAAACTCGCGGAAATCAAGAAGTCGCTGACGCCGGAACAGATCGAAAAGATCAAGGAAGCCCAACAGCAACTGCTCGAACGACAGGCGGCTCCCGACAACCCGACCGATGTCGCGAAAATCCCGACCTTGGAACGGAGCGACATCGACCCGAAAGCCGAGGAATTTCCTTGCAAGGAGTTCGATTGGAACGGCGTCAAGTTTCTGAATCACGACGTCGAAACGAACAAAATCGTGTACATGACCGTTTACTTCGACGCCGCTTCGGTGCCCGCCGAGTTGATTCCCTACGCGGCCCTGCTGTCCGACATGCTCGGACAGGTCGATACGGAGCATTACACCTACGGGGATTTGAACAGTGCGATCGACATTGACACCGGCGGGATCGGGACCGCGTTTTCGCCGATGTCGGGCAAAGAGTCGCTCGAAACGTTTTATCCGAAGTTCACGTTCGGGACCAAAACGATGATCCCGAAACTCGGAAAGGGACTGGAACTGATCCTCGAAATGATGTTGCACTCGAAATTCGAGGATGCCGTCCGGTTGAAGGAGATCGTGCAGGAGCAACGCTCGGGAATGGAGCAACAACTGATCGCGGCGGGACATTCTTTCGCCCAGTTGCGGGCGGGGTCGTATTTTTCGCCGATACACGCTTATCGGGAACGGATCGGCGGGTTGACCTATTACCGATTCCTCCTCGATTTGGATAAGAATTTCGAGGCGAAATCGCAAGAGCTTTCCGACAACCTGCGAAAGGTCGCCGCCCTGATGTTCAATCGCAAGGCGATGCTCGTGAGCCTGACCGTACCGGAAGCCGACTTCAACGGCTTGAAAGAGACGTTGAACGATTTCGCGGCCAAAATTCCTTCGTTCGATTTCGTCAAGCAAACGGTTCCCTTCGTTCCGAACCAGGCGAACGAAGGGGTCGTGATCCCTTCCCGCGTGCAATATGTCGCCGAAGCGGCCGATTTCAAGGCGGCAGGCGGGACGTATTCCGGCAAGATCAACGTCCTCACCAACGTGTTGCGGACCGGTTATTTATGGAATAACATCCGGGTTCAAGGCGGGGCCTACGGGAGCGGCTTCGCGGCGGACCGGAGCGGTTTCGTCGCGATGATGTCGTATCGCGACCCGCATTTGGACCGAACGGTCGGAATTTTCAACGGGTTGCCTGATTATTTGGAAAAGCTGGAGATGTCCGATCTCGATTTGACGAAGGCGATCATCGCGACGAGCGGGAGCATGGACCGGCCGACGACCCCGGCCGAGAAGGGCGCCCGGGCCGCGGCGATGTACATCACCGGGCTGAGCCAGGCCGAAGTGCAAAAGGATCGCGAGGCGGTGCTCGCGACGACGGTCGGGGACCTTCGCGATTTCGCCGAGATTCTTCGCAGGGCGCTCGCGCAAAACAACATTTGCGTTTTCGGCAACGAGGACAAAATCGAAGCCAATAAAGCGCTGTTTAAAAACGTGATTCGGATGAACTCCCAAAAGGAAGAAAATTAAGAATTAAGAATTGGCATCACTACAGCCGTATGGCGATTTTCGTCATTTCGACTGAAGCGGAGCGCAAGGAGAAATCTCACCCTCGCGAGCGAGGATGTATTCTGTCTCTTTCGGCGAGGATGAGATTTCTCGCTCCGCTCGAAATGACGGTTTCGAGGCTTTTTTGACAAAAACAAACGGCTGGAAGCATTGCTTGAATTGTTGTCTCACCCTCATTCTTAATTCATAATTCTTAATTCTTAATTTTTAAAGAATATCCCGTGTGCGACGACCATCATTATAAGAGCTTTCCCTTTCAAAACATCACGATCGAGGGGTTTTCGCGTGCCGCCGTTCAAACGTATTGGCGGATTCCGGAATACAAGCTGGGGTTCGATCTCGGCGCCCAACCGTGGTCGTTCATGGGAACGCCGAACTGGTTTCTCTCGCACACCCATTTGGATCACATTTTGGCGCTGCCCGCTTATTTGGCCCGGCGGCGAATGATGATTATGGAACCGCCGACGATTTACCTGCCGGAGGAGGTCGTCGAGCCGGTCCAATATCTTTTGACCGCTTGCAGCCGGTTGGATCGCGGGCGGCTCCCGTGCCGGTTGGTCGGTCTTCGGCCCGGCGACGAGGTCGAACTCTCCCGCGAGCTTCTCGTTACGGCCTGCAAAACCTATCACACGCTGCCGTCGCTCGGGTATGTCGTTTGGGAACGGCGAAAAAAATTGAAGCCGGAATACACGGAACTTTCCGGCGAGCAGATTCGCGACCTTGCCCGGAGCGGCGTCGAAGTCTCCCGCGAAATCCGGTTGCCGCGAATCGCCTACCTGGGGGACTCGACGGCCCGGGGGCTGGACGAAAATCAGGCGATGACGGACGCCGATGTCCTGATTTTGGAAACGACATTCGTAACCCCGGAGCATCGGCGGGAGGCGATCCAAAAATTCGGGCACATGCATCTCGACGACCTGATCCGCCGTCGGGACAAATTCCGCAACCAGCTGATCATCGCCTCGCATTTCAGCAGCCGGTACCACCCGAAAGAGATCGAGCAGGCGTTTCGCCGGGCACTGCCGGACATGCTCGAAGACCGCCTGTTGCTTTGGATTTGAGCGGGACACACAACGAGCCGGGGGCTGTGCCCCCGACTGGTTGCCTCTTGTGTTGTTATCTTTTCTCATGAAGCGGTGCAGTCGGGACCGCAGGTCCCGGCTCGTGTTGTGCTCGTGGTGGGCGGGGTTGCGAAATTTTTCGGGTTTCCTTTTAATTTTCGGCTCTTTCCGCGATTTTCGGGGTTTGAAAACAATAACCGCTGGTGCTTTGAACAATATTTCGACTCTTGATTTTTCATGGAACTCATTCGTCTTGAAAATATCTGCAAAACCTACCACCTCGGCGAAGTCGACGTGCCGGTGCTGCGCGGGGTGTCGTTGACGATCAACAAAGGGGAGATGGTCGCGCTCATGGGCGCGTCCGGCTCCGGAAAAAGTACGCTCATGAATATTCTCGGCTGTCTTGACCGGCCGAGTTCGGGCAAGTATTGGCTCGACGGGCAGGAGATGAGCAAGCTCTCTCCGAACGAACGGGCGATGGTCCGGACCGAAAAACTCGGGTTCGTCTTCCAGAATTTCAATCTCCTCGCCCGAACGACGGCGATCCAAAACGTCGTGATGCCGCTCGATTATTCCCCCGACCGGCAGCCGGAACGCCGGACACGAAGCAAGGGCCTTCAGCTGCTGCACCTGGTCGGTTTGGGAGACCGGATCGATCATACCCCTTCGCAAATGTCCGGCGGCCAGCAACAGCGGGTCGCGATCAGCCGATCCCTGGTCAACAGCCCCGCCCTGCTTTTGGCCGATGAGCCGACCGGGAACCTCGACTCGCACACCAGCGTCGAAATTTTGCAAATGTTCCAAAAGCTCAACGCCGAAGGGATCACCGTCCTGCTCGTCACGCACGATCCCAACGTCGCGAAATACGCCCATCGGACGATCCGAATCGTCGATGGGATGATCGAAAGTTCGGAAAATCCGGAATGGGAAAAATCCGAGCACGAAGCGTTAGCGAGTGACCATGCACAACCATTCGCTGACGCTTCGTGCTCTGTTTTGTCGTGCTCTGAAAAGGCCTATTCCGGAAAACTGTCCCTGGGTCGGACGTTGGCCTCGCTGCTGCCGGTTACGTTCCGGACGGCGTTTCGGGCGTTGCGGCGAAACAAAATGCGGTCCATTCTCTCGGCGCTCGGTGTGATCATCGCCGTCGCCGCGGTCATCGCAATGACCGAAATCGGCCAGGGCTCGAAAGAAATGCTGCGCAAAAACATCGCGAGCATGGGTGCCAACACGATCATGGTCCTTTCCGGGGCGATGAGCCGGGGCGGAGTCAGCCAGGGAACCGGCACCGCGATCACGCTCACCCCGCAAGACGCCGAGGAAATCGCCCGCCAATGCCCCGCCGTCAGAAGCGTCGCCCCGATGATCCGGACCCGCGTGCAGGTCGTTAACGGCAACAGGAATTGCGTCCCCGAAAGCATCAACGGCACGACCCCGATCTACCTCGATGTCGGCGAATGGAAAATCGCCTCGGGCGAGATGTTTACCGAACGCGACGTGCTCAACAGCAACAAGGTTTGCGTGATCGGCAACACGATCCGGAAAGAATTGTTTCCGAGCGGTTCGCCTGTCGGAAAAGACATTCGCATCAACAACATCACCTTTCGCGTCGTCGGGCTCCTCGAACGCAAAGGGGCGAACATGATGGGAATGGACCAGGACAACATCGTTTTCGCGCCCTGGACGACGGTCAAATACCGCATCAGCGCCAGCACGTTGACCAATACGAACCAAAGCGCCAGTGCCGCGAGCGGATCGTCCTCGACGAGCGAAACGATCAATTCCCTGAGCGCGCTTTATCCCGGCTCGACCTCGCTGTACCTGACCCGGACGGCGATGCAGAACAGCGACACGCCGCAACCGGTTCGGTTTACCAACATCGATATCATCGTCGCCAAGGCGGTGAGCGGCGCGAAAGTCGAAAAGGCCGTCGAGCAGATCACGGAATTGCTGCGCGATCGGCACCGGATCAAACCGGAGGCGGAGGATGATTTCGAAATCCGGACCATGGCCGAATTGACGAAGATTATTTCTTCCTCGACGCAACTGATGAGCACGCTTTTGCTGGTCGTCGCGATGATCTCGCTCCTGGTCGGCGGGGTCGGGATCATGAACATCATGCTCGTTTCCGTGACGGAACGAACGCGGGAGATCGGCCTGCGAATGGCCGTCGGGGCCCGGAGTTACCACATTTTGCGGCAATTTCTCGTCGAGGCCGTCGTCCTTTGCCTGGCCGGAGGAGCGATCGGGGTGTTACTCGGCCGGGGCGCTTCGCTCCTCGTGCGAATCTTCGCCAAATGGCCGGTTCAGGCTTCGTTCGAGATGATTCTCGCGGCCGTCGCCGTCAGCGTCGCCGTCGGCGTGATCTTCGGTTTTTACCCCGCCTGGAAGGCTTCGCGACTTGACCCGATCGAAGCGCTGCGGTATGAGTAGAGGACAGGGGGAGAGTAAGAATTGAAAATTGAGAATTGAGAATTGAAAATTAAGTATGGGACTTCGCGACCGCAGGTCGCGGCTCTCTGTCCTCTTTCCCCACTTCCCACTATCCTCTATCCTCTATCTTCTTATGAACCACCGATGCGATTGGTGCGGCGACGATCCGCTTTATGTCAAGTATCACGACGAAGAATGGGGGCGGCTCGTCGAGGACGACCGGAAGATGTTCGAGTTCCTGCTGCTCGAAAGCGCCCAAGCCGGGCTCAGTTGGATCACGATCCTCCGCAAGCGGGAAAACTATCGCAAGGCGTTCGCGAATTTCGACCCGAAAAAGGTCGCGAAATTCGGCGAGGCCGACATCGAACGGCTGATGAACGATCCGGGCATCGTTCGCAATCGCCTGAAAATCAGCGCCGCGATTTCCAATGCCCGCCCTTTTCTCGAAGTGCAGAAGGAGTTCGGCAGCTTTTGCGCGTTTCTTCGCGGATTCCTGCCCGACGGCCAACCGATCGTCAACCGTTGGAAGACGCTCGCCGAGATTCCGCCGCGAACGGAAATTTCGGACGCGATCAGCAAGGAAATGAAGCGTCGCGGCTTCAAATTTTTCGGCTCGACGATTTGTTACGCCCATCTCCAGGCGACCGGTTTGGTCAACGATCACCTCCTCGGTTGCCCTTGCCGGGATTGAGTTTCGGCTAAAAACGCGGCCGTCATTTCGACTGGAGCAACGCGTAAGGAGAAATCTCACCCTCGCGTCAGGGCCGAAAATTCCGTACCTTCAGGCGAGGGTGAGATTTCTCGCTTTGCTCGAAATGACATGGTTTTATCGGTTTCCGCCGCCGAAACCGCCGGGTCGGGCGCCCGCGCCCATGCCGCCGGTTCCGGTTGTCCCGCCGAAACCGCCGGGCCGGAAGCCCGTGCCGCCGGCTCCGGCTCCGCCGCCGAATCCGCCGGGCATTCCTCCCATCGTTCCTCCCCCTTGCATGCCGCCTCGGTTGCCGCCAAACAGACCGCCCAGCAGGCCGCCAATGCCGAATCCTCCGCCGCCGGCTCCGCCCCGGCCGCTGCCGCCGAAACCCGTTCCGCCGGTCGTTCCGGAGGCCCCAAGCGTCGCCCCGGTCGTCAGCGTCGAGGTCGCCCCGCGCGGTTGAGCGACCGTGCCGCTCGATGTAACGACGTTGCTCCCGGCAACCGAGGTCAACGCCTGCCGGAGCGATTGCGGGTTGATATGTTTGACATCGACGATTTCCGTGATCATATCCTGTTGGGCGGCAACGGCGTCCATCGTTTCGACGAACTGCTTGACATCCTCGAACAAGACCTCCGGAGCCGAAACGATCAGCGAATTGCTCGCCGTGTGCACCCCGAGCGTCATTTTCGGTTGCTCATCCCGCTGGGCCGCACCTCCCTGCCCTCCCTGCATCCGCTGTAGGAACCCTTGAATCATATCGGGCGAAATCCCGCCGGGCATTCCTCCCGGCATCCCGCCCATCATTCCCCCCGGCTGTCCTCCGAAGCCCCCCGCCGCCGCCCGGGCTTGGCCGCCTTGGGCCTGCCCTTGCCTGTTGGCGGTCGTTCCGGCCTGTTGGCCCTGCATCTTGTCGGCGAACGTCGTTTTGACCAGTTCCAACGCTTCTTCCGCCCGCATGTTTTTCAATTGGATGAGCCGGGGCGTCGCGTCTTTTTTGACCTCTTCCGGCCCCCGGGCGATGTCCAAAAGCGGGAGCAGTTTTTTCTCGATCGTGTAATGGTCGACCGGATTCGCCTGGACGTAAATCACATTCAACCGGGCATCGACCGTGATCGTAACCGGACCGGTCGATTGAACCGAGCCGAGGCTGCCGACGACGCTAAAGACCATCCCGCCGGAGGTTTCGTCGATATTCGGTTTCAGGCCCGAGGACGAACTCCCCAAAAGCGTTTGCAGCGTCGAGGAAACGGTGCTCGCCGAAGCGTATTGCAGGTAATACGGCTTCATAACCGGCTTGGTCAGGATCGCTTCATTCGACATCGTTTCGATCAGCGATTCGAGCGCGTCGAGCGCCTCGGTATCTTCAGAGGCCAACATCAATCCGGAAGGACCGATCGAAAGGACGATCGGGGCTCCCTTTTTCGTGTCGGCTCCCTGCAAGTAGGCCAAATCCTCCGGTCGCAATTGGGGCTGTTCGGTCGCGGCGGCGTTGTCGTTTTCGACTTCTTCCTCAAAAAAAACGGTCGGCTGGTAAACGGCCGGACGCTCAATCCCCGTGCTGCGATTCGGCGTTTCCGGATTTCGCGGGTTGCCCCGGGGATGCTCCGACCCCCGGCCCGGCTCGCGTTCCGGGCCGCGCTCTTGCCCACGATCCGGCCCCCGGCCCGGGCCCGGTCGGAACAATTGGTCGATTTGCCGGTCAAGCGACGGTTCCGTCGGAGCGGTTGACCGTTCCTCCGGATTCGGGACGACGCTGCTCCCGGCCCCCGATTCCCGCATTGTCGGGACGATCGCCGAAGGGTTCACGACTTTGATCTCGTTGCCGTGCCCTTGCGGCCAAACCTGTTGAATCTGGTCGATAATCAACGCCGCCGCACTCGGGGAAAGATTGATGTTCCGGACGGTTTCCCGCTGCTGCGTCGAAACGGAGGAAGTGTCGTCGGTCTCACCCATGCTTTTGAGCAAAGCCTTGATCTGCGTGATTTGCGAAGCCGTGCCGCGAACGAAAATCTGCTTGTTGAGCGCGTCGGTTTCGACGATCGGCGGCTTGGCCGTCCCGCCCGTCGTCGTCGTTGTCGAGGTCGAAGAGGTCGCCGAGCCGAAGAACTTTTCAATCGCACTGGCCGCGGCCGCCGTCGTCAGCTTGCCGAGCCGGATCACCTCGTTGCGGTAGGAATTCGTCTGCATTTGCTCCAACGTCGCCCGGATCGTCTTATGATCGTCGAGATAGGCGAGGGCGATCAACGAATTCGTGTTCGGATCGATCGAGAGCCGGATGCCCGGCTTGCCGGCCAAGAGCGTTTGGCAGACGGTCAGAAACGTTTGCGGATCGGCCGTATCGATCGAATAGACGTCGAATTGCAGTTCGCCGTAATTCTTGACGGCGGTCGAATACGATTCGTCGATTTTTTGAATGATTTCGATCGCCTTCTCGATCTGGTCGGTTCGACCGCCGAGCCAGATTTTTTTGTCGGAAAGATCGGCGACCGCCCGGAGCGAAGGGTCTTCTTGCGAAATTCCCATCAGGTTTCGCATGATCGCGAGTGCCTCGTTGCCGGTAATGTTTTTCAACTCGACGAAACGCAATGCACCGGATTCGGCCGGGTTGTCGAGCCGGTCGATCACCTTTTTGATCGCCCGGAGGTTGCCCACCGTTTCGGTGATCAGGATCGTTTGCGATTTCGGCATGATCGCGACCGAGCCCTGGGGACCGAGCATCCGTTCGATTTCGGTTTGAACCACGTCCGGGGTCGTCCGCTTCAACTCGAACTGGGCCTTGACCACTTCGTAGGTTCCGTGTTTCTCAAGGTCTTCGGGAAAAACCGTTTCGACCAGATCGAACGGGATCCCGTTGCTCCCGCCCGGGCCGAGATCGTGCACGATCAACATGTTGTTCTTGCGAATCAGCAAAAACTCTTTTCGGAGCAGAAACCCGTTGATCACATCGATTGCCTCGTCGATCGTGTAATAATTCTCGTCCCGATAGTTGAAGGTCCCCTGCGGGTAAGTGTCGATGCTTAAGGAAAGCCCCGCCTGGTCGGCGATCCATTCAATAATATCTTTCCAAGGTTGGAACTGAATGTTGAATCGAATCTTTTTCGGTTCCCTCGGGCTGCTCCCCGGATCGCCCCCCCGGTCGCCTCCGCCGCCTCGTCGGTAGGAGCGGCCCGAACCTTGGTCGCGTCGCTGTTCGGGGTGATCGAAATGCTGCGGTTGCTCCGGCGCAACGGCCGTCTCTTTGTGCGCGGACGTGCTTTCGGCGGCGGCCGGCGACTCGTTCGGAGCGGGCGCAGCCGACAGCGGGTCCGACTCGGCGGCAACCGACGACAGCTCCGTCGATTCGGCCGGGGCGGACGAGGCAGTCGGCTCCTCGGCGCGTGTCGTTACAATCGTTAAAAGCATCAACGCCGACACGCCCACCACAAAACCGAAGATGCCGCTGCCGTTTTGTCGTAAAATCCGAGAAAAACCAGAAATCATGAGAGCAACCGGAAAGATGCGTATATTGACAATCTTAATGCCAATTCAAATGGGACGAACTTCGACAGTGGTCGATCATCTTCTTTAAACGGTCGAAGAGACCAATTATACCTCGAAAATCGAAAAAAATCAGGATGTTTCTTCTTGCGCGGAATTTCGCTTTCTCCCGACCGCACTCTTTTCGTGAGAAGGCCGCCGATTGTCGGTTTTCGGAATTCTGATATACTGCAACATGATTGATCCGAGCGACAAAATTTGAAATGATCCGTAACGCGAACACTCGCGATCCCTTGATTTTTGAGACGATGCTCCGCGACGTCCTGAAAATCAAGAGGCAAGTTTTTAGCGCGGACCGGAAAATCTTCCAAGCCGACCAAATCGGGACCGTTTTTCGACGAAGGTGACGAATGATGAATGCCGATCAACTTCTCAACGCATTGCAGTTGGGCGAAGGGGACGACTGCGAATTCAAATCGGCCAAAGGCGGCCTTCCTCAAAACCTGTGGGAAACGTACAGTGCGATGGCGAACACCGATGGCGGGGCCATTGTCCTCGGCGTCAAACAAAACAAAGACGGTTCCTTTGAAGTCCAAGGACTCGACGATTCCGAAAAAATCGAAAAAGACTTTTGGAATCTGATCAACAACCGAAACAAGGTCAGCCTCAACTTGCTTCGCAACGGGGACGCCCAGTTCCTGACCGTCGGCGAAAAAGTCGTTTTCGCCATTCAGGTTCCCATCGCAAGCCGTCGCCAACGCCCGGTTTATGTCAATCAAAATCCGTTGATAGGCACTTACCGGCGATATAACGACGGCGATCATCGGTGTAGCGATTCCGAAGTGCGGCGGATGCTCTCCGACCAATCGGAACAGAGCGCCGACAGTCGGATTCTCCCGTTTTTTTCGGAAAACGATCTCGATTCCGAGACGATCAAGCAATACCGCAACCGTCTTTCGGCCCGGGTACCGAATCACCCCTGGTTGCTACACTCCGGTCGGGAGTTCCTTGAAAAATTAGGAGGTTGGCGGGAAGACAAACAATCCGGCGAAAAAGGTTTGACCGTCTCCGGACTCCTGATGTTCGGTACGGAAGAATCACTTCGCTCACCGGATACCGACCTGAAATTCCAACTGGATTACCGAGAGCGAATCAGCAATTCGATTGCCGATCGTTGGTCGGACCGTTTGACCCCGGACGGAACCTGGACGCCGAACCTGTTTCAATTTTTTCAAAAAGTCTACCCGAAACTGGTCGACGGATTGAAATTGCCGTTTGCCTACCAGGAGTTTTCGGGACAAGACGCATTTTTTCCCGACCCGGTACGACGCGGAATCTCGCCGGTACACGAAGCGATTCAGGAAGCGCTGGTCAACGCCCTCATTCACGCCGATTATCACGGCCAAGGCGGCATCGTGATCGAACGGTTTCCGGATCGCATTGAACTGGCGAATCCGGGCAACCTTTTGGTTTCGCTCGAACAATGGATTCGCGGGGCCGTCAGCGAATGCCGAAATCCCAGCCTCCAGTTGATGTTTCAGCTTTTAGGGGCGGGAGACAAAGCCGGTTCCGGCGTCGATAAAATCCGACAAGGCTGGGCGTCCCAAAAATGGCGTTTGCCTCGCATCGGAATATCCCAACAACCGGATCGTATTCTCCTGGTTTTGCCAATGGTCAGCCTGCTCCCGGAAGAATCTCTCGCCAAACTTCGACACCTTTCCGGTTTCGACCAGCTTTCCCCTCACGAAGTCGAGGCTTTGGTAACCGCGGACCTGGAAGGAAATGTCAGCAATCCGCGTTTGCAACAGTTTTCAATGGAGCATACCACCGACATCACGAAAATGCTCCAAGGTCTTGTCGCCAAAGGTTTTTTGACGAAAAACGGCTACGGGCGATGGGCAACATACCAACTCGCGAAGGAAATCCCTTCAAGTCCGTCGAGCTCTGCACATAACGACGGGAACTCCGGGCGCAAGGGAGAAAGCTCCATGCGCAAAAGCGGAGACTCTGCACATAACGACGGGAACTCTGCATATAAAAAACAGGACTCTGCATATAACAACGAGGGCTCAGTACATAACGAGCCTTATGTCAATGCTCCTGATCTCTTGGTTGTTGCAGCTCCAGCCCGAGAAAAAGCGAGATTGTCACCAGAAAAGATGCGGGGAATCATCCGTACTCTTTGCCGGAATCAATATTTGACGCTCGTGCAAATCGGCGATTATCTCAAGCGAAGCCCCGCCAGCATCCGCAATCAGTTCGTTCGTGATATGCTAAAAAATAAAGAATTGGTTCCGCTTCACGCTGAACCGAATCACCCGCAACAGGCGTACAAAACCAATCCAGACTGGAATAACGGCAATTGAAAAGCGGTGGTTGTGTGTGTTTCGTTCATCAAGGCACTCGCGAAAACGCAACCGTAGCGTCGAAACCGCCGATTGTCGGTTTTCGGAATTCTGATATACTGCGAGCATTATCATTTGGGGTTTTCTCCCCCCATTTAGAGCGGTACTCCGCTCTAGCCGGTACTCCGCGATTTTTAACAATCTGATTTTCCTTCCCCCATCATGAATATTTTCGACGAACTGAGCTGGCGTGGGCTGATTCACCAAACGACGGACGAAAAACTCTCCGCCTTTCTCGGGAAAAAGTCCCGGACGCTGTACGCCGGGTTCGATCCGACCGCCGAGAGCCTGCATGTCGGGCATTTCGTCCCGCTCATGAACTTGCGGCGTTTCCAAAAGGCGGGGCATGTCCCGATCGCCCTGGTCGGCGGAGCGACCGGAATGATCGGCGATCCGAGCGGCAAGAGCGAGGAACGGAATCTTCTTTCCCCGGAAATGGTCGTGCACAACATCGAGTCGATTCAAAAGCAAATGAACCGCTTCCTCGATTTCGGCAGCGGAAAATTCGCGGCCCGAATCATGAACAATCACGATTGGGTCGGAAAATTTTCCTTCCTCGAATTCCTTCGCGATATCGGCAAGCATTTTCCGGTCAACGTGATGCTCGCCAAGGATTCCGTCAAACAACGGTTGGAAAAGACCGACGCCGGCCTGAGTTACACCGAATTCAGTTACATGCTCTTGCAAGCGTATGATTTCGTGCATCTGCATCGGACCTGCGGCTGCGAGTTGCAGATCGGCGGGAGCGATCAATGGGGCAACATCACCGCCGGGATCGATTTGGCCCGGCGGCTCGATTCCGTGCAGCTTTATGGGATGACCTGCCCGCTGTTGACCAAGAGCGACGGCAAAAAAATGGGCAAGACGGAATCCGGAACGATTTGGCTCGATTCGAAAAAGACCAGCCCTTACGATTTCTACCAATATTGGGTCAACCTTGAAGACGCCGATGTCGAAAAGGTGCTCTGCTTCTTTACGGAAATCCCGAAAGACGAAATGGGCTCCCTGCTTGCCGAACACGAGAAAGACCGGAGCCGACGGCTCGCCCAAAAGCGGTTAGCGGAAGAACTGACACGATTGGTGCATGGGGACGACGCCCTTGCGGTCGCCGTTCGGGCTTCGGAGATCTTTTTCGGCGGAGAGATTTCGCGATTCGACGACGAACAGTTGCACGCGATTTTCTCGGACGTCCCGAGCTGCGTTTTTCCGCGGGAGCAGCTCGAATCCGGCCTGCCACTGATCGAGGCCCTGTGCGGGACGAAGCTGGTTCCTTCCAAAGGGGAGGCCCGGCGAACAATCCAACAGGGAGGGGCCTATGTCAACAACAAGCCGGTTGCCGAACTCGAAGTGGTGTTGACCCCGGCCGATCTCGTGAGCGAGACGACGTTGGTGCTGCGTTGCGGCAAAAAGCGTTACGCCCTGCTCCGCTTCGAATGAGCTCCGCTCGAATCCTGATCGGCTGGAGTGGTTCAAAAAAACGGCTCTCTGATAAAATCCATGGGTAAAAAAGATGAGTTTTCAACTTTGGATTCAGACTTCCGCTCAAGTGACATGCCCCAGCGAGAAATGCTTCAATTGAAGTAACCGTTCACGAACATTTGGACCGTGGGACGAAGCCAAGAACAAAAACCGGAAAGGAGCGCAGCGCATTGACGGTGTGTTGAGATTGAACGCCGGTTGACATTTGAAACCCAACACACCGTCAATGCGCCGAGTACGGCTCCTTTCCGGCTTTTGTTCGAAAACGAGGCCGGTTCGTGATTTCGAGATCATGGCCGTGAACGGCTTCAATTGAAAATAGCGGCAAACCGCACTCACGGAGAGCGGCTCGTTGTGGGGTACAACGATTTACAAACCGCTACGCTCCGACGAGCGAGGAGAAATAGATGTAAACGGCAAGGATAAGCACCAACAGCCCGAGGGTCAGGGCAACGTCCAGTTTTGTCCAACTCGCCCGGGTTTCACGCCGCTGCTCTTCCGTCGAGGTCGAATAGGTCAAACCGGCGATCTGCTCCGGCCGGGGCCGCGGGGTCAGCAAACTGACGCCGACGATCACGATAATGCTGATGATCGTCAGGAGAATCGCGATATACGTAAAACTCGCCGTCGCGAACAGATACGGGGCGTACTTGCAGAAATACGGGCCGCTGGTCAAAACGCGGCCGTATTCCACGCTCTTGTCCAACCCGGGGTCGAACATTGACATCGCCCAAGGAACGCGGGCGAAAAAGCCCTCGGCGGCGACGCTTTTCGCGATCAGCTCCATTACCATGCGGAGCATCCCGAGACAGAAACCGACCACCAGACCCGACATGCAACCGTAAACATTGACCCGGTTGAGAAACACGCCGAGAAAAAAGACCGCGAAGATCGGCGGGGCGATGTAAGCCTGAACGCTTTGCAAATAACCGTAAAGCGAATTGCCCATGAACGGAATGATCGGGATCCAAAGCAAACCGAGCAGCACCATCGCCGCGGTCGCGAAACGGCCCATCCAAACCAGCGTTTTTTCCGAGGCGTTCGGATTGAATTTGGCGTAAATGTCCATGGTAAAGAGGGTCGAACTCGAATTGAACACCGAGGCGAGGGAACTCATCAAAGCGGCCAAAAGCCCGCCGACGACGACTCCCTTGAGGCCAACCGGCAGAACTTCCTTGACCAGCACGGGAAAGGCGAGGCTTGAGTCTTCGAGCACGTCCGTTCCCAGTTTGCCCTGGGCCGCCAAAGCGTAGGCGATCATCCCCGGAACGATGAAAAGGAACACCGGCGTCAGTTTCAGGTAGGCCCCGAAAATCGTCCCCCGCCGGGCCGCCCGCTGATTCTTCGCCGCGAGGGTCCGTTGGACGATATACTGATCGGTGCACCAATACCACATGCCGACGATCGGGGCGCCGAAAAGCAGCCCGAACCAGGGGAAATCCTTGTGCGAAAGCGGCTTCCAAAGGTTGAAGTGATCGAGCCGTTCCTCTTTGCCGTCGACCACGGCGTCGGCGATCGCTTTCCGCTCGGTCCCGTCGGTGTTTTTTTCAACGACGACGACCTTGCGCGGCGCGTCTTGGCAGACTTTCCGCAATTCGTCCCAGCCGCCGACCTGGTGCAGCCCGACAACCAGCACGCAGGCGGCCCCGCCCAGGAGCACGATCGTCTGGATCGCTTCCGTATAGAGCACGGCCCGCAGGCCGCCGGCGATCGTATACAATCCGGTGATCACCACCATCCCGACGGCCCCGACCCAGAAATTGTCGATTCCCGGAATCACTCCGACGGGAAAAATCGCCTTGAACACGATCCCGCCGGCGAAAAGAGTAACAGAAATCTTTGTAAAAATGTAAGCGATCAGGCTGATGACCGAGAGAAACCATCGGGCGGCCGGGGAATAGCGGCGTTCGAGAAATTCCGGCATCGTAAAGACGCCGCTCCGAAGATAAAACGGCACCATGATCCAACCGAGTACGAGCAGGCACCAGGCGTGCAATTCGTAATGGGCCATCGCCATACCGTCGTGCGCCCCAGTCCCGGCCAGCCCGACGAGGTGCTCGGAGCCGATATTCGAGGCGAACAGCGAGCAACCGATCACGAACCAGCCGGCGTGTTTCCCGGCCAGGAAGTATTCCTTGGAGTTGTCGGTTTTTTGGAGAATGACCCACCAGGCCACTCCGAGAAGA
>JAVBSX010000336.1:0-11542 GCA_031556455.1 Thermoguttaceae bacterium
GAGCAACACCGAATTGGGCAACACCGATGAGAAAGCCGTCCTGACCATCGGCGACACAAGAATCGAGCTTCCCGTTTTGATCGGCTCGGAAGGTCATAAGGCGATTGACATTACGAAATTGTTCGACGAACACGGGTTGACGACGTACGATTCGTCCCTGGGGAGTACGAGCGTCTGCCAGAGTACGATCACGTACATCGACGGCGACAAGGGAATTTTGCGTTATCGCGGAATTCCGATCGAACAATTTGATCGCCCGAAGCCGAATTTCATCGAAGCGGCATGGCTTTTGATTTTTGGACATCTTCCAAATCGGACCGAACTGAAAGAATTCAGCGAACGATTGACAGCCAACGAGCTCTTGCATGAAGGACTTCGTCGTCAGTTCGGCGATCTTCCGCCGAAATCCCCCCCGATGGCGATTCTTTCGGCGATGTTGAGTCAATTGGCCTGTTATTACGAAAAATTCCTGCCGCTTGGAGACGACGAATTGTTCGTCGAGGCGGCCGCCCGGCTGATTAGCAAGGTGCGAACGATCGCGGCCTTTTCGTATCGCAGCTCGAAAGGCTTACCGTTCGTTTACCCGAATCCGTCGCTGCGGTACTGTGCGAATTTCCTGCACATGATGTTTTCGATCCCTTATCAACAATACGAGATTTCGGAAGAGTTCGAAGACGCGCTCAATTTGATTTTGATTCTGCACGCCGATCATGAGCAGAATTGCAGCACGGCGACGGTTCGGGTCGTCGGCTCGGCTCGGGCGAACCTGTTCGCGGCCTGTGCGGCCGGAGTCAACGCCCTCTGGGGACCGCTGCACGGTGGGGCGAACGTCGAGGTGATGAAAATGCTCGACCAGATTCAAAAGGGGGGGCTCAGCGCCGCCGATTGCATCGAAGCGGCCAAGGACAAGTCAAACCCGTTCAAGCTGTTCGGGTTCGGACACCGGGTTTACAAGAACTACGATCCGCGAGCCAAAATGCTCCGGCAATGCGCGGGCCGGGTCTTTACGAAACTCAAGCAACGCGACCCGCTGTTGGACATCGCCCGGAAGCTGGAAGAGTTGGCGTTGGCCGATCCGTACTTCGTCGACCGGAAGTTGTACCCGAACGTCGATTTTTACAGCGGCATTTTGCTTCGGGCGATGGGGATCCCGACGAACATGTTTACGGTCCTGTTCGGGATCGGCCGCCTGCCGGGCTGGGTCGCCCAATGGAAGGAGCTGCACGACACCGAAAACGCGAAGATCATTCGCCCGCGACAGCTGTATGTCGGCAACACGATCAGCGATTATGTCCCGATCGAAGAGCGATAAGGTTCGTTTGAAATTGAAAACGAGAGAGCCCATTTTATCGCAAGGATTGCAAAGTCGAACGCGTCAAACAGCAGCCCGAAGCGTGAGCGCCGGGTTGGTTCTGCATTTCTGCATTGGATAACCGGGCGCTCACGCTTCCGGCTGCTGCCCGATTCGATTTTTTCTGAAATTTCGACTTTGCAATCGTTCTGCTCATTTCATGAAGACGATTGCCTTGGAACTCGTCGAATCGCTGTTGCGAGGCAACGCCCATCGCATGTTTCCGTTGGAAAAGAAGTACGTGGCCGCGAAAACCGTGTCGTGATAAGGGAGCGTTCCGTTCAATTCGCGACCGCAGGTCGCGGCTCCGTTTTTTTGATACCGGATCCTGATAGTTAGTTACATGCTCACGATTTCCGATGTTCTTGCTCCCGAAGGGATGATCGCCAAGCGGCTGGCCCGTTACGAACGGCGAACGGAACAGCTTGAAATGTCCGAAGCGGTGCTCGCCGCGATTAACGGCCGCTCGCACCTCGCCGTCGAAGCGGGGACCGGAGTCGGCAAAAGCTTCGCCTATCTGGTTCCCTCACTTTTGTACGCCTGTGCCGATCAGGCCGCCGCCTGGTCGCCGGGCGATCCGGGCAAGCCGTTCCCCGGGCCGCCCACGACCGAAAAAAAACCGACGCTTGATACGGCGGAAGAATTCTCTGAAGACGACCCGTTTTTCGGCGAAGCCTCGCCGATCCTTTTGAACGACGAACAGCCGCCGCAATCGCAACAGCCGCTGCTGAGATTGCAACAATCGCAATCGCCGCCGAAAACGTCCGAGAAAACGCCGGTTCCCCGGGCCGTGATCTCGACACACACGATCAGTCTGCAAGAACAGCTCATCGAAAAAGACCTGCCGTTCCTCCGTTCGGTCCTGCCGCTCGAATTTTCCGCCGTGTTGGTCAAAGGCCGCTCCAACTACCTTTGCCGTCGTCGGCTCGCTTCGGCTCTCAAAAAGGGGAGCGGCCTCTTTTCCGGGTTCCAGGAAAACGATCTCCTCCGGATCGGAAAATGGAGCCAATCGACCGCCGACGGGTCGCTCGCCGATCTCGCTCCGAAACCGAATCGAGAGGTTTGGGACGACGTCTGCTGCGAAATGGGGAATTGCCTCGGCCGGGGATGTCCTTATTACAAGGACTGTTTTTACGCTCGGGCGCGACAGCGGATCGCCGGGGCGCAGGTGCTCGTCGTCAACCATTCGCTCCTGTTCAGCGATTTGGCGATCCGGATTCAAGGGGGGAGCATTTTGCCCCCTTACGACGTTTTGGTGTTCGACGAGGCCCATACCATGGAGCAGGTCGCCGCCGATCACCTCGGTCTGTCCGTCTCGCAAGGGCAGGTCGATTACAATCTCAACAAGTTGTACAACGACCGGACGCAGAAAGGGTTGCTCCCGGCCAACGGGTTCAAGGAGCAATCCCGGCTGGTCGACGAATGCCGGTACCGTGCCGAGAATTTTTTTCACGATCTCGGCGATTGGCTCCGCGGCCGGCCCGGCGGGAACGGGCGGGTCCGCGAGCCGCACATCGTCAAAAATGCCCTGAGCGAAGGCTTGAACAAACTGGTCAACGAACTTCGCGGCTGCGTCGAGAAAATCAAGAATCCGGACGAGCGGCAGGAACTGCGCTCGGCCCGCAACCGGATCATCGTCCTTTCGGAAATGGTTCGCTCCTGGGTCGCACAAACGGAAACCGGACACGTTTATTGGCTCGAATCGCGAAAAAGCCGGAATTTCGATCGGATTTTCGCCTATTCCGCTCCGATCGACGTCGGGCCGAAACTCCGGGAATTCCTGTTCGAGAAGGTTTCAAGCGTGATCATGACCAGCGCGACACTTTCGACGGGGCCACATCGCGAGCTCGCGACGCCGCGGGAAAAGGAGCACGCGTTCGATTTCTTCAAGAGCCGGATCGGTTTAACGCAGGTTCGGACCTTGCAGCTCGGCAGCCCGTTCGATTACGAGAAGCAGGCGACGCTCGTGCTGGTCAAGGGATTGCTCACGCCCGAGGCGAACGCCGGGCTGTTGAGCCGCGAACGTTGCGAAATGCTCCGGCGTTACCTGCTTGAAACCGACGGGCACGCGTTCGTGCTTTTTACGAATTACGTCCAGTTGCAATCGACCGCCTCGGAAATGACCCCTTGGTTGAGCGCACAAAACATGTTGCTCTTGAGCCAATCGGACGGAACCCCACGCAGCAAGATGCTGGAAACGTTCAAGGCGACGCCCCGGAGCGTGCTGTTCGGGACCGACAGTTTTTGGCAAGGGGTCGATGTGCCGGGCGATCCGCTGCAAAACGTCGTGATCACGAAGCTGCCGTTTTTGGTGCCGGACCAGCCGCTTGTCGAAGCCCGATTGGAACAGATCGCGGCGGCCGGAGGGAGTCCTTTCAACGATTACCAGTTGCCGCAGGCGATTTTGAAGTTCAAACAGGGGTTCGGCCGTTTGATCCGAACGCGGACCGACAGCGGCATTATCGTGATCCTCGACCCGCGAATTCACACAAAGGCGTACGGCAAACAGTTTTTGCGGGCGCTGCCGAAGTGTAAGTTGCGGATCGATACGACCGGGGGAGACATCTCGCCCGCCCGAGGTGAGTATTCCGCCGACCGGACCGAGGATTGAAAGTCGTTTCGTAGTCTTCATTTCCTTTTTTTCCCATTTTTGGGTATACTGGGTATTTTCGGTCGGTCGTCCCTTTATCCATTTTTGTAACAACACAAAAACAATGCCTCGATTTCTTGCGGTCGATTGGGATGCTCACGAAGTTCGTTTCGTTTTCGGCGATCAGGCCAAGGAAAAGCTGACCGTTCTCAATTCGGCGTCCGCTCCGCTTGAAAAAACGGTTGCCGAGGACGGGACCGTTAAGATCGACGTCGGCTCGGCGTTGCTCCGCCTCTTGAAAGATCGGCGTGTCGGCTCGGCGAAAACGCTTTTCGCCGTCAACAGCGCTTCGGCGGAAATCATGTACTTTACGCTTCCGCCGTCGAAAAACGAAGAGATTCCCGAATTGCTTAAAAATCAGGCGATTCGCGAGCTGCCGAACTTTTTCGAGTCGCATCCGCTCGATTTTCTCCCTTTCGGGGAGATTCCGACGGAGCCGCGAAAACTTTTGGCCGTTTCGATCAACAAATCGCAGCAAAAATCGCTTCAATCGATCGGGAAGGCGGCCCATTGCAAGCCGGCGAAACTCGAACTTCGGGGGGCGGGTGTCGCCGCATTGTACCGATATTCCGGACTCCCCGGGGACGATGTCCCCCCGGTCTTGCTGGTCAACATCCTGGCCGACGAACTCGATTTGGTGGTTCTCGTCCGAAACCGAATCGTCTATCTCCGGAGCGTCAAATTGCCGGATGATCCCGATCCGAAGCAGAAGGTACGGCGGATCGTCGGGGAAATCAACCGGACACTCACCATCGGGTTGCAGGATACCTCGGAGGAGGACTTTGGAAACGTCGTTCTTTTCGGCGGGGAAAGCGAGCATGCGGAACTGCTCGATGTCCTTCGTTCCGAATCACTGAGCGTCGAAATTCTCGACCCGTTTTCGCTCCCCCATGTCAAAGCGAAAGAAACGCCGACGCGTTCCGGTCGGTATGCGGCGTTGCTCGGTATGATCCTTTGCGAAGCGCCCGGACGAAGGCCCGAGATCGACCTTTTGCACCCGAAATCGAAGCCGTTGCCGCCGAATTATGCCGGGATCGCCGCCCTCGCGATCCTGCTGCTCGGATTGTTGCTCGGAGTGCTCTGGTATTGGAACAGTTCCGTCCTCAAAGCTTTGGAACAACGTCGGGCCGCCGCCGAAAAAGCGTACCAGGAACAATACCTCGCCTACCAGCAGTTGTCCCAGCCGTACACGGTTTTGTCCAACACCAAGACGTTCGATACCCAAGACGCCAATTGGCTCGACGTGATGCGGGACATCACCGATCTGTTCCCGGAACAACAGGACATGATCGTAACGCAAATCCGGCTGGTCTCCGGCCCGATCAATCCGGCCCGGTTCGGTTATGCCTATTCCGGACAGATCAATGTAACCGCAATGGTGCGCGACGCTTCCGTGATTCAGCAATTGAAGGAGAAATTGGAGGCGAAGCGACTTTATCAAATGTCGTTTCCGAATCCGGTCTTCAATCCCTCCGGCGGCGGTTACCCTTGGACGTACAATTTTTCGATCGCCTGCATTCGCGTTCCCGACCCGGCAACCTATCTGTACTTTCTTCCGGAAGCGTTGAAAGCTCAATCGCTCCAGTTGCCTGAGTTTTATCCGCAGCCGCAAGCCCAACCCCAAGTTCAACCCCAACCGCAACCGCAGGTTCAGCCCCAGCTGCAAGACCAACAGCAAGTTCAACCTCCGCCGCAAGAAGAGCAAACGCCGGTTCAACCGCAACCTGTTCAAACGCAAGGGGAACCGCAACCGGTCGAGCCGCAACCTGTCCAACAACTTCAGCAGTGATGTCAAAAACCGCGTTGATAACCGGAATTACGGGGCAGGACGGAGCGTATCTCGCCAAACTGCTGCTCAGCAAAGGGTATGCCGTGCACGGACTGGTTCGCCGGAGCTCGCTCCCCAACACCGAGCGGATCGCTTCGCTCGGTGATTTGGCGCTGCACGACGGCGATATGACCGACGCCGCG
Organism: Thermoguttaceae bacterium; assembly: GCA_031556455.1. GTDB lineage: Bacteria > Planctomycetota > Planctomycetia > Pirellulales > Thermoguttaceae > JAVBSX01. The sequence continues at coordinate 5,973 of JAVBSX010000336.1, forward strand.
AGCCTGTTGCAAGTCGTCCAAACGGTTCGGCCGGACGAGGTTTACAATCTCGCCGCCCAATCGCACGTCCAGGTTTCGTTTGAAACCCCCGAGTACACTTCGAATGTCAACGGCCTCGGAACCTTGCGGCTTTTGGAAGCGATCCGGGTTTGCGGGCAAGAGAAAACGACGCGGTTTTATCAGGCTTCGACCTCCGAACTGTTCGGAGCGGTCCGGGAAACGCCGCAATCGGAGACGACGCCGTTTTATCCCCGGAGTCCTTACGGCATTTCCAAATCGTTCGCCTATTGGAGCGTCGTCAATTATCGCGAAGCCTACGGTCTTTTCGGCTGCAACGGGATTCTCTTCAATCACGAAAGTCCGCTGCGGGGCGAAACGTTCATTACCCGGAAAGTAACCCGGGCCGCCGCTCGCATTGTCCGGGGGGAGCAGGAAAAATTGTTCGTCGGCAACCTTGAGGCGAAGCGGGATTGGGGACACGCCGCCGATTTCGTCGAAGGGATGTGGTTGATGCTCCAACAGCCGGATCCGGACGATTACGTGCTCGCGACCGGCGAAACCCACACGGTTCGGGAACTGATCGAGCTTGCTTTCGAAGAGCTCGGCATCACGATCGTTTGGAGCGGCGAAGGGGCAACGACCCAAGGGCGTGATCAAAAATCCGGCCGCGTCCTGGTCGAGATCGACCCGCGATTCTATCGCCCGGCCGAGGTCGATCTGCTGCTCGGCAATCCGACCAAAGCGGAAAAAAAACTCGGCTGGAAGGCAAAGACGACGTTTCGCGATCTGATCCGGGAAATGGTTCAAGCCGAAATGGGCTCAAAGGGTTTTTTAGCCGACGATTCCAATTAACATCAATATATCGAAGCGTCGTTTCGAATCTTATCTCGTCATTTCGAGTGGAGCGAGAAATCTCACCCTCGCCGAAAGAGTCGGAATTTATCCCCGCTCGCGAGGGTGAGATTTCTCCCTTCGCGTTGCTTCGGTCGAAATGACGAAATTCGCACAATCTTTTCAAAGCAAATTTTACCAACCTGCATTTTAAAATAGGTCGATTAGATAATTTTTTTCAAAAATTCCGAATTTAGCAGTTTTTCTGTCTGTATCAAATAATCCGATCGTAGCGGCGACTGTTTCGCTTTTTGCTCTGAAAAGATCGGATTATACGCTTTGAAGCGATTGTTCTGACGATACTGATTTTGTGCAATGAGTCGCTTTTTGTGTCTCGTTGTGTTAATATTGCCGTCCAACTGTCAATCGTTTCAGGGAATTCGAAAATGGCCCGCAAATATTCCTTATTTGTTTTGTTGACAATAATGGGAATCGCCTCATTTTGCCCTTTAGCAAAGGCAAGTGATTCGGAGATGATTTCAGGTAAAAACGTCAATGTTTACCTTGAAGATGCCGCTTTCGGGTACCAAACAACCGCTTTTACTTATGATCCGAATGCGCAAAGGCTGTTTCTCGCGGAATCATTCCCGTTGTCGCCGCCCGGATTGACGAATATTTCGAGAAAATCGGTCGCTAAAACGCTCCCGGTGCAAGAACAGTCGATTCTGTTGGTTGCCGGTACTAGCCCGAACGCGTTTCAACCGCGTCCTTCGATCGAAACCGAAGCCCTTCCTCACTCCAATTTGCCAAATTATCCGACTTTCCCGAACGAGCCCGTCGAGTCATCTGCTTTGCCGGCACCGGACAAAATGCTCCCGCCGCCGCCGCCCGTTCCGGCTCCCAGGATCGCTTTCAATTACCAACCGAGGCCGACAGCTCCGGTTTATCCTCCGAACGTCGAATTACCGTCCGGTTTTGAAAATTCGACCGCAGCCAACCCGAATTCGATCAACGTGGCGAACCCGATTATTCCGATTGAATCGTCGTCGCCGAGGGAGGTTGTTCAAACCGAACCGCTCGCACCCAGCGTCGCGCAGCGCACTTCAAACCTGGCAGCGGAAAATTTTCCTTCAATAGATTCGTCTTTTTCGAATGAGATCGGCAATTTTCCGGAGGGGATCAGCAAGGATGAAGCCGAATCGCTCATTGATCAAAAAGGCCCGAAATTTTCCTGGAAGAAAGGAAATTTTTCGATCACGCCTTACGGCTATATCAACGTCTCGACAGTATGGGAATCGCAGCGGACGGTTAACGGAGATTATTGCGTTTACGCCCTGTCGCCGGAATTGGTGCCGCAATCGGACCGGTCGGCGTTTTATATCGACCCGCGATCGACCCGGTTGGGAATAAAAATCGACGGTCCCGGGCTGCAATGTTGGAACGGTTCCAAGAGCCGGGCCGTCGTCGAAATCGACTTCCAAGGTTCTTATTTGGTCCGTAACCGTTCCGGGTTCCTTTTCCGCAAAGCGTTCGTCGAACTCGGCGATAAAAACACGAAATTCCTTTTCGGCCAGGATTGGGAAATTTTTTCGCCGCTGTACCCAAACATTTTCAATTATCCGGCCGGTTCCGGGTGCGGCAACCTCGGCTATCGTCGGGCGATGATTAAAATGGACCACACCCGGGCCTGCACCTCCGATTCGGCATTCCTGTTTCAAGTCGGGATTTGCGACAACACGATCCGGGATTACACGAGCGGGGCGGCGACCGATCCGAAAATCACGGCCAGCGGCTGGCCGGTCGTCCAAGGGCGGATCGCCTATTCGTTCGGCGAAAAAACCTTCGGACGCGGCGCACCGATCACGGTTGGTTTTTCCGCTCAGATCGGAGAGCAGCGAGGGGATTTTCTCACCGCCCCGATCGAGATCGGAGATTCGTTCCGGACCTGGGCGATTTGCCTTGATCTCGATATACCGATCACCAAAAAGATGCGATTACAAGCGGAATTGTACAACGGCGAAAACCTCAGCAATCTCGAAGGGGGGATTTTGCAGGGGATCGACATGGTGCGTCGCGACACGATCCGTTGCCGGGGCGGTTGGGGAGCCCTGCAATATCAATGGACGAAAAAACTCAAGACGAACGTCGGCTACGCGATCGAAGACCCTTACAACCAGGACCTTTTGGGGACCGCTCTGCTGAGCAACGGCAAGTATTCCTCGCGGACGTACAACCATAGCATTTTCGGCAACGTGATGTATAATTGGACCGAAGCGTTTATGACCGGGTTGGAAGTCAGCAAATGGCGGACGAATTGGCGGTTGTACGATTCCAACACCCGGACGATTTCCGGACTGGAGCCGGGCGAGCCGCTCCGCTTCGAGTTTGTCGCCCGCTATACGTTTTAGAATGGCGCGGAGTACCGGCTAAAAGAGGGAACGGAAATAAAACGATGAATATTTGCTTCTATTGCGCTTCGAGTGCTCAGGTCGATCCGGTTTATTTCGAGGCGACCGAACGGTTGGCCCGGATATTGGTTCGCGAAGGTGTCAACTTCGTGTACGGCGGCGGAGCGATCGGTTTGATGGGGCAACTCGCGGACACCGTTTTGGCCGAGGGAGGCTCGATCAAAGGGATCATCCCGAAGTTTATGGATGATGTCGAATGGACCCATCCCGGAGTTTCCGAGATCGTCTTTACGGAAACGATGCATGAACGGAAGGCGAAATTTCTTGAAAACGTCGACGCATTGATCGCCCTGCCCGGCGGGACCGGGACGCTGGAAGAACTGTTCGAAGCGATCACGTTGAAGCGGCTGGGGCTTTTTACGAAACCGATCGTGATTCTCAACACGAAGAATTTTTACGCACCATTGAAAGAGATGCTCGAACGCTGCGTTCGCGAGCGGTTTATGAAAGCGAAGCATCTCGAAATGTGGGCGTTCGTCGACGAGCCGGAAGAGGTGCTCCCGGCGATTCACAACGCGGCCCCCTGGGGCGAGGACGCGATCCGCTTCGCCGTCGTCGATTCGGACGAGCATCCCGTTTAGCCGAGCGGCGAAGACGCCGGTGTTTTCTGCGCCGTTCGACTAAACGTAGCGTACGTTGACGAGTTTGCCTTCCCGCTGCAATTTGTCGGCGAGCAGCGGGATGAGCACCTTGCGGGAAAGGACGCCGCGTTGGACGAACGAAATGTCTTCATTCGCCTTGTTTTCCGCGATCCCGACGATAAAGTTGACCCGGTCGGCGACGTTGAGCAAGAGCCGCAATTCCGTGACGCCGCTGTCGTCGTTCAGCTTCGAGACGTCCTCGTCGAGAATATTGTAAACCTGGTTGAGTGTAACCGCCCCTTCGGTTACGAGGTTGATCCCGTGTATGCCGTACCGGGGCGGGGCGATCTCGCTCATAGGTTCCTGCTCCATTTCAAGGGTCGCCCCGAGGTATTTCGCGACGATCTTCGCCGTCGTCCCGCCGCAAACGATCTTCAGACCGGGGGATTCGACGAATTGCTTGGCGACTTTTTCGTCCAACGCTTTGTCCGCCGGCGGGCCGGTCAAAATGTTAACCGTTTGGCCCGTCCGGCACATCGCGAAGACCGCGGTACAATCGTCCCCGACGACCTTGGGCCGAAACGGAGCCGGCGGGTTGTGAACGGCATCCGGCGTGTAAGGGGAAAAGCGGTTGCCGGTCGAACTTCCCGAAGTCAGCCCTCCGCCTTCCCGCTCGAAAATGCCGCTCCAGCGTTGGATCGCTTCCTGGTGTATCCGATGCGGGATCTGCGAAAATTTCATTCGCCGGGTCAAGAGCTCGTTGATGCGGCGAACGACCCCTTCCGGCGTCCATTCCGAATTGGGCCCGTGCCCGATCCCCGCTTGGGTGATGCCGTCGGACATCAGCAAAATTCCTTCCCCGATTTGCATCTGGTAATTGCTTTCGATCGCGAGACCGCCCGGGAGCGGAAAGAGCCGATTCGCGAGGATCGAGGCTCCGTTCGCGTCGACCAAAATCGGCGGCGGGGCATCATACGTGAGGATCGTCGCGTTGCCGTCCGGTCGTATCCGCAAGACGCTGAATGCCGCGAACGGTTTTTTCGGGTCGCGTGATTTTTCCATTTGCCCGGCGACGGAGGAAAACGTCTTCCGCAACGAAATGCCCTGCTCGATCGCGGCGAAAATCCGGGCGACGCACATCTCGGCGGAAATGTGGGCTCGCATCCCGGAGCCGAGACCGTCGGCGCAGACGATGTTAACCCCGAAATTCGAGCGGCGGGAACGGACGACATCCCCGCACGGCATGCCGGGTTTCTTGGAACTCTGAACGGTCTCGATATCGACGTGTATGTAATCGGACAAGGAAATTGAAAGTTGAAAATTGAAAATTGAAAATGAAATTCGCCTTTGAGATTACTCGCCGATAATCTTGATGAGCACGCGTTTGGGGCGTTTGCCGTCGAATTCTCCGTAAAAGATTTGCTCCCAGGGACCGAGGTCGAGCTTTCCGGCCGTGATCGCGACGACGACCTCGCGGCCCATGATTTGGCGCTTGTGATGGGCGTCGCCGTTGTCCTCGCCGGTCCGATTATGCCGATATCGCTCCGGAGAGGCATCGAACGGGGCGAGCGTTTCGAGCCAACGCTTGTAATCCTCAAGCAAGCCGGGCTCGTCGTCGTTGATAAAAACCGAGGCGGTGATGTGCATCGCATTGCAGAGCAAGATTCCCTCTTGGACCTCGCTTTTTTTC
>JAVBSX010000017.1:0-5007 GCA_031556455.1 Thermoguttaceae bacterium
AGAGACGGTCACGCTGGTCGTTTTTACGGTCTTTACGATCCTGGTGTTCAAGAACGAAACCTTCCGACTGAATCACCTGATCGGTTTTGCCTTGCTGATCGGAGCGGTTTTTTTCATTTTCAAAAAATAGAGAATCTGACGTATTCCAGGAATGTAACCGTTCACGCAAAACCTGGAGCGCGGGCGTCCCGCCCGCACGGGGGGAGGCCGAGAATTCCTTTGCATCCCCGGAATCCGCTTCGCGATGATATCTGCAAGAAGGATAATTATTCCAAATATCGATAGCCTCTTGCAGGCGAGACGCATGCCGGGCATACCATTCCCGCTCCGCCGGTTCGGAAATCTTGGTCACAAGCAAAACAATATGGAACCACGGCAATTGGTCAGCGCTCTGCTGACCGAATGCTGACCCCTTCAATTGCGCAGCGCTCTGCTGCACAATTGCATGTCCGGACAGTTTTGAGCGAACTTCATCATGTAGATCAAATTCCGCCGCGAGAACCCCCTCATGTCCGGAAAGGCCTCTCGCAGGTCGGCGGAGAGCTGGTCGATCACTTTGGCTCCCCAGCCCTGACGTTCCTGACGGTCGAGGATTTCCCGTTCGATCTCGTGGTAGAGCCGGATTTGTGTCTGGTTTGCCGACAGTAGAACCTGTTGCCGAGCTCCTTGAATCCTGGCTTTCAGGTCGGATCGCCAAGTCTTGTCGTCCGGCGGCAGCGGAGTGATCGAAGACTTTTCCATAAGGATTATTGTAGACGCAAACGCCCGAATTCCAAGAGGTTTCGGTTCAGTTTTACCGCCGATTTGCCGATACGGCGAGTATGACAAAGAAAACAAGTGCCGCTAAATCGGCGAAAACTGCAAAGAAGACTCCGGCGAAAACGAAAGCCACCCCGGTTATGAGCGAAACGATCTTGAATTTTAGTGGTGAAAAAATCGACATTCAAAAAGGCCTTGGCGCGGAACAGGTACGCCGTTCCGCCGAAAAACATGGCTCCAACACACTGACGCCGCCGGAACGCGATCCCTGGTGGGTGCAGTTTCTGGAGAAATTCGACGATCCGACGATCAAAATACTCCTCGCGGCCGCCATGATTTCGCTCTTGATGACCGTCTTGGAGAAATTCGTTCTCAAGCATCAGGAAGCGAGTTTCGTCGACTCCGTCGGCATTTTTCTCGCCGTACTTCTGGCAACGCTTTGCGGTTTTTTCAGCGAGCTGAAAAGCGCCCGGGAATTCGACTTGCTCAACAAAGTCAAGGACGACATCAAGATCAAAGTGCTCCGGAACGGCCAGATGACCGAGATTTCGATCAACGATGTCGTCGTCGGCGATCTGGTTCATCTCGATCTCGGCGACAAGGTCCCCGCCGACGGCCTCGTCGTGGACGCCTTGGGACTTCTCGTCGACCAATCCGTGATGACCGGCGAGTCGGTCCCCGTGGAAAAGCAATCGATCGATTTGAATGCCTTCAACTCGAACGACGGCGTCTCGGACGACCATCATCAAGTCTACCGGGGAACCATGGTCAACGACGGACATGGTCTGTTTTTAGTCACGGAAATCGGCGACAAAACCAGACTCGGCCAAATCGCCGCCAATCTCGGCAAGGAAGGAGAATCGGAAAACGAAACGCCGCTCACACAGAAACTCAGTGTCTTGGCCAAACAGATCAGCGTGGTCGGCGTTTGCAGCGCGATGTTGGTTTTCATGGTCATGGCGATTTCGAGCGTCTGGCATTCGGCACTGTTCGCCGGCCTCCTCGCGGACACGAATCCCTTGATCGGCCTCTCTCTTTTTTCGCTCATCGTCGGTTTCCTCATGATGCGTTTCGTCCTTCGCCCCTTCTTTGCGAGCATGGATATGGAGCTGAACGACTTGCGGTGGCAACTGCTCGCGTCGGTCCCGATGATCGTTGCCGTCTTCGGAATTTGCCTCGGCGTGTGGGGCGTCTTCGACGACCAGGGTAACGTCTCGCTCGCCATGGAGATGTTCCGGAATTTGTTGACCTGTTTCGTCGTCGCCGTAACGATCATCGTCGTCGCCGTCCCCGAGGGACTGCCGATGATGGTCACTGTCTCCCTGGCCCTGAATATGATGAAGATGGCCCGGGAAAACTGCCTGATCCGCAAGCTCGTCGCCTCGGAAACGATTGGTTCGGCAACGGTCGTCTGCACCGACAAAACCGGCACACTGACACAAAATCGAATGTCCGCGGCCTGGCTCCTGCTCGGCATGGAATCGTACGACTTTCAAGGCGACAATGCGCCTTACGATGCCATTCGGCAGAATAAAAATTGGCCGCTCCTTATCGAATCCATTTCGGCCAACAGTGAGGCGGCGCTGCACATCGAAACGATCGAAAGCAAAGCAGGCGGCAAAGCCGGATCGGTCACGGAAAAGATCGAAGGAATCGGCAACCCGACGGAATGCGCTCTGTTAAGACTTCTACACGACGCCGGAGTTGATTACCGGGATTTTCGGGACAAATATCCGCGGCTCTGGGAATTGAGTCATAATTCGCAGCGCAAGCTCTCCCTCGTCGTCGTCGATGGAAACGATTCGAAGGCCTGCTTCGTTAAAGGCGCCCCGGACATACTTCTTGCCCGTTGCCCCTTCGTCTTCGTCGACGGAGAGCGGCAACCGATCGACTCCTATCGTTCGCAAATTCAATCCGCTCTGGATGCGGCAACCGGAAGGGCTCTACGTGTTATTGCTTTTACCGTGAAGGACGGCGACGGTCGTTGCTTCGACGAATCCGAAGCCGAAAAGTGCTTGGAGTGTCCCGGTCACACACTCTTGGCGTTGGTCGGTATCGCCGATCCGATTCGGCCGGAAGTCAAAGCCGCTGTCGACACCTGCCTCCGAGCCGGTGTCGATGTTAAAATGATTACCGGCGACGCCGAACCCACGGCTATTGCAATCGCCAAACAGGCGGGCATTCTCTCGGAAACTTTCGATTCCACAATCGATACCGACACGGAAATTCAACGGGGCGAGCTGGTCCTGACGTCCGCCGAACTGGCGGCGATGGATGATGAAAAACTGCTTGAAGCGATTCCGTGCTTGAAAGTGCTGGCCCGGTCGACGCCGATGGACAAACTTCGACTCGTCAAAGCGATGCACCGGGACGGTGAAGTCGTTGCGATGACCGGCGACGGCACGAACGACGCCCCGGCCTTGAAATTCGCCGACGTCGGCGTTTCGATGGGGATCGCCGGCACCGAAGTCGCCAAGGAAGCGTCGGACATCGTGTTGATCGACGACAACTTCAAGAGCATCGTGACCGGTATCTGGTGGGGACGCACGCTCTACCAGAATATCCAGCGATTCCTACAATTCCAGCTTTCGGTCAACGTCGTCGCATTGAGCTGTGCCCTGATCGGTCCACTGATCGGCATTCCGTTGCCGTTGACGGTGCCGCAGCTTCTTTGGATCAACATCATCATGGACACGTTCGCGGCCATTGCGTTGAGTTGCGATCCGCCGAGACGCAAATCGATGGATCGGCAACCGATCTCCCGCGACGCTTCGATCATCACCCCCTCGATGGGACTTTCCATTCTGCTCAACAGTCTTTACCAGGTTGCAATCCTCTTCGCATCTCTGTATTTCGGCTGGTTCCTGACCTCGGAGACGCAATTCGATTTCACGAAGGACCCGATGGGACGCGACGAGAATTTGCATGCACTGACGGTGTTTTTCACGGTTTTCATCATGTTCCAATTCTGGCACAAATTCAATTGCCGGTCGTTACGATATGATGAATCACCGTTCGAGTTGTTGCACAAGAACAAACTGTTCCTGCTGATCGTTGGTACGATTACCGTGGTGCAGGTTGTGATGGTGCAGGCCAGTGCGTATTTGGGTATCGGAGAAGTATTTCGAACCGTGGCACTATCGCCGATCCAGTGGCTGAAAATCGCTCTGCTGACGGCGACGATCATTCCCGTTGCCTGGATTGTACGTCTGGTGGTCTATCGCCTCGGTTTCGATTCATCTCCGCTGTCCCTGTCCAACCCATTTCATCCGATCTGAAAATTCAGGCTTCGGACTCAAATTCGGGGATAAATTTGGAAAACGGCAATATTGACGCCAAGAAATCGATTGACGAAGCCGTACAGCGGTCCTCCGGCATGACAATGGCTCTGAAGTGATGGTTCATCCGCCGGATAATGACATTCACTTTGTTTCGTCCAGCGAGGCGGTTCGGGCGATCGTCGCGTGGACGTCGATCTCGGAACGATTGTCTATCATTCAGGGCCAACTGAAGATTTTGTTGGAAAAACTCCGGAAATGGAGCCTTGAGCGAAGAGAACGGATCATTCGCGCCGATCTTCGTGTTCGTTCATGTGAAGATATTCTTTTTGTCGTCATGCAAAAAGACATTCCCTACGACTTTGAATTGTCTGATCATCAACACGAACCGACGACGGCATGAAAAATTTTGGAAAAGTTCCGAAAATAACACCTGTGTTATATTGACGGATAAAAAGACCGGTGATGTATTCCAAGAGCCGTGAGCGTTTACCCTTAATCTCACCCCGGAGAAAAACATGCCCCCCAAACGTGGGCAGCCGTCCAAAGCCCCGGAAAAGAAGCGGGGAAAGTTTACCGTTTACCTTTCCTCAGTGGAGAGGGAAGAAGTTGAAGAGGCCCGAGATAGTGAAGCTCCGGAAAAACGAACCGGGGCCTATCTTCGGGATGCTGCGGTGAATCACGTCAAAAAGGTGAACGAGAAGAATCGCAAGAAATGAAAAAGCCGTTTCGGTTCCCATCGCTAAGCGGGAAGGCTTAATAACTTATGAGCCAAGTCTCAGCGACTATGTATACAGTGAAGTCTCATCAACTGGGCATACCGTCGGTTAAAATGGTGGTTTTGTAAACGCTCTTTTTCCTTGATGAATATGAATAAAAACCAAAAACAACCGGCTTTCTCCAGAGGATCGCCGTCGCATCATCCAATCCGTTCGTGGCGGCCAATCGATCCGTGACGTCGCCAAACAAT
>JAVBSX010000327.1:0-3090 GCA_031556455.1 Thermoguttaceae bacterium
CTCGTATTTGTCGAACAGGTAAATCTTCCCTCCGGCGAATCCGGGCGAAGAATAAAACGAAGCGTTTTCGTCGACTTCCAGTTCCCAGATCATTATCCCTTTTTCAATGTCGATACATTGCATGTACGGCCCTTGCCCGAGGGAAAAGACGTGGTTCCCGACGGCGAGCGGGCTGCACGCATCCGGCCGTGCTCCCGATTCTTTCCAAAGGACCTTGTCCGTTTTCGTAAGATCGCCCTCGGCCGTCCCGTTGATCGCCGTAATGCCCGGCATCGCGTTGGCCGCGAACACGATCGTCCCGAGCGCCGTCGGCGAAGCGGCCGTGTCCCCGCCGCCGTAAGCCTTGCAGCGCCAAAGTTCCTTACCCGATTCCGGATCGTAGGAGACCAACCACGGGTCGGCTCCCGTCAGTATCTGCCAACGCTCGCCGACTTTCCGCACGATCGGCGAGGGCCAGGAACTCATCATCGTTCGCGGCGTCTCCCAAACGATCTCCCCGGTCGTTCCCCGGAACGCGAACAGCTTCGATTCCCCTTCCTTGCGGCCGTCACCCTGATCGTACTGAACAATGATCCGGTCGAAATAAAGACCGAGCGAAGCCGAATAACCGTAATGGTTGTCCGGCAGCCCAAGGTTCTTGGCCCAGACAAGCTTCCCTTCGAAATCGACGGCGATCAAATCGAGGTTCGCGAAAATCGCGTACACCCGCTCGCCGTCGGTCGTCATTGTCGGAGCCGCGAAGCCGGTGTCCTCGTTCAAATCGACCCCCAGCTCAAGCGGAGCGGTGTGTGTGCGGGGAATCTCCGGGACGGCACATTCCCAAAGCAGCGTTCCTTTTTCGGCGTCGAAACAGAACACTTTCCGGTTTTCCGAATCGGCCCCGCTCAGAAACACGCGGTTTTCCCACAAGATCGGCGAGTTGTGACCGGGCAGCGGAACGTCGGTTTTCCAAACGATCCCCTCGCCGGTTTCAAAATCCCAAGTTGTCGGAATATTCTCAAAACGGGCGATCCCGCTCCCGTCCGGCCCACGAAACCCGGGCCAATTTTTCTCCCATTTCGCGAGAAAGGCTTCGCGATTCGAATCGGCGGCAGGCTGGGCGGCCGGTTCGGTCGGGGGTTGCGCGGTGCTCGCCGCCGTCGGCGTTGCCGTTTGCGGTTCGGCTGTCGGTTGACTTTCCGCGGTCGGGGGTTCCGACTTCGCGACTTGCGACGGTTCGGCTGGGGACTTTTGCTCCGATGGCACGGTTTCTTCGATAATCGTAAGATCAGGTGTTTGCGGTTTTTCCGATTCGGCCAATTTCGAAATCAGGAAGGTCTCCAAATCGCTCCGTTCCGAAAAGATCAGGCCGACCGAGATGCCGACGCAAAGGGCTCCTCCGAGCAAGACGGCGATCAGCCCGAGTTGAGTGAGCCGGTTGCCTTTCCGTCGGGCGGCCTGGGGGTCGTCCGGCCGAGGAACCGGAATTTTTCGGTTCAAGACCGCGGCAATTCGGGCGGCAAATAGGAACACGATTGCCGCGATCATAAGGAACGGGGCGCCGCTTGCGGCGATTTCCTTGCGACGGAAATACTCGATCCGTAGCTGTTGGTCCAATTGCCGGATACGGTTTCGCAATTCCTGATTTCCGGTCTCCTGGGCCAATTGATGCCTTAGCTCGACGAGCTCCTTGTAATCGCTCGGGAGAAGGAGAAACGGAATTTTCGGATCGTTGGAAAAGACCTTGGATTCCAATTGAGCCGGGTCGATATCCGGCCGCTGCCCGGTCGACGCCGCGTCTCGAGCCTCTTCCGAATCGTCTTCCGCGACACCTGCGACTGCCGCGGCTTGCGGAGCCGCCTGCTCGGATTGAGGCGTCGTCTCTGCCTTCTTTCGCTCGGCTTCCTGATCGAGAATTTCCTGCCGCCGGATCATTTCGTCCAATTTTTCCGGACTGTAGGGGGCGAAATAATTATTGAACAGGAGACCGAGAAACAGGATGCAGAACACACCCGAGGCGACCGCCGTCGCATAAGCGAAATAGTAAAGGAAAGAAACCCCTTTGACCTGCGTCGTATTCAGAACCGTTTGTTGCATGGGTTTTGCGTTGATTAAATCGAACATTACGAGCCGCATACTGTGTACGCGGAGCCTCTCTCCGCTGACCATACACCCGCATCACAACACGCGACTCGGTTGCGTATCGATCTTTCGGCTGTTTGAAGAACATTTAGCCATTTTATACTCAAGCCGGTTTAAAATTTCCGTCTTCAAGTACGGCAGCGGCCCAACGAGGCCGCGTATTGACAGAGGGCGAAGCCTACCGCCCATACCGGCACGGTATAGTTTAATCTTGGCCAAATAGGATCACAAGTACCGTTCGATGCACCTCGGCAAGTGAGAAGACCAAATCTCACCCGGTTTTGTCGGGTGTAGTAAAATTTTATTGCGAGTCTGGGTAAGATTGCCCCAACGGGGCAACAACAAGGTAGCCGGGGTGAGCGGTACTCCGCGAACCCCCGGTAATCGAACGGGAAGCCAATCGTCCCCAACGGGCTTGTCGTTCTACACAAATATTTCTCTCTATTTTATCAACAGATAATCCAGATTAACGCAGATGTTTGTTTTGACTCCTATTTTTTGCATGAGACAACGACATCGCAAGAAAGACTGGGAAGTGTGCGTTAAATAGCATGTTTCCAATATCTGCGAACATCTTTTACATCTGTTGAAAATTCAAAAGAAATCAAGATGTGTAGAACGACAAGCCCAACGGGGGCGCACAGGCGTTTTTTTGTGGCACTCCGTTGGGGTGCAAATGGGTTTGCGATTTGTTTCCGGGGGTTCCGCGAGTACGCTTCACCCCCGGCTACCTTGTGAGCCCCCGTTGAGGGCGGAGGACGTCGTCCCTAAAACTTTACTACACCCGGTATTTGTCGGACGAGTTTCAACAACGATTGTCAACGGAAAAAAGATTACTTATAATGGGCCCGTCGTTGCCGATCTCTTGACAACAAACGAACCCATCGCGATGGGATCGCAAAGGAGCGTCCGCTCCGTGTGTCATAACCCGCTCCCGTTGGTCGTTGGTGTTCTTGAAAAGAATTCACG
>JAVBSX010000150.1:0-19713 GCA_031556455.1 Thermoguttaceae bacterium
CTGCCGCTGGCGCCAATGCAGCGCGACACGCTTCGCAATGCCGTAAAACCACGACGCCGTTTTGTCCGGCTCCCGCAACTCCGGCAGCTTCTTACACGCCGTGAGGAAGGTTTCCTGGGCCAAATCCTCACTCTGGGCGTAATCGCCGACGATGTTCAGCGTCACGGCACTGACCATCCCCTGATATTGTTCCACGATTCGGGCAAAGGCGTCCCGGTCGCCGCCGCGACTCTTCTCGACCAAAAGATTGATGTTTTCCATTTTTCTCATCCGGTTCGGGTTCGGAGTGTCATTCACTGTAGAGCAGTGTCCGAAAAGTGCAAGATCGTGACAAGAAAAATGATCGGCGGTTCGCGGAAAACGGCAAAACCTGATTTATTGCCGATCTGATCCATTGTTTTTTGCGTTGCTCCAACGGGCAAAACCGGCCAAAACGGCAACGACGGCATAAAAACAGAAACCGAAATAAGCGAGAAACATCACGAGATACATCGTTTGGTTTTTAATCAATGGATATTTGGCAAAGGTCTCCTGCAGGACAACCCCGTCGATCAATGCGTAAAAAACCAAGAAGAAAACGCAGATCGCCAACCATCCCCAATGTCGAACATTGGGTTTACCGGCAACGTACTTTGCGAAAACCATGAAACCGAGGCACGAAACAGCGACCACGGCATAAACCGGCCACGGATTCGATTGACGAAGACCGACGCTGATCGGACCGAGTGAAGATAACACGATCAACGCCCCCATCATGATCGCCTCGGAATAAAAACCGGATTTCACGGATGCGTCGGGGATTCTCGGCAAAGCGAGAAAAAAGTCCAGCATGTCCCGCTTGTCGGTAATCTTGTCAAGCACGTCGAGAGACGGCGGCGGATCGCTCATAAGTCCCGCGGCCGAGGCCAGTTTCATTCCTTGCCGAAAATACTCGATCAACGACGCGATCGCAAACAAGGACATCAAGAAAACAACGACACCGACATTGAAGGCGCCAAAATGAAACACCTCGGCGCGACCGAGATGCCAAACCACTCCGACCAGTCCGGTCAATCCGAGAGTGAAGATAAAAAGAGCCGCAAAAAACGGAAAATACAAATTCCAGACGGAAAACCGGCGGCTTTCGGCTGGATTGATCGGCTGATCGGCGGTCAAATCTTCCAGTACCGTTTTTCGCCATGCAACGACGAAGCGATTCTCCAATTTCCAGAACAGAAAAAGATTCACCAAAATCAGGACGACAAGCCCGACTCCGCATGCTTCCATACTCCACCATGGCGATCGGGCAGGCAACAATAAAAAGATTCCTACGCCGAGAGACGGGAACGTCACCGTCATTTGCCAAAGTGAATTCGATAAAACCAACCGCCGGCTGCGAATGCTCGGCGAATGTCGGATCACGGCCAGCATTTGCTTATAGCCGATGATCGTTCCGAAAATTCCGAGAACGAGAACGGAGACCAAAAGGTAGGCCGAGGCAAGAAGCCAGGCAAAACTCGTTCCCGCAATGCCGGTTCCTTTACCGAACGTTTCACCGGCGACGGTTGAAACGGTGGTCGTCGTTGCGCAACCTGCCATCGCTGCGGCGAGGGGCAACGAGGAGACCACCGCAATCGTAAATGCCGCACCAGGCCGGGTCGCTTCGAGGACCGATTCGACCTGTTTTTCGACTTCGGCCTTGAGCAGTTTGCGGCCGCGGGAAAGCCGCTGGCGGACCGCTTCTTCGGTCAGCTCCATCGATTCGGCGATGTCGGCCGTCGATTTACTGTATCGGTAATAGAGCAGCAGCGGCTCGCGAAAAATTTCCGGCAACTCCTTGACGGTCGACCAGACCAGTTCAAGCGACTGTTCCCGTTGGCGGCGGTCGTCGTCGGCGTCTTGGACTTGACGGTCGGTCAGGGATTCGGCGTCGAGTTCCGTCGCCTGCCGAAGCGGATTGCGTTGCTGCTGTTCGGTCCAACGGAGCGCGACCCGACGGGCGATGCCGTAGAACCACGACGCCAGTTTGTCCGGCTCGCGGAGTTCCGACAGCTTCTGCCACGCCGTGAGAAACGTTTCCTGGGCCAAGTCCTCGCTCTGGGCGTAATTGCCACTGACATTGAGCGTGACGGCACTGACCATACCCTGATATTTTTCGACGATTCGGGCAAAGGCGTCCCGATCGCCGCCGCGACTTTTTTCGACCAATACACTGATATTTTCCATGTTCTTCCCCGTGATTATTATTTTAGTGGACGCCGGCGACCAATGAGAGCGGGTCATTACTGATCTTCGCAAAAAATATCGAATCGGGCAGCAGCCGGAAGCGTCAGCGCCCGGTTTTCGACGCCGGAACACGGGGCAAACCCGGCGCTTACGCTTCGGGCTGCTGTTTGCCGTGTTCGGTTTTTTACATGAAGATCATTAAGATGGAGCGGAATCTCCTTTTGGCTGGCGGTCCTACCGCCCTATAGAATAGTCCGGCAAAAGGGCAAGAACGTGACAGGAAAAATGACAGGGCGTGATCAGAGCCGTCCCGCCGAAACGCTCTGCGGAGGAATCGTAATCGGAAGCTTTCTTTTTCGGAAGACGACCAAACCGGCAACACCAAGCAATGCAAGGCAGAGCGTATACCAGAAGTGCAGACCGAAAACAATTGTAAATTCGGACGGTTCGACATACAGCCACAATCTGGAATAACAGATCATGAACGTATTGAGCGTGAACATGCTCCCACCAAGGAAAACCATCCCCCAATAACGGCGGCGCGGAATACCCGCGAAAAACAAGACAAAGACCATGTAGATCAGCAATGACCAAACGACCGAAAAGTAGCAGCCGTTTCCGATCGGAAAACCGAGCAATGTCATCTCGGGAATGCCGGTGAACCAAAGATACCATCCGATGTAGCATCCTTGCATGATGAACATTCCTCCACCTATAGCGGTCAAGTCGCCCCAAAAATGGATACGGTTGCGAAATCCCTTGGGCCACGGTTGTTCGCCTGTGAGAATTTGCAGCAAATTCGGAAGTCGCGGAGGCGTTTTTTGAAAGGCGGTTTCGTCCCGAGAAATCTTCCAACCGCAATAAAGAAAAACCATGAGCGCAACCGGAATGGAAAGCAAGGTGAACCATTGTATCCAGTTTATCGTGTGCCGTATTTCAAAATGCCAAATAGACACAAACCATCCTATGTAAACTGCCTGGATGAGCAATGCGGCGGCAAATAACAAGAAGATGTTTTTCCATGTCGTGATTTTCGGGGCGTGAAAACCGGTCCCTTGGTCGTACTCGACGATTTGCCGCCATTGACGGTTGATTCGTATTGTGTTGAGCAGGACCAGCACCGGGAAAACAGCGACGCAGAAATAACAAAAGAGCTCGTATAACGGAAAATAAGGCGATCGATAGAGCCTAAAAAAATTATAGTACAAATAGACATAGTAAAAAAAGAAGGCGGCACTACAAACCACGCAATATTCAAGGATCGTTTTGATCATGAACCGTCGTGCCGTACAAGTCGGGGCGTGACGCACCAGACTCCACACGCCAAGGAACGTGCCGATGGAAATGACAAGAAAAGGACCGAGACTGGACACCAACGCCCCCAAGCTCGTCGTGATCCCGGTCAACAGAGAAGAAGCACCACCTGCTGAAGAAGTGGACTTTGCGACGGCGGCACCGGCAGTACCGGCCGCAAGAGCCTGTTTTCCCGTCGCGAATACCGGAATCGCCGCCAACACGCCAACGACGAAATACTCGCCCGGTTTGGTCGCTTCGAGGACGGATTCGACCTGTTTTTCGACTTCGGCCTTGAGCATTTTGCGGCCGCGGGAAAGACGTTGGTTGACGGCATCGTCGGTCAATCCCATCGAGGCGGCGATGTCGGCGACCGATTTACTGTATCGGTAATAGAGCAACAGCGGCTCCCGAAGCGTTTCCGGCAACTCCTTGACGGTCGACCAGACCAGTTCGAGCGACTGCTCCCGCTTTTGCCGGGTCCGTTCCCGTTCGAGCCGGGGATCGACCGCCGTTTCGCCGTCGATTTCCGAGGCTCCCTGCAGCGGATTACGCTGTTGTTTTTCGCGCCAATGCAACGCCGTCCGTTTGGCGATGCCGTAAATCCAGGACGCCAGCTTTTCAGGCTCGCGAAGTTCCGGCAGTTTCCGCCAAGCCGTCAGGAACGTCTCCTGGGCCAAGTCTTCGCTCTGGGCGAAATCGCCGCTGAGGTTGAGCGTGACGGCACTGACCATGCCTTGATAGTGTTCGATGATCCGGGCAAACGCGTCCCGGTCGCCCGAGCGGCTCCGTTCGACCCATTGCAGCGTGTTTTCCATGTTCCGGCGGTGTCTTGAGTTCCGTTACCTACCCCACACTGTAAGGCAGTGCCTCGAAAATGCAAGAACCTGACATAAAATCCGTTGGACCGTACACGGCCAAAACCGGAGCGTGGGCGTCACGCCCGTACAGTGGGAGGCAAGAAAATCCTTTGCATCGTTGGAATCCGCTTCGCGACGGTGTCGGGAAATGATTTCAAATGACGAAACCTTTTGCAGGCGAGACGCCTGCAACCCAGGGCGGGCGGGACGCCCGCGCTCCAACAGGGAAACCGTGAACGGTTACAAACAGACGTAAGGTTTCAACTCTTCGGTCTGTCTTGTTTCTTGTCTTTCGGTTTTCGCGGGCAGTTTTTCAAGATCGCCTTGATCAAGGCGTCGCGAAAGATCGGCTTCGTCGCATAATCATTGCAGCCGGCTTCGAGGCATTTGTTTTTTTCCTCGCCCATCGCATGGGCGGTCAACGCGACGATCGGAGCCGTGTAGTGCCGCCGTCGGAGCTCCCGCGTCGCGGAATAGCCGTCCCGGATCGGCATTTGCACGTCCATAAGGATCAGGTCGTAGGGCTTTTCGGCCTTGAGGCGTCTCAGCGCTTTTTTGAGCGCCTCCTCGCCGTTGTTCGCGAGATCGACGCTCGCTCCGGCCTTGCTCAGAATCAGTTTGAAAAGCCGCTGATTGTCGAAGCCATCCTCGGCCAAGAGAATTCGGAGTCCCCGAAGCGGTTTCTCCGGTGGCGGGGCAACGGTCGGTTTCAGCGTTTTTTCCCCAGGCGGCAAGAGTTCGAACTTCTCAATCCAAATCGGCTCCTCCGAAAATTGCTGCGCCAATAAGATGCGGAAAATGCTCCCCCGACCTTCTTCGCTTCGAACATCCAAACTCCCTTCGAGCGCCTCGACGAGGTTCCGGGAAATCGATAGCCCGAGCCCGGTCCCGCCGAATGTTTTCGCGGTCGAAAGGCTGCCCTGTTGAAACGGGTAAAAAATCGACCCGATCCGATCCTTGGAAATGCCGATTCCGCTGTCGATCACCTCCAGGGAAAGCAAGCCGGCGGGCGTTTTCGTATTGCCGGACTGCCAGGACGCTTCGACTCGAACACTCCCTTTGTCCGTAAATTTAATGGCATTACCGAGGAGGTTGACCATAACCTGTTTCAATCGAAAACGATCGGTTTGTATGGTTTTCGGGATCGGTGTGTTGTAGACGACTTCCAGGGCAATTCCTTTTTCTTCGGCTCGGGAAGCGAACAAGGCGGAGACCTCGGCGAGAATCACGCCCAACTCCGTTTCCTGAATATCGACGGCCAGTTTGTGGGCTTCGATCTTGGAAAGGTCCAAAATATCATTCAAGATCTGCAAGAGATAGCCTGCGTTGTTGCGAATGATTTTTCCGGCCTCCAAAACACTTTCCTTGCTGATCCGAGAGTCGGAAAACAGATCCGCGTATCCGAGAATCACGGTCATGGGCGTGCGAATCTCGTGCGACATGTTCGCCAAAAACCGGGTCCGCGAAAACGCCGCCCGTTCGGTTGCTTCCCGGGCCGCTTTCAAATCGGCTTTTTGTTTTTCCCAAAACCTTTTTTCCGAAAGCGTCCGTTCGAGTTCGCGAACGCAATTTTCAATGTAATCGACCACGGTTCGATCGAAATAACCGCTGATCGGGGAATAGAAAACCATGCCTTTGCGAATCTGCCCGTCGATTTCCAAAGGGATCGCGAGCAAGGTTTTAACGTGAGCCCGGCTCGCGAAATGCTTCCAAGGCGCGAAAGACTCGGCGGTTTGCAACTCGTCGATCACCAGTGTCGTCCCGTTTTCAATCGCCTTGGCAAGCGGAAAGGGCTTAACCCCGGATTCGGACGCGGGCGAGATTGCCGTCACATCCTCGTAATTTTTGGCCGGTCCGGCATGCAGGTTCGGACGCAGGACATCGTCTTCGATTTCGCCGATCCAGGCTTTGGACAGTTCGAAATGGTGAACGAGATTATTTAAAAAACCCTGCAGAATTTCCGATTCCGTCTGTCCGTAAAAGAATTTGCGTGTTTCCGCGAACACGGAAAGATACCCTTGGTATTGTTCCAGTACGAAAGCCGCCCGTTTTTCCTCGGACACGTCCCGAACCTGGGACAGGATCGTGGTTCCCTTTTCGCGGGGGATTCGGGTCAGGGACATTTCGGCATCAAATTCGGAGCCGTCCAGCCGTTTGGCCCGCCAATTCAATCGCAAAACATTTCCCGTCTGGACCTGGGCGTCCGATTCTTGCGCAAAGTCGGCGGATTTTCGGCCGTTCGGTTGACGATCCGGAGAAAGATCGGCGGGCGTTTTGCCAATCAGCTGTTCCGGAACCGTCGCTCCAAAAAGTTGCTGGAAACGATTGTTGCATTCGATGATACGAAAATCTTCGATGAGGCAAATCGGGTTATTCGATTGCTCGAACAACGCGTAATACTTCGCTTCATTGTCAAGGATTTCGAGTTCCCGCCGTTTGAACGCGGTCATATCCAGAACAACGCCGATGATTTTCGAGACCTGGTTGGAATTGTCGCGAACGACCACGCCCGACTGCTTGAGATAGTGTATTTCCCCACGAGTGTCGAGCATGCGATATTCGAGGTCGAAATCATTTCCCTGAACAAGCGAGAGGCAGAGCGCTTCCCAGACCTTTTGTCGATCGTCCGGATAAACCCAATTCGCGATCATTTGCTGCAGGGTGATCGGCTCTTCGCGGTCTTGCCCCAGGAGTTCGCAAAGCATGTCCGAAAGATCGAGGGATTCCGTTGAGGGATCCAGTTCCCAGATTCCGGCCCGGGAAACACGAAGAGCGTGAAAGAGCGAGAGTTCGCGTTCTTTGAGTAATTTTTCCGTCTTGAGCCGTTCGCTCGCATCGCGAAAGAAACCGATTTGGCCGGTCTGTTCGAACCGGTCGTCGAACACAGGAATCGCATGTGCGTCGACGAAAACAAATTCGCCGTTCGGTTTTGCGATACGAAAGACGATTTCTTTTTCGAGTTGGAGATCGGTCGAAAAAAAACTTGCGATTTCGCCGAGGTCTTCCGGATGAGCGATTTTAGATAACGCTTCGGCGTAAGCGAGATCATCTTCGAGAATCTCCGTTTCTCCGATAATGTTACAAAGAGCTTGCGAAAGCGGAGAGTAACGGCCGCTCGGCAAGTCGAACGTCCAAATCCCCGTCCGGGTCATTTCCAGAGCCCGTTCGAAAGTCTCTTGATTCTGCCGTAACCGCCGTTCGGCGTCGATTTCCTCCTGTTTCAAAGAAGTCGTGTCGCTGCCGCAGCAGATCCAGTATTCGGGGACGCCGGCTTCGTTGCGAAGGGGTCGGCAGTTCCAAACAAAGCACCTTTCGAGGCCGTCGTTTCCGGAAAAAACGTCGGAAACTTCAATCGAATCCTCTTTTCCGGGAGCGGCAAGGAACTCGGCGAAAACGCTTGCATATGTCTTTTCAGACCGGTTTTTCCCTTGGAAAACGGTTTTGAAAAGATTCTTTTCGAGAAGCCGTTCCCGGGAAACGTCCAGGAGTTTCTCGGCGAACGGATTGACCGAAACGATCCGGCCTTGAATATCCGCAACGAGAACCGCCGAGGGGAGCGTCTCGAGAATTAATTGGGAATGATTGGAAAACCCGGCAAGTGAATGTGACACTGCAAATGAACTTGTACAACGACCTTGGTTATACCGTAGCCGGTATGGGCGGGATCTGCCGTCCAGGCGAAAAGGGCTTCGCCCTCTGTCAAACCACGGCCTTGTTGGGCCGCTACCGTACTGAAGACGGGAATTTTCAACCGGCTTGAGTATACGATTCAATCCCAAGCGGATCTGGCGCCGAATTTCGGGCGGCAACGTACGGTACTCCGCACTGGAAATTCGGGACGAGTCGGCACTCTTCGACGCGACCGTCCGAAGGTCGATCGTCTGTCTTTTTCAATATATTGCCCTCCGCGAAAATTTGAACAGGAGCTTCGACCCGCGATTTTCGTGTCGTCGTCGCTTCGCCCAGGAAGCCCCTCGACTCATTTTTGCGCGGAACACGGTAAGTCGCAACAAGAAACTATGCGTAGGCCGGTTTGGATTCCTGAACGACGGGGTCTTGCGGTTGAGCGGGAACAGGCGGAGGAGCGAGTATGGCCGGGGACGTCGAAGCCGCGGGCGAAGACTGGATTGGAGCGGCTGAAGAGGCGGGATGTTCCGCAGCCAATTTGACAAGATCGGCAAACGTAACGCCGTTGAGGTGATTCTGTCGTTTTTGTTCCGCCGCATCCCAAACATTACCCAAAATGCCGATCACCGAGGACGAACCGGCCGGATCGGAAAGGCGTTTGGGAATCTGGACCGGCCCTTCGATAATATTCATAACCTGCCCTAATGTCACATCTTCCGGTTTGGGGATGAGGTGGTATCCTCCAGCTGCCCCACGCGTACTCGAAACGATGCCCGCCCCTTTCAGTTGAAGCAAAATTTGGACCAAAAACCTCGGCGGAACCTTATGCTGTTCGGCAATGTTTCGAATTCGAACCGGTTCGCTGGATCCGTGGTTTTTAGCCAGTTCCAAAACCGCGATACAGGCATATTCCGTCTTTGCTGAAATTTTCATATAAAACGACCTTATAATCTAAGATGAAAACAGGAGTTAGAATTTTTCGTTTCGGAAAGAAAAACCAATTATAACGACAATTTCTCCGCAATGTGTCGATCTGCAAGGAACATTACAAAATGATTGATACTTATTTTAGTGCCTATTCAATCAATTACAAGGCCTTAGTAAATGAAACAAAAAAGTCGTGCAATACCGTAGCCGGTAGGGCGGGGATCTGCCGTCAGGCAAAAAGGGCTTCACCCTCCGTCAAACTGCGGCCTCGTTGGGCCGCTACCGTATTGAAGACGGGAATTTTAAACCGGCTTCCGTATATCAACGAAGATTCAATAGCTCCAAATAGGCTTTGTCAAAAAAAGAATGTTGATTAAAATAGAGATGATTGCGGAACGAATTGTGATCACGCTTGTTTCTCATTTTGCAGTACCTTGTGGTTTCCCAAGGTCGGCTATTTCTCCCCGGAGCCTTCTTGGAATCCGTCGTAGGTTTTTTTGTCTTTTTGAATTCTTTTCAATTCATTTTCCACTCTTTTATACTTGGAAGTTATGTTCTCAAGATAAGATGCTCCCGCTCTTTTTTTCGAAGTTTCCAAATTCGGAAGACATTCCGTTTCGGCTTGCAGCATCGCGGCGTCGAAACAGTTCTTGACCCACATGTAATTTTGGTATTCTTTTCCCTTTTTTTTCCCGGATTCGCTGCTCACGACACCGGAAAGGATCGAGGTCATTTCTTCATATTGGAGAATCGCCGTTTCGGATATGGCAAGAATCCATTTGAGCGACGCATTGGCGGCCAAAGGGTCTTCTTGCGATTCCAGCTCTTCGGAAGCTTCGTCCCTGGTTTTAGAACCGGCGGAAGAAGGCGATGTTTTCGGATTGCCGGGAAGCCCAAGACTGGGAGGCTGGGTGCCGGACAGGCGGGCGATGATGATCGTGCCGGTTTCCATGGTTTTCTGTATCAGCTCTTCGCGTTGCTCCGTTTCGATAACGCGTCGCGGTTTCGTTTCCGTTTCGTCCAACGATTCTTCGAGCGTTTTCGCCTTCGCATAGACGATGAGTTGACCCGCGAGCCGTGCGATCGATTTCCAAGTCCCGATTTGACGAATGATTTCCAAGGTCAGCAAATCGATTTCCTCGTCTTTGGCATTGAAAGCGGAGAGTACCGTCTCTTCGGCGGGAGCACCGATTTGTAGGAGGCATTCCTTGGCCTTGTCTTTCAAATCGGGGACGATCAGCATCCTCAGCAGCGGCAAGGCGATGCGAGCGTCGCCGATTTTTCCGAGCGAATCGAGGATTTTCGAACGAATTTCCGGTTCCGGATCGTCTTCAAGCATTTCGAGGAGCATGAGGGCGGCATCACCGTCACCCATTACCGCAAGAACCGCAAAGGCAAGATCGCTGGTCAAAGGGTTATCGAGATAAGGCAAAACGAATTGCGAGCCTCCTTTCAAGTAGGAGAAAGCGGCGACGACTTTGCCGTGAGCGTTGGAATCTTTGGCTTCGAGAATCAGGTAGTCGATCATTAAACATTGGATTCGAGGGTCTTGGGCATAGTCGTTTTGCATGGGAAGCGATTCGAAACAGATTCCGATACCGGGGTTTTTTTTCGATTTGGAAAGAAACAGGGTCATTTCCGGGACGATGTCTTCAACGGCCAAAAGGCAATACGCGGCCGCGGCCTTGGCTGCGAGTTTGGAATCGGGGTCGCGAAAAATGCGTTTTAAAATAACGGTCGCGATACTTTGAACGGAATCGTTCGACGATTCGGTTTCCGAAAAAACGGCGTCGTTGTTCGCGGGAGACCCGATCGGCGAAGCCGCCGTGCTCCCCGGGCTCGGTTGTTTCAAGAAAGGCTTTTGAGCGAGGCCGATGATTGAAAGCAGCGTTGTTTCGGCCTCGGCCGGTTTGGACTGATAGGAATCGAGAAAACGACGGCAGAGGGAATTGATGTCTTGCGCGGCATTTGGGGCGGCTGCCGGGGGTTCCGCGGGCGGGGCTTCCCGTTTTTGAACTTCGTCCCAAATGTCCGGCTCCGATTCCGAGAAGCGCTCAAGAAAAAGGTTGATCTCCTCGGCACCGCGAGTCATGTTTTTTGACGTGAAGGCCTCGGCCGTGAGTTGCAGGGGAGAGGAAATTTTGGCGAGAGCGGCGGTTTTCCAAGCCTTTTGTTCGTTTTGCGGAATCCGGTTGGCAAAATACGCAACCGTTTCCGAAAGAGCTCGAACTTTCAATTGCGAAACGGACAATTTTTCGAGCACTTCCGGGACGTTGGAGCCGTCGTCGGCGACCGTTTCGAGAACGGCAAGAAGCTCTTGGGCCGCTTTGAGCAGTTCCTCGGCGACGAGATCCGCCGCTTCGGCCGGAGATTTGGCGGCAATCCGTTCCTTGAGCGAGGTTGCCGACGGATCGTTCCAACCGACAAGCGGCGGAATGTTTTCCGCCCCGGAAACAAGAACCGGCAAGGAAAAAAACAAAAGCCAAAGAAACGGCGGCAGCGAAAAAGTCTTTCGAATCAAAGCGGAAAGAAAACTGGACATCGGGACTCAATGGGGGAGAGGAGCGGATTTTAGGACCTGCAACAAAATAACCTTTATCGATTTTTTAACCACGGAATACGCGGAATAACGGAATAGACGGAAAAATAAAAATTCCGTGTTTTTCCGTCTTTCCGCGTGTTCCGTGTTAAAAAAACAGACAATGAAGATGTTCGGCTTTTTTGTGCAATTGTAAGGGTTGTTTTGATACGACTCCTTATTTCAAAATAGCGCTAAAGATCAAATTCGCATCGACATTGAAAACGGTTCGCAGGAGGTATTCCAATGTCTTGGAATCGGCGAAAACATGGATCGTGTATTGGTTATGCGTGATCGACTCCCCTTTTTGCATTTCCCTGGCCGGGGAATAAGTGTCAAACTCGAAAAAAGGGAGCGAATGTTTCGATTCGCCTTGGAGCGGCCCGTGATTGTAGGCCCGGACCACTTCGCCGGAAAACGGAGTTTCGGCGAGGTGCTCTTTCGCGATTTCCGCCGTCGTGGTCGGCGGGACGGAAAAAAGCTCGTTGGCGCAAACGGTTTCGTTCTCGGATCGTCCGGTCGTTTTTACGGAATTTTTGAAATAATACTCCCGCGTGCTTAAAAAATCGGATTGAGGATAGTCGGCACCCGGTTCGAAGTAATCATTGCTCAAATAGTCGTGTTCGACCGGGTTGTCCGGCATGTTGAACGCGAGAATCGTCAGAACTCCGGCGCGAAAATCGATCGCGGCACAATAGGGAATCGCCCGACGGCGCGAAACGCCGATCTGTCCGCGCAAAAGCCCGTCGGCTCTCAAAACCGCAGCGTTGTTCAGGATATGGAGCCGTTTTCGCGAGGAAACACCGAAAAATTCCGATTGGATCGGCGGTCCCAGTTCGTCTTCGTTCCCCGGACGAAAGGGGAGAAGCATCACGGAATACGGCGTCGCATTGAACATCCCGCGAACCCGGATCGAAACCAGCCCGCTGTTTTTGGATAAGGCGGCTCCTCGGTTGAAAATCGTATTGGACGACTCGTAGGCGACAAAAGAAACCTCCGGCTGTTCGAGCGGAACGATCGCGGCATCCGGAAGAATGCCCTGCAAGCCGGCTTCGTTCAGCAGCCGGACGGAGCGGACGACATCGAGATCGAATCGGGCTCCGGAAATGTTCGTCGCCGTAATCGTACGCCGCATCCGGACCGATTGGGAAGACGTCCCGAAATCGACTTCGAAAGGCCCTTCGACGAAACCGGTGGGCACCTGAATGTTCTCCTGATAATCGGCTAAAGCCGAGGCCGGGTTCCCCTCGGAGCCTTTCGTGTCGTAATAAAGGCTGAAAGGACCACCGTTGGGAGAAAGGGTAAATTGATCTTCCCCTCCGAAACAGTGTCGCAAGGAATGCTGCTCCGTGTCGGTTTCGATCGAATGAACGTCGATCAGTCCGTAACTGTCCCCCTCGATTCCGCCGCAGGTGCTCGTCATCACACGGCCGTTCCAAGCGGGACAAATCGCGATCCTCGCCCCGAACTCGTTGGTCATTTCAAGGACCTTGGTCTTGGATTCGAGAAATTGTAATCCGTTGGAATAGGACATTTTGTATTCATAAAAGCTGAAAATTGCTCTCCGGACTCCTCAATAAACATTACTTAATTCAGGATTATTTTACCAAAAACGAATTCCGCGGCAAGTTTCTCCAAAAATTTCCGCGAGGAGCACCATGTGTCCGCGCGATGCTCGGAAAATTCCCCGCCGCCGTTGATTTTTCTCCGCAATTTGATAACCTTGACATTGTCGAAGGAGCGTTCATTCCCGAACGATTCCTGTCCTCTGTCCTCTGTCCTCTGTCCTCTGTCCTCTGTCCTCTGTCCTCTGTCCTCTGTCCTCTGTCCTCTGTCCTCTGTCCTCTGTCCTCTGTCCTCTGTCCTCTGTCCTCTACCCCTATGCCCGAACTTCTCGCGATTCTCGACTGCGGCGCACAATACACGAAAAACATCGACCGGAAAGTCCGCGAGTTGGGCGTACGCTCCGAAATTTTCCCGATCAATGTCGATCCGCTCAAACTTTCCCCCTACCGGGCGATCATTCTTTCCGGAGGGCCGGCGAGCGTTTACGAGCCAAATGCTCCCAAGGGGCATCCTGCGATCCTCAGCCTCGGCGTTCCCGTCCTTGGAATCTGCTTCGGAATGCAATGGTTGAACCACCAACTCGGCGGTAAGGTTTCGCCCAACGCCGCCAAGGAATACGGCACGACGCCGATCCGGATCGATCCGAACTGCCCGTTGTTCGAAGGGCTGACGGCGACGCAAACCGTGCTCATGTCGCACGGCGATACGGCGACCGGACTCGCCCCCGGTTTTCAAGCCTGTGCCTGGTCCGGAGAGATGGTCGCCGGGATTTGGAATCCCGATAAACGGTTTTTCGGCGTCCAGTTTCATCCCGAGGTCGATTTGACCGAGCATGGGCTCGTGATGCTCGAAAACTTTCTCCGGAAAATCGTCGGTTTTCGCGGCACCTATTCCCTGGAAGATCGGATTCAAACCTCGATCGACGAAATCCGCTCCCGGGTCGGCAACGAAAAAATTCTCGTCCTGGTCAGCGGCGGGGTCGATTCGGCGGTCAGTGCCGCCCTGTTGCTCAAAGCCCTGCCGCCGGAAAACGTGTACGCGATACACGTCGATCACGGTTTGATGCGGCTCAACGAAAGCGACCGGATTTGCGAAACGCTGAAAAATATGGGCCTCAAGCACCTGATTCGGGTCGAGGGACAGAATTTCTTTTTCGACACGCCGATCGAAACCCCGGACGGCCCACTCGGTCCGCTCACCACCCTCAACGATCCCGAAAAGCGTCGCAACGTGATCGGAACCTTGTTCGTCGAGCAGATCCGGAAAATCGCGGACCAGCTCGGGCTCGATTTCTCTAAAACGTTTTGGGCTCAGGGCACGCTGCGGCCCGATTTGATCGAAAGCGGCAACCCCGATGTCAGCGGACACGCGAACCGGATCAAAACGCATCACAACGACGTCGATCTTGTCCGGCAGGCACGCGACCGTGGTTTGGTGATCGAAACGAACCGAGATTGGCACAAGGACGAGGTCCGAAAAGTCGCCCTCATGCTCGGCATTCCGGAAGCGATCGCCTACCGACAGCCGTTTCCCGGCCCCGGACTCGGTGTCCGGCTCATGGGTTACGACGGCAAAGAAACTGTTTCGGCGGAACAAAAATCGAAATTCGACACTTTGCTCAAAGAACTGGCGCCGCGATTTCAAAGCGAGGTCGTCCCGATCCGAACGGTCGGAGTGCAAGGAGACAATCGCAGCTTTCGGTTTTTCGCGTTGATTTCCGGCGGCGGCTTCAACACCGATTGGGAAACCGTGATGCGATTGGCCGGTCAGATTCCGAACCGACTCGATTTCATTAACCGGATCGTGTATGTGTTGGGAAGTCGAGGACTGAGGACAGAGGACGGAGGACAGGGAGACGAAACCTGTTGTTGCCTTAAACCATTCCCGACGACGATTACGCGGGAAAATGTCGAGCTTTTGCGGCAGGTCGATGCGAGGGTCTCGCGATTATTGGCGAAAAACCGCAGCATCGGGCAGGCGTTCGCGGTGCTCTTGCCGCTCGGGACCGCCGCCGGTCGATATTCGGTCGTGTTGCGGGCGATCGTTACGAACGATTTTATGACCGGCCGACCGGCCCGAATCGGCGAGGAAATCCCGACAGAAGGAATGCGGGAACTGGTCGAAGACATCCTCCGCGATTTCCCGCAAATCGATCTCATCGGGTACGATTGCACCGAAAAACCGCCGGCAACCGTCGAATGGATGTAGGAATCGTTTCGCCTCGTTTCAAAAAAACGACAAAAAGAACGCGACAAACAGCAGATCGAGGCGATTTTTTCTAAAAATTTGTAATACTTCAGCGAGATGGTGTTTTCGTCATTTCGACTGAAGCGCCGCGTAAGGAGAAATCTCACCCTCGCGCGAGGGCCGGAATCTTTGCCTTTTCGGCGAGGGTGAGATTTCTCGCTTTGCTCGAAATGACGAGCTGCGGGGGGTGTTTCAAAAATCTCCAAACGGCTGAAGTATTGCAAAAAATTCAATCTTCCCAGATTCGTGAAATCACGTGATTGACAGGAAGTGCTTTCGGATGACGAGGCGAAAAATTTCTCAACGCTCCGGTATCGCCCTTTTGCTCGTCGCGATCGTTGTCGCGATCCTGAGCCTGGGGGCGATCACACTTGTCGCGCTGATGCTGGTCGAACGGCAGGCGACGACGATCCGGGGGGACGAGATTCAGGTCAATCAGGCCGCCCTTTCCGGCGTCGAGCTCGCCCGTTCCGTCGTCGCGATGTCCGAAACCCGACGGGACCGGATCGGCGGCATCGACAATAACCCGGCCTATTTCGCCGGCATCGAACTGATGCCCGCTCCCGACGGGCACCTGAAAGGGGCCGTCCGACTGACCGTACTCGCCCCGAAAATCGAGAACGGCTCGCTCGCCGGTGTCCGATATGGTTTGGTCAACGAATCGGCCCGGCTGCATCTCGGCACGGTCCTGCAATGGGACAACGAAAATCCGGGGCAGGGCCGCAAATCGCTCATGTCGCTCCCCGGAATGACCCCGAGCATCGCCGATTCGCTCCTCGATTGGATCGACGCGGACAAAAACACCCGCCCGTCCGGCGCCGAATTGGATTATTACCGCCGCATCGGCGTCCCCTACGGCCCGAGGAACGCGATCCCCGTTTCGCTCGAAGAACTTCTGCTGGTCCGGGACGTAACCCGGCCGCTGCTGTTCGGGAACGACGAAACCTTCAGTTACGGATTCGATCCGAATCGGGCGACGACCAGCTCACAGACGACGCCGGGCGATCCGCTCATGCCGCAAGCTCCGACGCCGCTGCCGACGGTTCCGACCGCGGCCCCGGTTCCGAATCCGCCCTCGATCGACCCGTTCGGAGACGGTCAAAGCCTGACCCTGCCGACGGTTTCCGATGATTCGACGTCTCCCGCGATTTTTCCGGGGTCGGACGTTGAACCGAACGGAGCCGCTTCGCCGATTGCAGGAACCGGAACCGAAGCGACGGCGAGCGGCGGGGTTTTCGAATCGGAATCGCTTTCCGCCCTGTCGTCCCCGAGTTCCTCCGGAACAGGCGGCTCCGTCCGAATTCCGTGGTGTTATATGCTGACGACCCTGAGCGCCGAAAAAGAGGTCAACCCTGAAGGAGTTGCCAAGTTCGATCTGAACGAACCGAACCTCGAATTCCTTTACGGCCAAATCGAAAAGGCACTCGACGCGTCTTCGGCCCGATTCGTGATCTTGTATCGGCAAAACGGTCCCTCGACGATAACAACCCAGGCAGCGACTCCAGCAAGCGAAGCCGCTTCAGAAACGGCCGCCGGAGCGACGGGCAAGCCCGATTTTTCGCAACCGGCTCGATTCCGGTTGGCAACGTCGCTCGATCTGTTGGAGGTCTCGGTCGAAGGGTTCGGGCCAAGCCCGTTTTCGTTCGACCAGACGCGGGGGAAAGAACGGTTTTACAAACTGCTGGACTACGGAACGACGAGTCCGACGGTCGTGATCACCGGCCGGCTCAACATCAACGAAGCCTTGCCCGATGTGCTGCGGGCGGTCCCCGGTCTTTCGGAGGAATCGGTCTCGCAAATCGTTTCGAAGCGGGCGGCGCTTGCATCATCGACCCGAAAGGCGGAATTGCGACATGCCGTTTGGATTTTCGCCGAAGGGGTCGTCGATCTCACGAGCATGAAATCGCTCTGGGACAAAATCACCGGCGGGGGGGATGTGTTCCGTTGCCAGGCGATCGGATTTTTCGACAACCAGGGGACCGCGAGCCGTTGCGAGGCGGTGATCGACGGGACAACCCAACCGCCCCGACAGGTCCTTTTCAAGGATTTGACGATGTACGGCCGCGGTTTTCCGATCGACGTTCTTAAGCCGAACCGTAATACTCAAACTGGTTTAGATTTTCCGTCCTCAATACGATAACGGCCCAACGAGGCCGTGGGCTGAGAGAGGGCGAAGCCTACCGCCCCGACCGGCTACGGTCTAGGAGCGGTGCAGAGGTTTTTCCAAATCGCTCCCTTCAATCGCCAACCGCTTCCCGAGAAACAGCCGCTCGAAAGGGCGTTTGATCCGGGTCCAAAGCGGCTCCTGTTCCGGTCGGATCGGCTCGACCAGAATCGCGGTGATCCCGGCCAGGTTCGCGGCCGCGATGTCGGCGAAAACCTGATCACCGACCATCGCCGTCGATTTCGGATCGAAATTCATTTTCAATATCGCCCTTTTGCAGCCGATCGCCAACGGTTTGAACGCCGGGGCGACGAACGGGATGTCGAGCGATTCGGCGAGACGGCCGATCCGCCCGCCGTGTCCGTTGGAAACGAGACATAAACCGATCCCGGACCGCTTCATCTCCGCGAGCCAATCTAGGATTTCCTCGGAAAACGTTTCGTTTCGGTAGGCTTTCAAAGTGCTGTCGACATCGAGCAAAAGCGAGGAAAGACCGGCCTCGGACAACCATTCCGGCGTCATTCGGAGAACACTGTCCAATCGATAATGAGGCCGGAAAATTTGAAACATGCTCTTTTTGCTCAAGATTTTTAGGGCAAAGGCCTTTTCGCCCAATATTATTAAGATATAGTAAGAGTAATACCTTTTGTATACGAAAAAAACTTTTTCGTCAACTGTTTTTTACACTCTTCCTCTCATGTCTTCCGCAGGCCGTATCGCCGTTTATCCCGGTTCGTTCGATCCGTTTACCTTGGGACACCTCAATGTCGTCGAGCGAGTCAGCCGCCTGTTCGATCAGGTGATCGTCGGCGTCGGGATCAATCGAGACAAAACCTCCTGGTTTTCCGCCGAGGAACGGGTCGATTTGATCTGCAAATCGACCGAACACCTCGCGAATATCGAGGTTAAGACCTACGAAGGGCTGACGGTCCGGTTCGTCCAGCAGTGCGGGGCGAGAATCATGGTCCGCGGCGTGCGGCCGATCACCGACATTCCGGCCGAATTGACCATGATGATGGCCAACCGCCGGCTCGCGCCCGATGTCGAAACGCTGTTCCTGATCGCCGACGGGGAGCTCGCCCACGTTTCCAGCTCGTTGATTAAAGAAATTTCTTCCGTCGCCGATCAAACGGTGTTCGACAGCTTTCTTCCTCGGCCCGTGATCGAAGCCGTTTTGGAGCGGGGGAAGCGGGGTTGATTTTGTTGAGATGGGCAAAATAGGAAGAAGACCGGCGTCTGCGCCGCTCGGCTAAACGGGGGAACCCCGCTTTACAATCGCTCTTGACTTTGGGGGGCCGCTTTTCGTATGATTCGCAGTCTTATACTCAAGCCGGTTTAGAATTTCCGTCTTCAGTACGGAAGCGGCCCAACGAGGCCGCGGTTTGACAGTGGGCGAAGCCTACTGCCCATACCGGCTACGGTACCTGATTTTGATTTTCGAATCATGAAACATCTCATTTTGCTGTTTTGCGCCCCGATTTTTTTGCTCTCGGGCTGCAATTCGTTTCATTCTCATTATCGAAACTCGTCCGGAGTGCAATTGTATACCGAGGGCCAATATGCCCAGGCGTTGCAAACCTTCCAATCTAACATTGAATCGAATCCGGAGGATGCGGACGCCTATTACAACATCGCGGCCGTGCATCACCAACTGGGCCGCATCAACCGCGACGCAACCCAATATACGCAGGCGGAACAGTATTATCGAATCGCCTTGAGCAAGAATCCGAACCACGCCTCGGCCTATCGTGGGCTGTCGGTTTGGCTTATGGAGCAGAATCGAAAAGACGAGGCGTTGGAATTGCTAAGACAATGGACGCTTTTGAGTCCGGACCGGGCCGATCCGAAGATCGAATACGCCCGATTGTTGCAGGAAAACGGCCGGAATCATGAAGCGATCGATTACCTGGCCGCCGCCGTCGCCTTGGAGCCGAGAAACGCGAGGGCGCATCGGGCACTCGGTTATCTCCGGGAAAGCACGAACGAAATCAACCAGGCCGTGATCAACTACAGAAATTCGTTGCAATTCGACCCGAGCCAACAGGATTTGGCGGCCCATCTCGCCGCTCTTGAAGCTCAATCGGGGACCGCGTATCGTTGACCCGGTTCCCGGTTGCTGCCAAATAATCCCATGCAAAACGGAGCCGCGGGCTATGGACGCGTCAGAGTAGTGTGTATCCCGGCCTGAGCCTGACAAGCACACCCGAAAGGGTGCTGGCGGAAACGAGCGCAGTTATTGTCAAAAA
>JAVBSX010000367.1:0-5972 GCA_031556455.1 Thermoguttaceae bacterium
ACGACAAAAACCCTCGCGGGACCCGTATTTTCGGCGCGGTCGCCCGGGAACTGAGGGAAGACGGATTCATTAAAATCATTTCATTGGCGAGCGAGGTGGTCTGATGCGAGTTAATAAAGACGATATGGTGGTGGTTTTGACGGGCGCGCACTCCGGTGAGAAGGGACGCGTGATCTCGATCGATCGGGATGCCCAAACCGTGACGGTCGAGGGCGTTAACACGATTCACAAACACGTCAAGCGCAGCAAACGCAATCCCCAAGGCGGTCGCTTGACGAAAGAAATGCCGATCCCGCAGTCCAAAATTCAGGTCGTTTGCCCGAAGTGCGGCAAGCCGGCCCGGATCGGTGCCGTGATCGCTCCCGACGGCAGCAAGTCCCGCGTCTGCAAAAAATGCAATGCGGTCCTGAGCCAGATCGCCCCGTCGAGACGCTAAGACTTTTGTTCCAAAACGGACGCTTTCGTCGCGCAAATTCCGCGACACCTTTTAGACAAGGCGATAAAATTTGACCCGTTGTTCGTGTCGCAATTTGATATGGTCCGCGATATTTTGAACTTCGTTACACTTCGTACAAAATACCGCTCGGTTCGCTTTTTATCACCAGCACAATAATTCACTCCAAGTTTTTTTCCGATCATGGAACCCCGCCTCTTAGACCTTTACAAAAAGACGATCCTGGCCTCTTTGAAAACGAAGCTCGGGAAAAAGAACGTGATGTCCGTTCCCAAGTTGGAGAAAATCATTCTCAACATGGGTGTCGGTGCTTCGATCAACGAGAAAAAATACCTGGAAGAAGCCCTTGACGTTTTGGCCCAGATTTCCGGCCAGAAACCGGTCATCACCAAGGCCCGGAAGTCGATCGCGAACTTCCGCTTGAGACAGGGAATGAACATCGGTTGCATGGTTACCCTTCGCGGTCGGAGGATGTACGAGTTTCTCGATCGGCTGATTTCGATCGCCCTGCCGCGAGTTCGCGACTTCCGCGGCTTGAACCCGAAAAGTTTCGACGGACATGGGAATTACAACTTGGGATTGACGGAACACCTCGTTTTTCCGGAAATCAACCCCGACAAATACACGAAAACCCAGGGGATGAATATCACGTTCGTAACGAACGTCGAAAGCGACGACGAATCACGGGAACTGCTCCGGGAATTCGGAATGCCGTTTCGGGCGACCGCGGCGTTGAAAAAATAAACACACGACCTTTCGGAATCGATAACCTGTGGTCGAATACCAGGGTTGGCGACCACGAAACACTAACAACTGATTGCAATGGCGAGTAAAGCGAAAATTCTCAAGGCCAATAGTAAACCGAAGTTTTCGACACGATCCGAAAATCGATGTCGGATTTGCGGACGCCCCCGGGCCGTCTATCGCAAATTCGGGATCTGCCGTATTTGTTTTCGGGAATTGGCCAACCAGGGTTTGATCCCCGGCGTTAAGAAAGCGAGCTGGTAAACGTATTTGACCCGTACTCGGCGTATTTAGCCCGTACTCGGCGGTTTTGTTTTCGTCGGTGATAGGCCGACTTAAGCCCAAGAAATTATTGAACTATGTTAACTGATCCGATTGCCGATATGTTGACCCGAATCCGAAACGCCGTTCGCGTCGGGCATTCCCACGTCGATTTGCCGACTTCCAAGCTGAAGTGCGGTTTGGCCGAAGCCTTGAAGCGCGAAGGCTTTATTTGGGACTGGGAAAAAGTCGAAGCGAAACCGACCGACACGTTGCGGTTGCACTTGAAGTTCGGCCCCAACGGCGAACATGTCGTCCAACACATCAAGCGGATCAGCAAGCCCGGTTGCCGGGTTTACAAAGGCAAAGACGAACTCAAGAGCGTTTTGAACGGCTTGGGCGTTCGGATTTTGAGCACCAACCGCGGGATCCTCAGCGACCGGGAAGCGAAAGAACGCAACCTCGGCGGCGAAGTCCTCTGCGAAATATGGTAGTTGTCAGAGGATAGAGGAAAGAGAAAAGAAAATTTTCTTACTTCCCACTTCCAACTCCCTACTTACTGCTTCCCACTTCCCTTGTTCTCCGATTCAAAATGTCACGTATTGGAAAAAAACCGATTGCCGTTCCCAAGAACGTCAAAATTCAGATTCAAGGTCGGACGATCAGCGTCGAAGGGCCGTTGGGAAAACTCGAACAATGCTTTTCCTCGGACGTCGCCGTTGAATTCGATGAGCCGAGCGGTGTTTTGAGCGTCAACAATGTCGCCGGAACCCGTACCGCCAATGCGATGCACGGTTTGTACCGGGCTTTGCTGAACAACATGGTCGTGGGCGTTACCGCCGGGTACGAGAAAAAACTGGAAATTTTTGGAACAGGCTACCTGTTCTCCCTCCAAGGCAAAACCTTGCAGATTCGGGCCGGATTCGCCAACGAAATTCATTTGCCCGTTCCCGCCGGATTGGACGTCAAGTGCCCCGACCAGCAGCACGTTCATGTCAAGGGAATCGACAAGCAACTTGTCGGCCAGTTCGCCGCCGAAGTTCGCAACGTCCGAAGAGCCGAACCGTACCTGGGCAAGGGAATCAAGTACGAAGGCGAAGTGATCCGCCGCAAGGAAAGCAAAGCCGCAACCAAAAAGTAAGAATACAATCAGCCGTTTAGCCGAGCACCGCAGGTGCCGGAGCACGCCTCCAACAGCAAAGCGTTTTTCCCGTGAAACAGTTCAAGAAATTAAACGATCGACGTGAGCGAAGAACCTTCCGGGTTTCGAATGCCGTCAAGCGACATTCGAATCGTCCGCGACTTTGCATCTTTCGCAGCAACAAGCATATTTATGCCCAGGTGATCGACGATGCTCTCGGCAAAACGCTCGTTTCGGCCGGGACGAACGATAAAGACCTTCGTTCGGACGTCGGATTCGGGGGCAACTGCGATGCCGCCGCGAAAATCGGCGAAGCGATCGCCAAGAAAGCGGTTGCCGCCGGAATCACCCAGGTCGCGTTCGACCGACACGGTTATCGTTATCACGGTCGGGTCCAGGTACTGGCCGATGCCGCCCGCAAAAACGGGCTCGACATCGGAGCGGCTTCCGATAATTATTCGGAAGAGGAATTGGCCGCCCGCGCCGCGAAAAAAGGCAAGCCCGGAGCAAAAAAACCGGCCGCTGACAAAAAAGAGGCGAAAGCGAAACCCGCCGCACAAAACAGAGCCCCTAAAAAGAAATAGTTCAAGCTCGTGGGAGTCGATTCATTTTAAGACTTACCACTTATCACTCACGACTTTAAAAAAATGAGCGAAACAGGACGAGGAGATTTAATCGACAAAGTGGTCAAGATCCGACGCTGTGCGGCCGTCGTCAAAGGCGGTCGACGCTTCAGCTTCTCCGCTTTGGTGGTCGTCGGCGACGGAAAAGGCAAGGTCGCCTGGGGGTACGGCAAGGCCAATGAAGTTCCCCCGGCAGTCGATAAAGCCGTCAAGGACGGTTCCGGAAAGATGATTCCGATTCATTTGGACGGGACGACGATCCCGCACGAAGTGCAAGGGCATTTCGGCGCCGCCCGGGTGATCTTGGTCCCCGCCGGTCCGGGTACCGGTGTGATCGCGGGAGCCGCGGTCCGAGCCGTTTGCGAAGCGTGCGGCATTCACGATATTTTGACGAAAAGTTACGGAACGACCAATCCGACGAATGTGGTCAAGGCGACGATCGAAGCCTTGACGCAATTACGATCTAAAAACGAAGTTGAACGCTTGCGAGGAGTTTCTTTGTCATGAATTTGAATGATGTCAATGCCGGTATTCAAAAGAACTCCGCGACCAAACGACTGGGCCGGGGAACCGGAAGCGGTTTGGGCAAAACCTCCGGTCGGGGGCACAAAGGCCAAGGTTCGCGGGCCGGTTTTTCGATGCCGTCCTACTTCGAAGGCGGCCAGATGCCGCTCGCTCGCCGGATACCCAAACGCGGTTTTACCAATCGGTTCGCGGATAAGGTTCTCGGGATCAATGTCGGCGACTTAGAGCCCTGTTTCGGCAACGGCGACACCGTTTCCCCGCAGGTTTTGAAAGAACGGAAGATCGTCAAAGCCGTCTTCGACCAACTGAAAATTCTCGGAACCGGGGAATTGACCAAATCGCTCACGGTCATGGCCCATCGGTTTTCGGAAACGGCCAAGCAAAAAATCGAGGCGGCGGGCGGTTCCGTCGTCGTTCTCCCGGGCCCTGCTCCGGTTGTCAAGAACAAAATGAAACCCAAACGGTCCAAGAAATAGTGAAATGCAAAAAATGGGAGGCGGGAAGTGATTTTTGGCCGATTATCGGTTATAAAATGATTTCCCGTTTCCCATTTTTGCTTCTCTCTTCTGACTCGAGGCCGGAACGGGTCCGACACCGACCAAGAGTGATTTATTCGAATAGCGCAGCGACCAACGGGAGCGAAACACGCCAAACAACTCATAATTGGATCTAAAATGTTTGAAAAAATTCGCGTTATTTTCTCGATTTCCGAGCTGCGACAGAAGATTTTGTTGACGCTCGGTCTCTTGGCCGTTTACCGGATCGGTTGGTGGATCCCGCTCCCGATCGTCGATAAGGACAAGCTCGCCGCGTTTTGGAGCGCCCAGGACCTGACCGGCGTCCTCGGTTACGTTTCGATGTTCAGCGGTACGAACCTGAACAACATCACGATTTTCGGGCTTGGGATCATGCCGTACATTTCGGCTTCGATTATTTTCCAGCTTCTCGCGACGGTTTGGGAACCGCTCGAAAAGTTGCAAAAAGAAGGCGAAAGCGGCCGCAAGAAAATCAACGAATACACGCGTTATGCGACCGTCGCGATTTGCATCATCCAAAGTTTCAGTTACGTGCTTTTGGTTCGGCAATACAATTGCGTCAATGCCAACATTCTCGCCAATCCCACGGAAGATAAGATTCCGATGCTCTGGGTCCTGACGTCGGTGTTGATCATGACCGCGGGCACCTGCTTTTTGATGTGGCTCGGGGAGCAGATCGACGAATACGGCATCGGCAACGGAATCAGTATGTTGATTATGGCCGGTATCATCGCGAACGTTCCTTCGGCTTTGGGCGATTTGGCGAAAAGTGTGTTTCGGGACGGGAACGTCGTTCTCGGAGGGAGTTCTTCGCAGCTCGGTGTCGAGGTTTTAATCATTCTGGTCCTCTTATTTATTGCAGTGGTCGTCGGGGTCATTTATATGACCCGAGGGCAGCGGCGCATCCCGATGCAAAGCGCGAAGCACGTCCGCGGGCGAAGGGTGTACGGCGGCAACCGGCAATACCTGCCGCTCAAGGTCAACCAGGCCGGCGTGATGCCGATCATTTTCGCCAGTTCACTTTTGATGTTCCCGCTGTTCATTTTCAAATACTTGGGGCAAGCGACCGGCAGTACCTGGCTGAACTCCCTGGCCGATCAATTCCAACGCGGGGAAAATTTCATTTACATTTTCCTTTACATCGCCCTCATTTTCTTTTTCTGCTATTTTTGGACGGCCGTTACTTTCAATCCGAAAGACATGTCGGACAACCTGAAAAATTACGGGAACTTCATTCCCGGTTATCGCCCCGGGAAAAGAACCTCGGAATACCTTGAGAAGGTGATGATCCGCATCACATACGTCGGGGCCGCGTTTTTGGCGGTGATCGCGATTCTCCCGACGCTCATTTCGAGCGAGATGGGCGTTTCCTTCGTCGTCGCGGGATTTTTCGGCGGGACCAGTTTGTTGATCGCCGTCAGTGTAATTATCGACCTGATCGACAAGATCGACAGTCATTTAATCATGCGGAATTACAAAGGTTTGTTGAACAAGGAAAAATAGGTCGGTCGCCTCACGGACAGCGAGAATCGTCTCGCATCACATCCCAAAACCCCGTCCTCCAGCTTTCAGCCTGATATGAGAATGGTTTTTATCGGTCCCCCCGGAGCGGGAAAAGGGACTCAAGCGGAACGAATCATCAAACGATACGCGGTTGCCCACCTTTCGACCGGAGATATGCTCCGTGC
>JAVBSX010000394.1:0-3678 GCA_031556455.1 Thermoguttaceae bacterium
TTGCCCGGAAAAAGGCTGCGCACGACGAGCCCGACGACGACGGAGAAACCGATCCAAAGCAGGATCACGTTCACCCATTGTTGCGCATTTGGCGAAAGGTTCAATTCGGGCATGAGACAGGCCTCGGAATTCGACGGGACGGCATCAGTACCATCTTAGTACTGCTGCTGATGGGATTGTTTTTCCGCCTTGGCCGCGTCCATCATCGCTCGTTCCTGACTATGCGGAAACTGCGGCCCGGCCGGCATGTATTGGACCCGTTGGTTCAGCCAATCCGGGCTCGGAATCGTCATACCATTGCTGTGAATCGTACAACCGACCGAGGAAAGCGCTCCCAGCAAAAACGCTGCGCCCATGATCGAGTAAAGCCATTTTCTGTAAGCCCGCTTTTCGATTTTCATCGTTTTCCCTCTTTTATTAACGCAAAATGTATAACCGTGTTCCAAGAACAAGAATCATTCCTTAGCTTGGAATAATTACGTCTCTTCTCTTATCGGATAATCCTCGAATCCGTCTTAAGGATTAAATTCGGAAAAATCCTCTTTTTCGGGAATATTTGCCTATTTTGACGCACGAGCGTTGCCTGATTCTTCTCAAATCTCCTATTTCCTCATTTATCCGATATTCCGCGTTTCCCAACGCTCCGCAAATTGCTCTTTCCTGAAATCCCGCAATCGGGTAAACTGCTCCCCTCTTGGTCAGAGTCGTTGACTCGACACCCGGACAAGATGTCCGGCAACGGCCAAGACGTATTCAAAAAACAAGGAGGTTTTTGTGAGTCGACGAGCTCGTTTCCCGGTCGGATTTTGCGCGGTCATTATTTCTATTTCGATAAGTTTCTCGGGAAACACCGGCGTTTTCGCCGCAGGCTACCGCGAATCTCCTTCGCAGACCTACCTGGTCGCGCGAAACAACGTTCCGCCGCTCCGCCCCACTTCGGAGGTCCGGCGGACGGTTTATCGCTACGAAACGGCCAATTTCGTGATCGAAAACGCTCCGACCGCGGAAATGGCCCGGGAATTCGGCGACACGGCCGAATCTTCGCGGGAACGGCTCGCGGTGCTTTGGTTCGGCCGAACGCTCCGGGATTGGCCGGAAAAATGCCCGATCCGCTTCAAGGTCGGCGATGTCGGGGCAGCTGGCGAAACCTCGTTCATCTTTCATAGCGACGGGACCGTCGACGGTTGGGAGATGAGCGTTCAGGGAACGCGGGAACGGATCGTCGATTCCGTCTTACCGCACGAAATTTCCCACATGGTTTTCGCGACGGCGTTTCGGAAGAAAATCCCGCGTTGGCTCGACGAAGGGGCGGCGACCTCGCTCGAACACGAAGCGGAACGCTCCAAATACCGCCGGATGCTGCTGCAATTCGTCGACCCGAACGTCCGCAGGGCGATCCCGTTCAACCGGATGGTCGAAATTCAAGGGGATTACCCGAGCGATTTTATGCCGCTGTACTCGCAAGGCAATTCCGTCGCCGAATTCTTGATCGGGCAGGGCGGGCACCGCCGTTTCGCGAGTTTCGCGGAAAAAGGGATGCAAAACAACGATTGGAACGGGGCGGTCCGGGAATTTTACGGCTACGAAAATCTCGGCGATCTGCAACAGGTTTGGATCCGCTGGGTCGGAGCCGGGTTCCCTTCGCTCGAAACGTATGAGCCGGCTCTCGCCCGCAACCGCAACTTCGAGTCGGACCCGTCCCGAACCGTGGGCCTGAACGAATCTCGCCGTTCGCCCGAGATTCCCGATTACGAAACCGTGATCGTCGGAAAATCGCTCTGATACCGTACGCGGTATTGCGGGAAGCCTTCGGCCCCATTTGGCCCGCAGCCTCGTTGGGCTGCTAACTTGCTGCATGCCAAACACTTACTGATTCGGACTCGAAAAAATGGAAAACGAAAAAAGTCGAATATTTTACTGATATCCAGAAAAAATTTGAACTCCTTTTGAGAGCATCACGAAAAGGCCAGCCGTCGGTTTTCGCTCCCCGGCCTGTAAGGCCGGTGCGTAACAGCCCAGGGCAAAGCCGAAGGCGCCGCCCTGGGTAATGGGCCCCCTCAACAATCAGCCGCCCTGAAAGGGCAAGGGAACAACAGATTTGCGTCGGCCTTACAGGCCGAAATCGGTGTACGTTCCTTCTCCCAGGGCGTCGCTTCGCTTTGCCCTGGGCTGTTACGCGCCGCCCTTTCAGGGCGAATTCGGATTTCGCAACGGTTGCAAAGAGGTCATTTTTTATCTGGAACTCAGTAACTTCGCAAAGTAGAGATTCAACCGGCGGCAACCAACCCCTTCTGTTCGGTGATTCTTTCCGTTGAAAGATTCCCTCAGGAGCGATTTTGCAGTTTTTCCGCCGCGTCGTAAAAGGCGTTCATTTTTCCGCCCAATTCGCTCCAGAACAGCGGCTGCCGCAGACGACCTTCCGATTCGCCTTGAATCCCCAGTTCCTCGCGCAAACAGTAAAGGACTTCCCCGATTTTTTCCCGGTTGTCGTTTCGCAGGCTCCCCAGAATAACGCCGTAAATTTTATCGAACGTCTCCTGCCCGTCGATAAAAAGCAGCAGCTTGTAAAAATCCTCTTCAAGACGCCGCAGGTTCTCATCGCCGTTGGACTTATCCTCCAACGAAACGATCAACGTCCGGACGAAATCGGTGTAAACCTCGAACTTCTTGCGAAAAATCTCCGAATGCGTATCCTTGAGCTCTTCGCTCATCGTTTGCTGCCGCAGGAGGATCGCCGCGATGATCAGCGTCACGGAACTCGACATCAACGCCAAAATAAATTCCCGCACGTAATCGACCTGGCTCGTGTGATACGGGATGTTATAAGCCAAC
This sequence comes from Thermoguttaceae bacterium, assembly GCA_031556455.1. Lineage (GTDB taxonomy): Bacteria > Planctomycetota > Planctomycetia > Pirellulales > Thermoguttaceae > JAVBSX01. The sequence continues at coordinate 2,833 of JAVBSX010000394.1, forward strand.
GCGAAGCTCAGCGCGAACGTCGCCCACAAGCCGATCATCAAAGCGTTGCGTTTCAAAAAGACCATTGTTGTTACACCTTTGTTACTGTGTTTCGGTTATAAAATGAATTTTTTCAACCGTCGCGACCGGTTGCGTTTTCCGAATTCGCCCTGAAAGGGCGGCGCGTAACAGCCCAGGGCAGAGCGAAGCGCCGCCCTGGGGTGCGGACGCCCCCACACCCATCGGCCTGTAAGGCCGACGCAAAACAAACCGCAACGACAATAATCGTCCATCTCTCGTTTCAGGACGGGTTGCAATCATTGTTGCGAAACCATAACATGCAATTGTCGAACGGCATTTTGGACGTGATTGCCGCCACCATGCGGCGACCTTACAGGCCGCAGGGATTGAGCCGTTCTGCAAACCCAGGGCGGCGCTTCGCTCTGCCCCGGGCTGTAACGCATCGGCCTTACAGGCCGAGGATTGAGTCCAACAGGACGGTTATCAGGGACGCAATATACGGATCTATTTGTTCTCGCGAAGCTCCAGCACGAAGGCGTCTTGTGCTTCCAGCCGCACGGTTTCCGGCAGCTTTTCGAGCGTTTGCTCCGAACCGTCGGGATTATGCCGAACGACGGTCGTCTTGCCCGGATCGAATCCCCATTCGGCCCAATCGACCTGAAATCCGTTTTCCTGCGGCTGATCGGCGAAATTCGCGAACATCAGAATCACCGATTTTTCCGCCGGCTTCCGCCACGCTCCGGCCTGAACGATCTCCAAGGTTACAACGGTCGGGTTGCCGCAAAACAGCCAATCAGCGGTTACCTTCGGCATCTCGCCCGAGAGTTTCGGCGGCCTCGCCAATTC
>JAVBSX010000014.1:0-3913 GCA_031556455.1 Thermoguttaceae bacterium
ATAAACTCAAGCCGGTTTAAAATTCCCGTCTTCAACACGGGCAGCAGCCCTACGAGGCCGCGGTTTGACGAAGGGCGAAGCCTACCGCCCCTACCGGCTGCGGTGGTATATCTTTTCCCGCGAAACGGGCCGTCGGGACCACAGGTCCCGGCTCGTATGTCCTCGTCTTTGCGGATGTTGACGAAAAAGCAGCTCATTATAAGAAACCATTTTCCTTATACCAGAGCGTCGTCTGGTTGAGTCGTTCCTGCAACGACTTGCCTGGAACGAAACCAAGCTGCTTTTGCGCTTTCCCGCCGTCGCAAATCCAAGGGCCGCACAAAGATTCTTTCGCCTTGTTCCAATCGAGCGAGACGCTGCCGCCGGAAATCCGTTTAATGACTTCGCAGTACAATCCGAAGGCGAGAACGGCGAGCGGCGGGCAGCGAAAGACGAACGTGTGCCGCAATTCCAAAGAATGTCCGATCATGCGCCCGAACTCGGCGAAACGGACGTTTTCCCCGCAATTCGCGAAATAAATCCCTTGTCCGGTCTTTTCGCTTTCGGGAGTGAGATGCTCTCCCCGTTCCGGAATCCGGATGAGCAGTTCGGCCAAATCCGAAGCGTGTATAAACGAGAACGGGCGGTTGATCCAACCCGGCAGGAAGTGAAAATGCGTTCGCTGGACGACCCGAAAGAGTTCGAGGGACATTTCGTCGGTCTCTCCGAAAACGATCGGCGGCCGGACGACCGAGCAGGGGATCGTTTCCGAGTATTCGATCCAAATTCGTTCGGCGTCCAACTTGCTTTTGCCGTAAGCGGACATCGGCCGGGCCGGGTCGGCTTCGGTTTTCGGCCGTCCGTTTTTCGCCGGTCCGGCTGCGGCCAACGACGAAACGAAAACAACCGTCGGGGCCGGATTGAGTTTGAGGCATTCCTCGGCCAGGTTTCGAGTCCCGCCAACGTTGACCTCTTGAAAAAGGCCGGGCCGCGTTTCGCGTGTGAGTCCGGCGAGATGGTAAACCGAGCCGACGCCGTTCAAGGCGTTGAGGAGGCTCGAACGATCCCGTATTTCTCCGTAAACGATCTCGACGGGAAGTGATTGTAATCGTTGAGTGTCGGAGGAACGACGGACGAGGCAGCGAACCGGAGACCCTTTTTCGCACAATTGTTTCGCGAGATGGTATCCGATAAACCCGTTGGCTCCGGTAATCAGTGTTGTCGTCATTGTTCGTAAGAGCTGATTTTGAACATCATCCGTTTAGCCGAGCGGCGAAGACGCCGACGAATCTCGAAAAAGTCCCATCTTAACCATAGGTCAAAAAAACGGCTCTGTCAAAAAAAACGAGACAAAATCGGCGGCGGCGACAAAAAAATGATTCCGAGCCTTACCGATCTTTACAAAAAATTTCGGATAAGGGCAGCAACCGGAAGCGTCAGCGCCCGGTTGTCCAACACGAAAACGCGAGGCCAACCCGGCGTTGACGCTTCCGGCTGCTGTTTGCCGTGTTCGATTTTTTGCGTAAAGATCAATAAAACCAGAAAAAGATTCGGCCACGCATATTGTTTAGCATTTTGAGAACATTGCGGCTCGCTGTTTTTTGAGCAATAATCACAAAACAGGAAGGCTAGGCAAAGAATAAGGACGGAAATTGCTCTTTTGTGAACGGGCGAAAAACATTAGAATTCGCGTTGCTATTTCTTGGAAAAAGGTTTCCTCAGTCAATTATATGCAATGTCCTTGAAAATACTGTTTGCTGACGACGAAATTTCGTTGCAGGAATTAATGCGGCGGGAAATTCCCGGCATGGGACACACGGTTGCCGTCTGTCCCGACGGGACGACCGCGATCGCCGCCCTGCAAAACGACTCGTTCGATTGCCTTCTCGTCGATATCGACATGCCGGGTGCCAACGGGCTTGAGGTGATCGCCGAAGCCCGCGAAAAGTGTCCCGAAGCCGAAGCGATCATTTTGACCGGCAAGGGAACCCTCGACACCGCGATCGCCGCCTTGCGGCAAGGGGTGTTCGATTACCTGACGAAACCGTGTCGGCTCGCCGAGATCGAAAAAATTTTGACCCGGGTCGAAGAAAAACGGGAACTGACCCGAAAGTATCTCGCCGTCAAAAACCAACTCCAACGGATCGAGGGGACGCGACAACTGATCGGCTCCTCCGCTCCGATGCAGCAGGTCGGGCGGCTGATCGACAAAATCGCCCCGACCGAATCGACGGTCGTGATTCTCGGCGAGACGGGGACCGGCAAAGAGCTCGTCGCCCGGGCGATACACGACCGCAGCCCTCGGCGGGAAAAGCCGTTCGTCGCGATCAATTGCGGGGCCTTGCCGGAAAACCTGATCGAGAGCGAACTGTTTGGGCATCGCAAAGGAAGTTTTACGGGCGCTGACGAAAACCGGACCGGGCTGTTGCAAGTCGCGAGCGGCGGGACGCTTTTTCTCGACGAGATCGGCGAGTTGCCCAAAGGGGTTCAGGCGAAATTGCTCCGTTTCCTCGAATCGGGCGAAGTACGCCGGGTCGGCGAAAACAACGCGACGATCTGCGACGTCCGGGTCGTTTGTGCGACCTTGCGCAACCTCGAAACCATGGTACACGAAGGGGATTTCCGGGAAGACCTCTGGTTCCGGATCAATACCTTCGAAATCGCCCTGCCCCCGCTGCGAGAACGGCTCGAAGATTTGCCGGAGCTGATTTTGCATCTCGCGAAACGCTTTCAAGGCGGGGCGAATATCCGAAAGGCCGAAGAACTGTTTGCTCCCGAAGCGTTCGGGCTGTTGCGAAATTACGATTGGCCCGGAAACGTCCGGCAATTGGCCAACACGATCGAACATTCGCTGATTTTGGCGGACCGCATACCGATCGGACCGGAAGCCCTGCCGCAGCCGATTCGTTTGCCGAAGCCGCAACCGAAACTGGCGATCGCGACGGAGCGGGAACGCGTTCTCGAACGTCGTCCGGAACGGCCGATCACGAAATCCCGCGAACTCTCTTCGCAGGATCACGCCGCGGACCCGATCGCCGATTTGCTCTCGTTCGACCCGGAAATTTCCGATTCTGCCGGCAGGACACTCCGCGATTTGGAAATGGACGCGATTCAAGCCGCCCTGCAGCGCAACGACGGCAACAAGGCGAAAGCGGCCGAGGAGCTCGGCATTAGCCTGAAAACCCTTTACAACAAACTCAACCAACCGCTCGACGCCAAAAAAGCAATGTAGCAGATAGCGGCTTAGCGGATAGCGGCTTAGCGGCTTAGCTTTCCTGCTTCCCGCTATCAGCTATCCGCTACCAGCTATCCGCTAAATCATGCCCGAAGAAGGAGGAGAGAAATCCCATGATCCGACCCCGCGGCGGCGCGAGCAGGCCCGCGAGGAAGGACAGGTCGCGCGGAGTCAGGACCTCGCCTCCGCCGCGATGCTCCTGATCGCCGTCGTCCTGATGATGACCCAGGGCAAAGCGATCGCCCAACACTTATACGAATATACGCTCGACAATCTCGGCGGCGACGTTTGGCTCGAAGCCGATCCGGACAACTTGCTCTCGTATTTCGTTTCTTCGATCATCGAGTTTACGAAAGAAATCTCGGTCTTTTGTCTCCTCCTCGTTCTCGCCGGCGTTTTGGTCAATCTCGCCCAGGTCGGTTTTCTCTGGCTGCCGAACAAACTCGCGTTCGATTTCAAGCGACTCGACCCGATCAAGGGATTCGGCCGGATTTTCTCGTTGCAAAGCGTGATGCGGCTCATCATGGGGATCGTCAAGATCGCGATCTGCGCGACCGTCGCGTTTTTCGCCGTGATCAAGGATTTGGAGTTGATTATGGGGCTCACCGAACTGACCGAACGGCAGATCAGCGGTTACATGTTCCAGATCATTCTTTGGATCGCCTTGAAAATGGCGGTCGCGCTCATCATTCTCGCGAT
>JAVBSX010000052.1:0-2765 GCA_031556455.1 Thermoguttaceae bacterium
GACCCCCGGTTTCGTGCAGATTCGCCTCTCCCGCAAGGACCTCGACAAGCAGATCGAATCGTGGGGCACGCGAATCCGGTTCGTATGAGAGGGGCAGTTTGTTGATTTGATCTTAAAAATTGGACCGTGAAATAACAGCCCGAAACGGAGCATCGCGCAGTGAGGGGGAAGAGCTCCGATCCCTCACTGCGCTGCGATTCATTTCGGGCTGTTATTTTTCAGCCCGTTTTTTCGCGAAGGGCGGCCAATATCTTTTCCGCCAAATGTTCGAGCGAAGCCGATTCCGTATCGATATGAAGGTGAGCGGCTTCCTCGTAAATCGGAGACCGTTTTTGCAGCAGGTCTTCGATTTCTTCCCGGGCGCTTAGATTGGTCAAGCCCGGCCGCTGGGACGGGGTCGCGGAATCCCGGCTCATTCGCTCTAAAATGGTCTCGGGAGATGCCTTGAGCCAAATAACCTGCCCCCTATTTCGGAACAATTCCCGGGTTGTTTGCCTCAAAACGGCCCCGCCGCCGCTCGCAAGGACGATCTTTTTGCCGTCGTTCCGTTCGGAGAAAACCTTTGCGATCTCTTCGGCCTCCCTGTCTCGAAAGACGCTTTCCCCCTCTTCCGCGAAAATTCGGGCAATCGATTTCCCCGCCCGCCGCTCGATCAGCACGTCGCTGTCGATCGCTTCCGTTCCGAGCCGCTCGGCCAACAGCCGGGCCAGGGTCGTTTTGCCCGTCGCCCGATATCCGATTAAAATGAGGTGCGTTTGCATTCTGAAAGGTTTTTCGCTTACTGTGCTCTGATAAAAATGAACCAAGGGGCTTCCTGAGCGAAGCGACGAAAGCCGCGAAACCGCGAGTGTTGAGTTCGACGCTTCAGCTCGAATTTTTCGCGGAGGGCAATAAATTTCAGACAACCTCAAAAACACCGCTGAGCAGTCGGGACCGCAGGTCCCGGCTCGTTGTCGCGCGTCTTATTTCGCCATTTCCCGGAGGTTTTGCTTTAAGACTTTTCCGGTCGAGGTTTTCGGAAACTGGTCCAGAAAACGGACGATCTTCGGGCACTTGAAGGCCGCGAGCTGCTCCCGGCAATAACGCAGCAACTCTTCCGGGGTGCACTCGACCCCTTCGTTGAGAATGACGTAGGCGAAGACGTTTTCGCTCAGCGTTTCGTCCGGAATGCCGATCACCGCCGCTTCCTTGATGCCCGGGTACCGCAGCAGCACCTCTTCAACTTCGCGGGGATAAATATTCATTCCCCCGCGAATGATCATGTCTTTTTTGCGGCCGACGATGTAAAAATAGCCATCGGAATCGACGCGGCCCAGATCGCCGGTATGGAACCAGCCGTTCTGGTACACCAGCTGCGTCGCGAGCGGGTCCTTGTAATACCCTTTCATGATATTGTGTCCGCGAATCACGACCTCGCCGACCTCTTCCGTCTCGGCGAAAGAGCCGTCTTCCCGTTTGATCCGAACATGACAGCCGAAGGCCTGCGGGCCGATCGAATGCGGTTTGACGAGCTCGCCTCTTGCCGTAAAATTCGAGATCGGGCTGGTTTCCGTAAGACCGTAACCTTCCTGCAAATCGACGCCGAAAACGATTTTGAATTCCTCGCTGATCGTCCTCGGCAACGGAGCTCCGCCGCTGGCGACTTGCCGGAGCGAGCTGACGTCGAACGGATGCCGTTTTTGATTCTGGATCATCAAATGAAACATCGTCGGAACGGCACAAATAAACGTAACTTTATACTGTTCGATTTGGGCGAGCGCCTTTTTCGGTTCGAATTGCGGGACGAGCACGGTCGTCGCCCCGCCGACAACGACCGCGTTTTGCACGACCGTCTGCCCGAACGAATGAAAGAGCGGCAGAATTCCCAAAAGCACGTCCCCCGGAGCGAAGAACACGATTTTCTCCGTCGCGTAAAGGGCGTTGGAATACATATTGAAATGACTGAGCTCCGCCCCCTTGGGCCGCCCGGTCGTCCCAGAGGTAAAAAGGATGACGGCCGTGTCTCCCGGATCCGTTTGCACGGTGTCGAAATCGCCGGCCTCTTTTTCGAGGAGCGGTTCGAGAGCGAACACCGTTTTCGGGAAGGCGATTTCCAATTCGTCCAACGGGGATTCGCCGATTTGGGATTTTTCCGCGGCCTCCTCGGATTGAGGGCCGAGAAAAAACAGGTTACGGCATTCGTCCAACGCCCGAAAGGCGTTGAAGCATTTTTCGGCGAACGGCGACCAGGCGATCACGCAGGAAACGTCCGCCTGCTCCAGTTGGTAGGCGATTTCGTTTTCCAGGAACATCGTATTGATCGGAACGACGACCGCTCCGACGGCGAGCAGGCCGAAGTACACGGCCGAGAATTCCGGGACGTTGGGGATCACGACCGCGACATGGTCCCCGCGTTTGATCCCGAAAGAGGCGATGACCCCGGCGATTTTTTTCGACCAAAGGTACATCCGCGAGTAGGTGTAGGTCCGGTCTTCGCTGACCAGAAATATATTCTCCGGAAAACGCAGGGCGGCATCTTCCAAAATCGTTGCTAAATTCAGGCTCATCGTAAATGTCCGTAAGAGAGAAAAAAGAGGCAAAATTTACGGTCTGAATTATAGCGAAAAAATGATTTTATGAAAACCCGGATTCCGGTTTTATTCAAAAAGAGCCGAAGATGATCGCTCACAAGGAGCCGGGGATGAAGCGCAGCGCAATCCCCGGACAAGCCGCCCCTCAAAGCGCAATCCCCGGACATCGTTCACGTATATCTTTATTTTGTGATC
>JAVBSX010000085.1:0-8606 GCA_031556455.1 Thermoguttaceae bacterium
GGAAAATATTGATCGCAGGCGGCGTATTCTCGGTTTTGTCCGGGAAACGCTTTCTCAATTTCGCCTCGATATGAAATACTTGATGTTCGATCTCGAAGCAACCCGACGCGAAAGGGACGAATTACGACAGCAATTGGAAGAAATGCTTTAAGGGATCGCTCGAAAAGTTCTCGCGCACACACCACGAGCCGGGACCTGCGGTCCCGACTGTTCGCAACGCAACAGAGTCGTGAAAACAGCCCTTGCCAAAAAACGCGACGTCATTTCGACTGGAGCAACGCGCAAGGAGAAATCTCACCCTCGCGAGGGGGGATAAATTCAACTCTTTCGGCGAGGGTGAGATTTCTCGCTTCGCTCGAAATGACGGTTCCGGGGCTTTCGACAAAAACAAGCGGTTACTATGCTACAAATTACGGTATTTATGAAATTTTTCCGATTCTTCTCCGTTCTTTTATTTCTTGCTATCTTTTCGGCCTCTTCCGCATTTTCGCAAGAAACCTCTTCTCTCGAACAAGGCTTTCGCGTACCCGAAGGGGCGGCACGATCCTGGACCTATTGGTGGTGGTTGAACTCCTACGTTTCCGAAAAGGGGATCACCGAGGAACTCGAAGAATTCAAGCGGCAGGGGATCGGCGGTATCCTGATTTTTCCGGCCGGCGGCCCCGCCGGGCCGATGCCGGTCGGTCCCGACTTTATGTCGCCGCATTGGGTCGAGCTGTTCCAACATGCTCTCAACGAAGCCGAACGGCTCGGCATTGAAGTGAGCGTCAACCTTTGCGACGGCTGGGATGCCGGCGGTCCTTGGATCAGCGCCGACGCGGCAAATAAAAAACTGACCTTTACGGAAATTCAGGTCGAAGGTTCTAAAAAAGCTGACGGCTCAACGAACAAGGATCAGGAAAATGGCAAGAGAATCTTCGTCCCGCTTCCCCTGACGCTCGACAATTATTATAAGGACATCGCCGTCGTCGCGATTCCGGAAAACCCGGACCGGCCCGTCCGACCGGCGCTGGTTGCGGCGAACAACACGCTCGGCATGTATTGCGACGAATACAATTGGCCCGTCGAACAGGCGTTCGACGGCGATCCGAATACGTTTTGGCGGGCGAATCCCGATTTCCCCCTGAGTCGTGAGACCCCGCTTTGGTTTCAAATTTCTTATCATGAGCCGATTGCCGCCCGATCGATTTATCTCGCCGGAGCCGAAGGGGCCGGGCCGAAAACCGTGTACCTGCAACAATCGCAGGACGGTACGAATTACGAAGAGGTGACCCATTTCGATATGGAGCCGGGGCAATCGATCCGCGTTGAATTTCCCGAGATCAAGGCGAAGGATTTTCGGCTCATTTTACATTCCGCCTACCAGCCGGACGTGCAACTGGCCGAATGTTGGATTCTTCGTGAAGGGGACGAGCCGCCGATCCGGCTCGGCATCAAATGGTGGTTGTTCAAATCCGGCAACCGCAGCTTCTGGGATTGGCCCAAGGAAGGCCCAGCCGTGCTTAACGACGAGTATCAGGAAGAGAGGACAGAGGACAGAGGACAGAGGACAGGAAGATCGACTTCGCTTCCCACTTCCCACTTCCCACTTCCCACTTCCTGCTACGATCCGGAGCGGCTCGTCGATTTGACCGGAAAAATGGACGCCGACGGCAACCTGAGCTGGGACGTTCCGGAAGGGCGTTGGTCGATCATTCGCTTCGGCTATACGATTCAAGGGCAGCGGACCCGTTGCGGCAGCACGACCGCGCCCGGTTACGAGGCCGATATGCTCAGCCCGCTCGGGATCGAATCGCATTTCGAGCATGTCGCTTTGCCGCTGTTGGAAATCGCAGGGAACAAAATCGGCAAAACGCTGAAATATTTGCACATCGATTCCTACGAACTCGGGGCCGACATTCGCGGCCAACAGCCGACGTACTCCCACGTTTTTCGCGAGGAATTCAAAAAACGTCGCGGTTACGATCTTCTCAAATACCTGCCGACCCAAACCGGCCGGATCGCGAGCAACCGCGAAATCACGAACCGCTTTCTTTGGGATTACCGCCGGACGATCGGCGATCTGATGTGCGAGACGTTCTTCAAGCGGTATGCCGAACTCGCTCACCAGCACGGAATTCAAGTGCACTCGGAGACGGGATACGGCACCTACCCGCATCCGCATATCGACGGCCTGCAATGTGCCGGCCAAAGCGACATTCCGATGGGCGAATTTTGGTACGGGACCGACATCATGTCGCAGTTTTACCCGTTCGTCAATTCGATCCGGACGAATGCGTCCGCCGCCCACATTTACGGCAAGCCGCTCGTCCAAGCGGAATCGTTTACGACCTGGTTTCATTTCAGCGAATCGCCCGACGCCTTGAAACTCGTCGGCGACAAGGCGTTTTGCGACGGGCTGAACCGGATCGTTTTTCACCAATCGACATATCAAGACAACGCAGCGGACAAACCCGGTTTTCAATACGGGGCCGGGACGCATATCGACCGAAACCTGACCTGGTGGGAGCAAGGGAAAGGCTGGTTCGAATACCTCGCCCGTTGCCAACACCTGTTGCAACAAGGCCGTTTTCAAGCCGATTTCGTCTATTATTACGGCGAAGGGGCGACGACGTTCGTCCCGGACCGGCCGTATCTTTCGCCGAAGTTGCCCGACGGGTTCAACGCCGATTCGATCAACACCGACGTGCTCTTGAAGGCGAGCGTCAAAAACGGTCGGCTCGTTCTCCCGAACGCGGACGTCGCGTACCGAATCCTGGTTTTGCCGGAAACGCGGGAAATGTCCCCGAAGGTTTTGGCCAAAATCCAATCACTGATCGCCCAAGGGCTGGTCGTGTACGGCGATCGCCCGTTGCGGTCTTGCGGGTTGGCCGATTACCCGAAATCCGACGAACGACTGCGGGCTGTCGCCGATTCGATCTGGGGCCGAAGGTCGGCGGAATCCGGCAGTCGCAATCTCGGTCGGGGAAAAATCGTTTGGGGCATCGGGCTGGAAGCGTTAACCCGACAGCTTGCCCTGTTCCCGGATTGCGGAATCGAAAGGGCCGAGACGAAAGAAAAAGTCGGTCTCTCCGAGATTGAATTCCTGCATCGAACCGCGAACGAATCCGAGATTTATTTTCTTTCCAACCAAACGGATCGGGAACAAATCGTCGATTGCGGCTTTCGGGTTTCCGGCAAAACGCCGGAACTTTGGAATCCGGTGAGCGGGGAAATCCGGGCCTTGCCGCGATTCCAACACAATGCGAAGACGGGACAAACGGTTGTCCCGCTGCGGTTCGCCCCGAAGCAATCCTGGTTCGTCGTTTTTCGCGAGCCGCAACCTTCCGGAACAGCTCGGCCTGTTGTCGGCAGCAAACCCGCTGCGGAAAATTTCCCGACCTATTCGCAAATTGCGGCAATCGACGGTCCTTGGACGGTTCGGTTCGATCCGAACTGGGGCGGCCCGGAATCGGTCGTGTTCGAGAAGCTCGTCGATTGGACCAGCCGACCGGAAGAAGGGATCAAACATTATTCCGGCAAGGCGACGTATTGCAAGACGTTCGACCTTCCGGCAGAAGTGCGACAAAAAGGGGAGCGACTGTTCCTCGACCTCGGAATCGTCAATTACATCGCCGAGGTCCGGCTCAACGGTAAGAACCTCGGCGTCGTTTGGACCGCGCCCTGGTCGATTGAGATCACCGATGCGCTCAAGGAAAACGGCAACGCATTGGAAATCGACATTATCAACAATTGGCAAAACCGGCTGATCGGCGATGCGGCCTTGCCGCCGGAAAGTCGCCGGACGAAAACGAACGTCGCGTTTTCGCCGCAAACCCCGTTGCAACCTTCCGGCCTGCTCGGCCCGGTTACGATCCAAACATTTTCGGAATAACCGAGAAATAAACGAGCCGGGACCTGCGGTCCCGACTGTACCGCACACGAAATATGATTACAACTCAAGAGGCAAACAATCGGGGGCACAGCCCCCGGCTCGTGGTTATTCGCTTACGTTTTGAATGATGCCCCGAACACACCATATCACATTCCTCCCTTCGCAAAAAACGACGACGGTTCCCGCCGGTTCTTCGCTGCTGGAGACCGCCCGCGCTGCGGGCATCCCGATCCGCTCCGATTGCGGCGGGGCCGGGACCTGCGGGCAATGCCGCGTTTTGTTGGTCGAAGAAACCGGCGAGACCGAAGTGCTCGCCTGTCAACAGGCGGTCGAGCGGGATTGGGTTGTGTTCGTGCCCCGGGAATCGCTCGAACGGAACCAAGCCCGCGTTGTCGTCGATTCCGAACATGCTTCGTTCGAGAACGCCGATTCGCAATCGCCGCTGCGACTCGTCCCGCTCGAAATCCCCGCGCCGTCCCGGGAAGATCACCGGCCCGATTCGGAGCGTTTCGCGGACGCCGTCCCCGGGCTGCCCACCCTTTCGCTTCAACAGTTGCAGCAATTGCCGGGCCGGTTGCGGCAAGCAAATTGGCAAGGGACCGCGGCTTTTCTCGGCGAACGGTTCGTCGATTTTTTCCCTGTCGAGGAAACCCAAGCCCCGCTGTTTGCCGTTGCGTTCGACCTGGGGACGACGACCTTGGCCGCCGAACTGCTCGAATTCGGGAATACCGCGGTTGCTTCGAATCCGGGAAACGGTTCGAATCCCGACCGAATCGTCGCGGCAAGGGCCAATCCCCAAAAGCGGTTCGGGGACGACATTATTTCCCGAATCCAAAAAACGATCGACGATCCGAAAAACCTGGACCGATTGCAGCAAGCGGTTCTCGAAGCGGCCGCCGAAATGATCGGGGAACTCGCCGAACAGGCCGGGATTGATCCGCGACGAATTATCTCGTTCGTTCTCGCCGGCAATACGGTGATGCAGCAGATTTTTCTCGGGATCGATCCGAGCTTTCTCGGTTTTTCCCCGTTTACTCCCGTGACAAACCGCTTTCCGGTCGTTCGGGCCGAAGAACTGCGGCTCCCGATTCACCCTCAAGGGCTGGTGCAAACGCTGCCGATTCTCGGCGGGTTCGTCGGCGGCGATCTTGTTGCCGGATTGCTTGCGACCGGGCTCGACCAGGACGACGGCTCGGGCGAACCGCGATTGTTGATCGATATCGGAACGAACGGCGAAATGATTCTCGTGCACGGGGAGCGGATTTGGGCGGCGGCGACCGCGGCCGGACCCGCGTTCGAGGGCGCGAGGATCGGGCACGGCATGATCGCCGCTCCCGGAGCGGTTGATCGGGTCGAATTCGGCGAATCGATCCGGATCGGGACGATCGGGGATTGCGAGCCGATGGGAATTTGCGGTTCCGGACTGATTGATTTGACGGCCGAACTGCTTCGATTCGGCGTGTTGACGGCCCGGGGCCAATTCGCTTCGGGAACGTTCCGGGAAGACATTCAACAACGGCTGGTTTCGTTCGAGGGCAAGCCGGCCTTTCGGCTTTCGGAGCCGGGAAAAAAAGAGGTCGTTTTGACGCAAAAGGATGTCCGGCAACTGCAACTCGCGGCCGGGGCGATCCGTTGCGGCGTCGAACTGCTCTTGCAGCGGGCCGGGTTGAAAGCGGGCGATTTGCGGCGACTCGATTTGGCCGGAGGGTTCGGCAGTTTCATTCGTCCGGAAAGCGCGAGACGCATCGGCCTGTTCCCGCCGGATATTTCGACCGAACAAATCCGCTTTTGCGGCAACACTTCTCTTAGGGGAGCCAAAAATTTCGCGTTGGACCGAACACGGCAATTTCGGGTCGAATCGATTCTCGAACGGACGGAACACATCGACCTTTCGAGATGCCCGAATTTTTCCCAAGTGTTCGGGGAATGTATGATTTTTCCGGAAGCATCCGATCTTGGTTGATCGGCCGATACCCGTCAAAAAAACAAAACGCCGCGAGATCACATGTTTTTTTGAGAGGGGGAATACGTGCATGCCTCCCCAATCGCTCAAAATCATGTATAATATTGAGATCGAATTTGTGTCGCAAATGATAAGTGATGTAGCACAAATAGGGAGCACGCAAGTTTTGCGGGTGTCTCGAAAAGGCAGGCGGTCGACCGCCTTAGCCTAATCATTACGTTTTGCAAAGCACGACTACAGCACCAAAGCCAATTTTGTGAGTCGAGCCGTTTAGCCGAGCGGCGCAGACGCCGGAGCCCTAACGGGACCACCACGATTTTATGTTGGTCGAACACGACCGTGTTCCGCGCAAAACGTGAGCCAAGAGGCCCCTGAGCGAAGCGACGAAGCCCGAAACCGCGAGAGTCGAGCTTGAGTATTCCGTCCGATTTTTCGCGGAAAGCAATGAAATCCCCCCCATTCCAATCACAAAAGGTGCCAAAAATGTTCCGCAAGGGCATTCCGTTATATTTGAAGATCGCGTCGATTCTTTTGTCCGCTCTTTTTCTGGGGCAATCCGCCCTCGCGCAAGGGTTCTCGAAAACCCTTCCCAGCGTCCGGGTCGAACCGGTCGCGACACTGGACGCTTCCCAGCCCAAACATTATGTCGGCATCGTCACCGCCAAGGAAACCGTCGCCCTCGTCCCCCGCATTTCCGGCTTTCTGGACAGTGTCGCCTTCCGGGAAGGCTCGACCGTTCAAAAAGGGGATCTGCTCTTCGAAATCGAGGACACGATCTATACGGTGAACGTCAAGGCGGCCGAATCGGTCGTCCGGCAGATCGAAGCCGAAATCGAACTGGCCCGAAAAGAGTTCGACCGGATCAGCACGCTGCACACCGGTCGGGTCGTCGCCGAACAGGAACTGGACGAGGCTCGTCGAACCCAAGCGTTTCAAAAGGCCAAATTGGACGAGGCGAAGGCAAATCTGACCCTGGCCGAAAACGATCTCTCGTACACGAAAATTTATGCGCCTTTGACCGGCCGGATCGGGGCCAAGCAATTCAGCGAAGGCAATTACATCAATCCGACCTCCGGGGTGCTCGCGACCATCGTCCAGTACGATCCGATTTCCGTCAAAATCACCCTGAGCGAAACGGATTTCATGCGATATTTCCAAAGCAACGAGGACGGGATGCCTCTCGCGGATGTCCATATCTTCCGGACCGACGGCCGGCCGTATACGGGAGAATTCAAGATCGACTTTTACGACAATCTGGTCGATCGTCAAACGGGGACGATCGCGGTGTATTTGATTTGCGAGAATCGCGATGCCCAACTCTTGCCAGGCGGATTCGCCAAAGTCCAGCTCGCCGAAAAATTCAAGGAGCCGCTCCCCGCGATCGGCGTCGGTTCGGTCATGCTCGACGGTCGCAAACAATATGTCTTCGTACTCGGCCCCGATGATAAGATCGAACGCCGCGATGTGGTGCTCGGCCAACAGGTGTTCGACAAATACGTCGTCAGCTCCGGCCTCGCCCCCGGAGAACAGATCGTCGTCGGAGGCACCAATAAAATCATCGCCGGTACGGAAGTCAGGCCCGTCTCCTCGAAGGAAAAAGACACCGCCCTTTCGGTGGTCAATCCGTAGCAACCGTGCGGAATTATCGACCTCAAAAATGCAGACGTCATTTAGACTGAAGCGCAGCGCAAGGAGAAATCTCACACTCGCGAGAGAGGGCGGAATTCCGAGTCTTTCAGCGAGAGTGAGATTTCTCCCTACGCGTTGCTCCAGTCGAAATGACAGCATTGCTTTTTGTATGGTTCAATAACTTTCTTCGCCGTCCCACCGTTATCCCAGCCAACCCATGTTTTCCGACTTTTTTATCAGGCGGCCCAAGTTCGCGATGGTCATTTCCCTCTTCCTGGTCCTCGGGGGAATGATCTGCGTCGGACGGCTGCCGATCGCCGAATATCCCGAAGTCGCTCCGCCGACCATCGTCGTTTCCGCGACGTACACCGGGGCCAGCGCCCAGGTCATCGCCGATGCCGTCGCCTCACCGCTCGAAGCCGAAATCAACGGCATCGAAGGGATGATCTATTATTCCTCCGTCTCGAACAACAGCGGCAGCTACAGCCTGACCCTCACGTTCGAGCCGGATATCGATCCGGACATCGCGATGGTCAACGTCAACAACGCCGTCAAACGGGCCGAACGGGTCTTGCCGAGCGAAGTCACCATGCGGGGAATCAACGTCGCCAAACGAACCGCCGACTTCCTCGCCTCGATCGTCTTTACGAGCGACAATCCGGACCACACGCAGCTGTTCCTGAGCAACTTCGTCAGCAACAACGTCAAGGACGCCGTCGCCCGAATCAACGGCGTCGGGCAGGCGACGATCTTCAGCGAAATGCGCTTCAGCATGAGGGTTTGGCTCGACCCGATCCGAATGCGGTATTACGGTATCGGCCAACAAGACGTCCGGGCCGCGATCCAAAGCCAAAATATCCAGGCGGCGACCGGTTCGATCGGGACGGAAGCCTCCAGTTCGGCGATGCAGTTCAAGGTCGACACCAAGGGCCGCCTCCGCGAGATTTCGGAATTCGCCGATATCATCGTCCGCACCGGCGCCGACGGGCGGCTGGTCCGGCTTTCGGATGTCGCCCGAATCGAACTCGGGGCCGAAAGCTATTCCGGAATGTCGACCCTGAACGGTCGACCGGCCGGGGTTTTGGCCGTCTTCAAACTCAGCGACGCCAACGCCCTGACCGTGATCGACGCGACGAAAAA
>JAVBSX010000142.1:0-33374 GCA_031556455.1 Thermoguttaceae bacterium
TTTTTCGTCATTTCGACTGAAGCGCAGCGCAAGGAGAAATCTCACCCTCGCCGATTGAGCCGGATTCGGCCTCCCTCGCGAGGGTGAGATTTCTCGCTGCGCTCGAAATGACGGTTCCGGGCTTTTTCGGCAAAGAATCAAACCGGCGTCTGCGCCGCTCGGCTAAACAAGCAACGAACAAAATTCGCTCGGCGATGTTCTAACCGCGAAGGGCGATGTTGTTCTCGTTCAAAAAACCGAGGAACGTTTTGTGAAAGCCGTCGATCTCCTCGCCGCTCAGGGTGTGGTCGTCCGAGCCGATCCAAAAACGGAACGAATAACTCGCCGTCCCCTTTTCCAGCCCTTTGCCTTTGTAGGCGACGACGAATTCGCGGCGGTTCAAAAGCGGATGGGCGAAGGAATCGAGTACCTTTTCCAGTTCCGCGAATCCCTTCTCGATGTCCCAAACCAACGAAAAGTCTTGCCAGGAACCGGGAAATTTCGGCAATTCCGCGTATTTGATGATCGGGAATAGGTCCCCTTCGAGTCGTTCGAGTTCGATTTCGAACCAGACGACCTGCCCTCCTTCGGGCGAAATCTTTTCGAGCAGGCTTTTTTCGACGACCCCTAACCGTCCGACAGGTTGTCCCTTTTGCCGGATTTCGACGAAATGCCCGGGATTTTCCCAAGGGACGTTCGGACTCGAAGTTTCCGGGGCGAGGAACTGAAAATCCCCGCCGCCGAACAGCCGCCCCAAATCTTCGATCGCCGATTTGATCGCGAGGTAATGCTCTTCCAAGGTCGTGCCGGACTGCTGGAAAGAGACCCCGGCCAACCGGGCCTGCTCGTTGCAGCCGGTCGCTTTTCGATCGGCTTCGGCCGTTTTGTCCGGCAAATAAACATGCCCCAGCTCAAACAGCCGGAACTGATCGCGAATCGGACGGTTTTTCGGAACGAGCGCGAAAAGATTCGGCAGTAGCGTCGTTCGCAGCCGGGCCTCACCCTGGGCGGCCGGGTTCCGCAACACCAGCGTTTCGCCCGGATCGTACCCAAGTCGGGCGGTCCAATTGTCGTTGGTCCAACCGTAATTATGCACTTCGATAAACCGATGCGAGAGCGCGAGCAGCTTGCGGGCCTTGTGCTCCATTTGAATCGATTTTTCGACGAAAAGCGGCCGCAGCGGGGCGGCCGGCATGATCGGCTCGATATTATCGTATCCGTAAACCCGCAGAATTTCCTCGACGATGTCTTCCGGAATCGAAATATCCTTTGCACTCCGAAACGCCGGAACGCCGACCGTAAGCGTACCGCTCTGTTCGTATTTTGCCGTAAAACCGAGCGAAGTGAGAATCGCGACGATCTTTTCTTGCGGCAAGGTGATCCCGGCAAGCCGTTCGAGTTTGCCCGGTTCGATCCGGATCGTCCGGAATTCTTCCGCGAGGCTGCCGACGGCGGAAAATCGGCTCGCAACCGTGAGTGCAACCCCGGCATCTTGAATCAACTGAACGATCCGCTCGGCACCGACCCGAACGTTGCAAGGGGGCTGCGATTTTTCGTAACGCTGGGACGCGTCGGTTCGCAGGTCCAACCGGGTCGAAGTTCGACGGATCCGGCCCGCCTTGAAATTCGCGCTTTCAAGCAACACCGTTCGGGTCGTGTCGGACACTTCCGTCGCCCGGCCTCCCATGATCCCGGCCAAAGCGACGGGGACCGCCGCGTCAAGGTCGACCTTGCCTGTTTTTTTTCCGAGAACGCCGCAAATCAGCAGGTCTTCGGCGAGCAGGTTGCGCTCCTGCCCGTCGAGGGTTTGAAACTTTTGGGGCTTGCCGCCGGAGCGGACGCGAATCCCGGAAATCAAATCGCCGTCAAACGCATGGGTCGGCTGCCCGATTTCCTGGTTGACGTAATTGGTAACATCGATCAACAGGTTGTAAGTCCGCTGCCCGAGGGCGTGCAACCGGCGTTGCATGATGATCGGCGAGGGGACGACCGCCTCGTTTTCGAATCGCATTTCGACGCAACCGTAGGCGGGGCAGTTTTCCAAATCGTCGACCGCGAGCGGGTATTCGGGAAGCTGGTCGTATTGAGAAAGATCGTGCACGGGGAGCGTTTTGAGGGGCCGGCCGAAAATCGCGGCCAACTCCCTCGCGAACCCGTAATGCCCCCAAAGGTCGGGCCGATGCGTCAAGCTCTTGTTATCGATTTCGATCAACGTATCCGATTCGGGAACCAATTCGGCGAACGGCGTTCCGGGCTTCGTTACGGCGGGGCATTCGAACACGATTTCGTGCCAATCGCTCATACCGAGCTCGGCGGCGCTGCACAGAATCCCTTCGGAGGGTTTGCCGGACATTTCGGTTTTCTCGACCTTTTTGTTCCCGGCGAGAACGCAACCGGCCGGGGCGAAGGGGGCGACCAAGCCGATTCTCGCATTCGGGGCGCCGCAAACGGTCGTGTAGGTTTTCGAGCCGCAATCGACCGTACAAAACGTCAATTTCTTGCCGTCTTTCTCGGCAAGCGGCTCGGCGGCGAGGACCTTGCCGACCAGCACTCCGGCGACGCTGCGGGTGATCGTCTCGATCCCCTCGACCTCGGCGGTCGAAAGGGTCAGTTTGTCGGCGATTTCTTTCGGATCGATTCCGGAAAGATCGACGTAATCGGAAATCCAATCAAGGGAAATGAACATGTTCGAAAGGAAGCGGAAGAAGAGTCAAAAGGGCGGAAAAACATGGAAATATTGCCGTCAATGATATGCGATTTTTCTAAAAAGGACAAGGGACGGACGATGCTCCCGAGAATGGTGGTGTCGTGCGGCCTCATTCCCCCCTTGCTGATCCCTGTTTTTAGGGGTAGTATAAGGTGTTTCGTTTTTGTACCGCAACCCGACCGAAAGGCGCGGAGTACCGGCTAAAGCCGGTTTGCGGTCGAGATCACCTTACCGGAGACGATTTCCGTCCCAATTCCCATCCAATCATGCGACACGTTATTTCAGCATTGGTCCAGAACGTTCCGGGCGTCCTGTCGCATATCTCCGGGATGCTGGCATCCCGCGGGTATAATATCGACAGTCTGGCCGTCGGAGAAACCGAAGACAACACCCTTTCGAGAATGACCTTCGTCGTCGTCGGCGACGAAAAGGTACTCGATCAGGTTTGCAAGCAGTTGGCCAAGATCGTAACCGTCGTACGCGTCGATGATATCGGGAGCCAAGAGCATGTCGAACGGGATTTGATGCTGATTAAGGTGAACGCCGAAAGCGAAAACCGGCGGGAGATTCTCGAACTGGTCGAGATCTTTCGTGCGCGAATCCTCGATGTCAACCCGAACTCCCTGATGATCGAGATTTCCGGCAAAGAATCGAAAATCGAAGCGTTTATCGAAGTGATGCGCCCCTACGGCATCCAGGAACTCGTCCGCAGCGGCCGCATCGCGATGTCCCGCGGGTAGTTTTTCAGCTGTGCTTTTTCCGTTCGCGAAAATCGTGAACGGATGAGATCACCTTGATTTCGTGCTATGAAAAAATGGTTCGATCAAATCAAGAGACGTGAAAAATTGCGGCGATTCGTCAATCGGCACGGCGTACGCAACACCGATGATTTTTCAGGCAATCGTCGCTTCAAAAATTACTGGAAATTTTGTAATTATTGGCCATATCGAGCCCTTATTATAACATCATTGACGCTGGCCTACGTGCTTGTCGTCGTTTGCACCACCGCCGCTGTTGCAATGTTGTTTCAGGGCCGATTCCTCGAATCGTTCTATCTTCTGGTCGCGGCGTTATTCATTTACTTCCTGATCAAATTCCTGAAATGGAGTGATTCCCTCTAAGTTTTATCAAGTTGATCTTCGGTCAACCATCAAAAATATTCATCAATCACCACTAACCACTCGAAAAAAATGGCTTGCACGATTTATTACGAAAAGGACGCCGATCTTTCCCAGCTCAAAGGTAAAACCATCGCGATTCTCGGTTACGGTTCGCAGGGACACGCCCATGCCCAAAACCTGCGCGACAGCGGCTGCGAGGTCGTCGTCGCCGAACTCCCCGGAACCGCCAATTACGAGGCCGCCGTCAAGGACGGTTTCAAACCGCTCTCGACCGAAGAAGCCGTCAAAAAGGGTGATTTGATCGTCTTTACCCTTCCGGACGAATTGCAGGGAAAAATTTTCCGCGATCAGGTCAAAAACAACCTCTCGAAGGGAAACATCATCGTCTGCACCCACGGATTCAATATTCATTACGGTCAATTCGACATTCCCGAAGGGGTTTGTGCCTTGCTCATCGCACCGAAAGGGCCCGGACACCTGGTTCGTAGCGAGTTCGTCAAGGGCGGCGGCGTGCCGTGCCTGATCGCTCTCGGCGAAGGGGCCGGGGAAAAAGAGCGGAAAATCGGGCTCGCCTACGCGAAGGGGATCGGCGGTACGCGCGGCGGCGTGATCGAAACGACGTTTGCCGAAGAAACCGAAACCGACCTTTTCGGCGAACAGGTCGTGCTCTGCGGCGGCGTGAGCGCCCTCGTCCAAAAGGCGTTCGAAGTCCTCGTCGAAGCCGGTTACCAGCCGGAAATGGCCTACTTTGAGTGCATGCACGAACTGAAGTTGATCGTCGACCTGTTTTACCAGGGCGGGATGAACTACATGCGGTACTCCGTTTCCAACACGGCCGAGTACGGCGATTACACTCGCGGGCCGCGGATCGTCAACGACGAGACCAAAAAGGAAATGAAGAAAATTCTCGAAGAAATTCAAAGCGGCGAGTTCGCCCGGGAATGGTTGCTCGAAAATCAGGTCAACGCTCCGAAATTCAAACGGACCCGTGCGATGCACCGCAATCACGAGATCGAAGAAGTCGGCAAGCGGCTCCGCAAGCTCATGGCCTGGATCGACGCCAAGGAAGTTTAGACTTTGGGCCGAATTCGGTGATTCGATAGTAAAAAACGGGAAACGCGGGCGAGTACTCACGTTTCCCGTTTTTGTTTTTCTTGGGCGTTCGACAACAGAGCCGCGACCTGCGGTCGCGAAGTAAAGATCGACATTGCATTTCGCGACCGTAGGTCGCGGCTCTTTATACGCATTCCCGAGTTGATCGGCTCTGCGGTTCGCGATACAATGACGTTTCGTCTTTGCGCGAACGATTTTCAACTCGAAAAGAAAAAGGTTGCCTTATGAAAACCTCGACGACGCGACGTGATTTTTTGAAAACGGCCGGGCTGACCGGCGCCGGGTTTTGGCTGACCGCCGGGCAGCGCACGACCGCGAGGGCTTCCGCGAACGAGCGGATCGCCTTCGGCGGGATCGGGGTCGACGGCAAAGGACGCAGCGACGTCGAAAACGCCGCGATGTTCGGCGAAATCCGGGCCGTGTGCGATGCCGACCGCAACCGTTTGAAAAGCGCGTTGGAACGATACCCGGGGGCGAAAGGGTTTACCGATTATCGCGAACTGCTCGATACGATGGGCGAAACGATCGACGCGGTTACGATCAGCACGCCCGATCATGTGCACGGCCCCGCGAGTCTCGCGGCGATGCGGTTGAAAAAGCATTGTTACACCCAGAAGCCGCTGACACGCACGATTTACGAGGCCCGGCTTTTGGGAAAGATCGCGAAAGAAAACGGCCTTTGCACGCAGATGGGCAACCAGGGGAGCAGCGAGCGGGATCTCCGCGACGCCGCCGCCCAAATTCGGGCCGGAGCCCTCGGCACGGTCGAGGAAATACACGTTTGGACCGACCGGCCTGTCAAATGGTGGCCGCAAGGACTCGATCCGAACCGCTGCAAGACGTTGGCCGAATTTTCCGCGAAAATGACCGCGGAAAAACCGGACGAAGCACAAGCCCTGGTCCAGGACATGACGAACCGGATCGCGATCGATCTTGAAAAGAACATCGATTGGGAAAGTTGGATCGGCCCGGCCCCGTTCCGGGAATACTATCCCGGCATTTACCACCCGTTCGTTTGGCGTGGCTGGTGGGATTTCGGGACCGGGGCGCTCGGGGACATCGCCTGTCATTCGCTCAACATGCCGATGAAAGCGCTCGATTTGAGTACGCCTGCGGAGGTCGTCGCGACGACGAGCGGGCACGATTTCGACATTTTCCCGTCCTGGTCGATCATCGAATACACGTACAAGGCGAACGATTGGCGGCCCGGCTTCAAGTTCGTCTGGTACGATGGCGGCAAAATGCCTGACGATGCAATTTTGGAAAAGTATGGTTTCAACGGCCGGCCCGGCAACGGCTCGCTGATCATCGGGACGAAGGGGGCGATGCGCGGCAACTCGCTGGTCGGCTGCGAGCCGGTCAAGAATTTCGAAGTCCGGTACGCCCCGGAACATTCGGGCAACAACACGACCGACAACCGGCATATGTACGAGTTTTGCACCGCGATTCGAGAGGGTAACCCGGACCGTTGTTTCTCGAATTTCCCGAAGCAGGCCGGGCCGCTGACCGAGGCGATGCTGTTGGGTAACCTCGCTGTTTGGACGGCCCATGAGCCGGAAAAACGGGGCGAAACGATTTGCTGGGACGCCCCGAACATGCAGGTTACGAACCTGGAATCGATCAAGACCCCGCGAACGGCCGATTTGATCAAGCCGACCTACCGCGAAGGGTATCGGCTGGATTGAGGAGGCCGCACGATCACAACGAGCCGGGACCTGCGGTCCCGACCCGTTCATAGCGAGAAGACGTACCAGCACGAGTGCAGGCAGTCGGGAGCACAGCTCCCGGCTCGTGTTTGGGTTTTTCAAAGACACGTCACATTCAATCACTTCAAAATATTCTCAACCATGATCCGAATTGCTTTTTCTTTCGTGCTGTTGTTCTCCGCTTCGTCCCTTTTCGCCGAGGAGGGGATGTTCCTTTTCAGCAACCCACCGAAAAAGGCGGTCGCCGAGACATACGGCTTCGAAATGTCCGACGGCTGGCTCGAAACGGCTCAAAAGGCGACGCTCCGCTTTCCGAACGGGACCGGCTCGTTCGTCTCGGGCAACGGCCTGGTTATGACCAATCACCACATCGCCTCGGCCCAGTTGCAGGCGCTCAGTACGGAGGAAAACGACCTGTTGAGCAATGGGTTTTACGCCAAAACCGAGGCAGAGGAATTGCCGTGTCCGAGCCTCGAACTGCTTGCCCTGCAATCTTATGAGGACGTCAGCGAAAAGGTCAAGTCCGCCGTCAAGCCGGAAATGTCGCTCGAAGAGGCCGAAAAGGCCCGTCGGGCCGTGATCGCCCGGATCGAAAAGGAGGCGACCGACGCGACCGGCCTGCAATGCAATGTGGTAACCTTGTACCAAGGAGGGCAGTATCATCTTTACAGGTACAAGAAATACGCCGATGTTCGGTTGGTGTTCGCTCCCGAGCAGCAGGCGGGGTCGTTCGGCGGCGACCCGGACAATTTCGAGTACCCGCGGTATTGCCTCGATTGTGCGTTTTTCCGTGCCTACGAAAACGGCAAGCCGGCCGCGACGCCGCACCATTTCGGCTGGGCGAAGGAAAACGTCAAGGACGAGGAACTCGTCTTCGTGAGCGGACATCCGGGGCGGACGAATAGGGCCTACGAACCGCTGCATTTGAAGTTTCAGCGGGATGTGATTTTGCCGAAAATGCTCCAAAAGTTATATCGACTTGAAACGATTTACTCCGTCTACGCCGAACGTTCCGAAGAAAACAAACGCCGCATCAAAAATGAGTTGGACTACATCAAAAATTCCCGTAAAGTTCGGATCGGGCAGCAGGCCGGTTTGCTTGATCCCGCATTGATGATGCAAAAAAATGTGGAATCCGACATCTTTTGGAGTACCTTCCAGCGTGATGAACGATTGTTTAAGGAACTGACGACGCTCCCCAATCTCAATGAAATTCTTCAAAGCTGGATGAGAGTCCTAAACCTTTACCAATTTGTCGAACAAGGGGATGCGTTTCCAGCTCGCACTTTTCAAATCGCGAGAATATTGGTCCGGTTGGCTTATGAATCGGAGAAACCCAACGACCAACGATTATCCGAATATCAGGATTCGAACCTTGATTCGCTCAAACGCTCTCTTTTTTCGGAAGCACCGATTTACGAAGACGTCGAAATCCTAAAACTGGAGAATGGTCTGACTTTTTGTAGCGAAGTCCTCGGTGCGACGGACCCGATTCTCGGTTTGGATGCGAAATCACCGATTCAAAAAGCGACGGAACTTATCAAGGGTACTCGCTTGTTCGCCGTCGAAGAACGAAAACGACTTGCTGAAGGAGGCGTCAAGGCGATCGAGGAATCGTCCGATCCGATGATCAAGCTCGCGGTCACTGTCGATCCTTTCGCCCGAAAATACCGCAAACAATTCGAAACGACCGTCGACGAACCACTCAAACAGGCTTACGCGAAAATCGCCGATTGGAAGTTTCAACTGTTCGGCGACACGTTTTATCCGGATGCGACGTTTACGCTGCGGCTGTCCTACGGCACGGTCAAAGGTTACGCCGAAGACGACGGGACGGCCGTTCCGCCTTGGACCGTGATCGGCGGGATGTTCGAGCGGGCGGCGTCGCACAAAAACGTCCCGCCGTTCGACATGCCCGAGAGCTGGGCCAAGGCGAAGGACAAGCTCGATTTGACGACGCCGTTCAATTTGGTTTCGACGAACGACATCATCGGCGGCAACAGCGGCTCGCCGCTCTTCAACAAAAACGCGGAGGTCGTCGGCCTGATTTTCGACGGTAACCTGCAATCGTTGAGCAGCGACATGGTTTACACCGACGTTCAATCGCGAGCCGTTTCGGTGCACGCCGCCGGCATCGTCGAATCCCTGCGAAAAGTGTACGACATGGGCCGAATCGCCGACGAACTCGGGAAGTGACGTTTAGCCGAGCGGCGCAGACGCCGGTGCTGTAGCGTGTGTAGTACGGCGATTCTCAATCAACTTCACAAACCGAGATGTCATTTCGAGCGGAGCGAGAAATCTCATCCTCGCCGGAAGACTCGGAATTCGTTCCAACTCGCGAGGGTGAGATTTCTCCCTGCGCGATGCTTCGGTCGAAATGACGACATTCGTTTCCCGACCTTCTATCTTGCCCATTTTGTGAGGAATCTCAAAAAAACTGCTCTGGGCAATATCTCCGCGATCTGATATGATTCTCGCTTCCGCAGGAAGGAACCTGCGGCCCTCATTACAAATCAGTACAAAATTGACAAGGAGGTCGTTGGCCGATGTTTGAAAAATTCTATCATTCCGCTCTTTCCGCCGTCGTCGCCGGGCTGGTCGCCTACGCCGTCGTTTATGTAACCGACAACGATTCGAAAACGGACGAGGCCGGAACGCTCAAGGTCAAGTCGCTTGAAATCGCCGAGACGCTCACGCTGAAGTCGCCTGAAAACGGTGAGGATATGGTCGTGTTGCGGAACGACGGGCTGATTTTTTCCAAAAACAAGATCGCGAGCGAACATTTTCTCGGCAAGCAGTTTTCCGGACAGATTCTCGTCGGCAACCGGGTGATGGTTTCGCCGAACGATCTGGTCAATTCGCATCCCGAGAGTTGGCAGTTTTTGGCCGAACTGGGGGGCAATCTTGAAACCGGCGGCGAGCTGTTCGTTCGTTCGGCACACGGCGGCAACGCCGTCGGCAAAGGGGTGAGCGGCGGGCAGTTCATCAAAATCGGATTCGACAAGAACGACCTGCTCCAGTTTTTCGCCGTCAACAACACCAACAAAGAGGTCCAGGTTCTCGCCTTGCAGCAGCCGAAAACGGACAACGCCGCCTCCGAGCCGCTCGCCGAACGCAGCACGGTCGCTCCGCCGGTCGCCAACCGCCCGGAAAAGACCGAGCCGAACGTTGGGACCAACCCGATGCGTTGAGTCGGAGATTGAATAAAAAAGAAGCCCGTTCGGTCGCCGGCGTCTACGCCGCTCGGCTAAACGGGGGGACTATCGATCCGCGAAGCGGACCTTTTCGATGAGCGGGATGATGCGGCCTTCGGAACGATAGCCGCTGATCGCGGTGATCGCGTCGATCGTGTATTGATAATGCAGCTGCGCATCGCAATCGAGTTCCGCTTCCAAATCGTGCGGTCGGTTTTCCGTCGTCGAAAGGCCGACCATTTCGATCACCCTCGCCCGGAGCGCTTGCGTTTCCGGGCCGAGCAGGACGTCCCCTATCTTGATATTGGCGAGATTCCCCTGGGCATCCGAAATCAGCCGGATGCGGATCGGCTCCGTTTTTTCGTCGATCCGCGGCGTGATCGAGGCTTGGGCGGGCAGCAGCGGCATCCTGATCCCGAAATCCCCTTCCGGTTCGATGATCTTCAGCGTCATCACAAAGAACGTCAACAGGAGGAAAACGACATCGATCATCGACGTCATTTGAAGCCGAACCGGCTTGACCTCTTTTCGAACATGTCGTTTTTTCATCTCTCGCCGCTCTTCGCGATTGCTTTCAAGTTGAACGTTTCAAAATTCTGTTCCTGACATTCCTTGAGGATGCGTTGGATTTTTCCGGTCTCGCAACGTCCGTCGCCGCGGACCAGGACGACGACCGTTTTCGGGTCGATCCCGCGAAGATCGTAAAGCCGCCGCTCGAAGGAGAGCGGGCGTTCCAAATCGTCGATCTCATATTCCTGGTTATTGAACAGCACCAAACCGTCTTCCGTGACCTGGAGCGAGAGCGCTTCGTCCGGCGGGACCTTCGGCGGGACCGCGAGTTCGCTCTTGGGGAGCCGAATAAACGCGTTTTGCTCGGCGTTGGAAAAATTGACCGCGATCATAAAAAACGAGATGAGCAGGAACACGATGTCGATCATCGAGGTCATGTCCATATCCCGGGGACCGCTTTTGGTTTTGATACGCACGATTTTGAATTCTTAATTCTAATCAAACTACAAACCGAATATCCATTTTTTCTTGTCAAAGCGATAGACCTTAGACTGTAGGCTGTAGGCTGTAGGGCGGATTTTTGGGTTTTTCAAAAACCCAACCTCTACCCATTCTCGTGTTCGTTCGAATCGGCAATTACATTCCTACAGTCTATGGTCTATAGCCTACAGCCTCTCTACTTCTTAAATCGGCTCATCAAGTTGTCGCTGAGGATGCTGATTTCAAGGACGTAACGGTTCAGGTAGTTGCGGAAAATGTCGTAAAAGGCGATCGAGGGGATCGCGATCGCGAGCCCGACCTCGGTCGTAAAGAGCGCGGTCGCGATTCCTTCGGCCAATTTGTAGGCGGGCGGGGTTCCCACGCTCACGGCGATCGTTTGGAACGAATCGATCATCCCGACGACCGTGCCGAACAGCCCGAGCATCGGGGCGATGTTGCCCAGCAACGCCAGATACCCGATTCGCTGTTCGAGTTGGGTTGTCTCCTCTTCGCCGACGTCCTGCATCGCTTGGACGGCCTGTTCGTAACCGCTCGACATCTTCGCGAGTCCGGCGGAAAGAACTTTGCCGAGAAACGAATCGTTTTCTTTCGCGAGTTCGTAGGCATCCTGGTATTTTTTTTCTTTCAACAGGCCCTCGAATTGCTCGACCAACAGGCTCGGCCGGAGCACTTCGCGCCGGATCGCGAGCATATTCATCACGACGAGGGCGACCATTACGATCGACATCACGAGGAAAACGGGGGCGAAAAACCAGCCGAGCGAGACCATCATCCAAACGAGATAGTTCCGTGCTTGCGGCGGGCCTTCCCCTTCCGCTGCTTTCTCCGCTGCCGGTTGAGCGTTTGGAGCGGCGACTGCCGGAGGTTGATCGGTGTCGATTTCCGCAAGCTCTGCCGCATGGGACCGGTTCGCGTTCCCGTTCGGACCGGCGAAGTAAGGGCCGAACCCGAAAAGGAAAGCAAATATTAGCATCGCGCCCAAAAGCGGAACGCGATTTTCAACAAATCGAAAAACTGAACGGGACATGGGAAGAATTATGAATTATGAATTATGAATTAAAAAATAAGAATACTTTATTCAAACTGTAAATCGAGGTGTTTGGTTATAATTTAAAGGCTTCAGGCTTCAGGCTTCAGGCTTCAGGCTTCAGGTCCATATACTCGGTAATTTTTTTGGATCATACTGAGATGTGAACTGTCATTATTTTGTAATCGTCTTAAATTTTCAACGTATTCCTGAAGCCTGAAGCCTGAGGTCTGAAGCCTTTTTGAAAGATCTAGCGAACGCGGCATTCGAATGTGATGACGCCGAACTCGCGGACCCGGAGCGGTTCCTTGAGTTCCCAACGCAACAGGAAGGAGCCGGCTTCGTTCGGTTCGACGAAGAACCCGGCGGGCAGAGACGATTTTGCGCTGCCGGGGAGAAATTCGAGTCGGGTCGTCAAACTGTCGATCAACGTTACGTTTCGAAGCTCGTCGGTTCCCGTGTTTTCAAACCGCAGGGCGAACTCGACCGTTTCCCCCGGCCGGGCATGATCGGTCGAAGCGACTTTCAGCAGCCGGATTTCCCGCGAATGGTACGTTTCGTCGTCAACCGAAAAAACGAACTGCGTTTCGTCGACGCCGACCATTTCCTTGAGCGAAACGGTGTTGACCCGGACCAAAAGCCCTTGGGTACCGCTCCAAACGTCGGCATTGATTTTTCCCTGGTTCAAAGCCAACCGATCGGATTGACCGAGTTCGGATTGCTGCAAAAGGCTGGAAAAACCCCGGGGGAGTTCCGTCGCCTTGAATTGTTCGAGACCCTTTTGAGAAGAGATTTGACCGCCCCGGTTGCGTGCGAGGGTTTGTTCGAGCTGCAATCGGTTCCGGGTGTAGTTGGTGGTCGTGTCTTGTTCGGTGTTGCCCGGAAATTGCGATTTCGCCCCGAATTGCAATTGGAGATTTCCCTGGGTTGCGCTTGCGAGAGCCTTTTGCTCGTTGACCGAAAGCCCTTCGACTTTGCGGACGGAACCGAATCGGGGACTGTAAATTTGGACCCGGTTCGAGGGCTGAATCACCTTTTGCCCTTGCGGATCGTCATAATAAATAATCGTGTCTTCCGGATCGACCCCGCCGAGCAGACCGCCCGTTCGGACGTTCGCTTTCGGGCCGTCGTCGCCGCCGTCGGCCAGGTATTCGGTTTGCGGGTCGTAAGGCCGGTCCGATTTGGGTGCCGCATTATGCAGCGGCCGGTTCGCGAGACTCGGATCAACGGTCAGCTGTTCGGTCCAATCAGTTCGGTTGTTTCCGGCGAGTTCGGGAGTTGCTCCGTTTTCGACGAGTGCGGGAGCCGGTTTGTTTTCAGCGGACCGGTCATATCCGACCAGTTGAAAGAGCGATCCTTTTTTTTTTATCGGCTCGGCCCCCCGGTACATCGGCGGCTGGTTTTGCGGCGGGTACGCGTTTTCATACTCGGCCGGCGGAAATTGCGAATACGGATCGACCGCCCCCGGTTGGAGGGATTGCATGCGCTGATCGGGCGAAGGCATGTTGGGATCGTGCACCGGGCCGCCCGGATAGAGTTGCGGATTTCGTCTCTGCTGCGTCGTCGCCGGTCTCCCCGTCGGAGCCGGAGCGTAGCCGTTGTTGGAAACCGCGGCCGGGGGCGCGAAATTCGGGTTCGCGAGATATTGATAATCCGGCGTCGAACTCACCCGCGGCCGTTGCGGCAAGTTGGGCTGGGGATTGGGTTGCGGCTGCGGGTATTGTTGCTGCCGGAGCATCGGATTCGAATTCGGCCCACCCGCATACTGCCCTTGTTGCGGCATGTTCGAAGACGCCAATCGCGAAGACGGATTATTCGCCTCATGATTGTAGACGATCGAAGTCGGCCCGAGCGGTTGCATCCAATTGCTGGGCGAACCGAGCGGAGCGGTGATTTCTTTGGTCGTCCCGTCGATCCGGCCCGTATCAAGCTCGGCCAAACCGTTCAGGTTCCTGACCTCCTGATCCGTGTGATAATATTGACTCGTCAACGGCGAGACCAGCGGATATTCTCCCCTTTGGGAAAATGACGTTTGCTTGCACGCGCAAAATGTCAGCATGCTGATCGCAATGAAAACCGATACGATTTGGCTTTGACGGTTCATGGTCCTGGTCCGTTCTGATTTTGGCATGGTCATTGCCTTTTTTGATTTTGTCCTGAAACCTGGAGGATTGACTCGCCCGGGGTTTCTCCGACCCAGGGGGGCGATCCGAAAAAATAGGCGGGGTCCGGCTTTCGAAAATCCGGCAAACGACCGCCGATCCGAACGATCGCGACCGGCCGACCGAGTGTTTGGGCAATGCTCATCGGATCCGCTCCGACGCCGACGTCCTGGGAGAGCGTCCCGGCGGCTTCTCGAACCGGCAAGGCGGTAAAGGGATTTTCGAGATAAACGACCCGCGTTACGAACTTGCCGCTAAGGGCCAGTTCCAAATCTTCCTGCGTGATATCGACGATCACCGGAAATTGGGCTTTGCGATTTTCCGGCGGAAAGGTTCGGTCGACGATTTCCAGGGACGGATAAACCTCCGCCCCTTCATAATACGGGATATTTTCGATCCGGAACCGATACACGGAGCCGACGCCGAGCCCGAGCGACTTCGGGGCCGGGGTCGATTCGACGAAATCCGTTCCGCGGGCAAAGGCGATTCGCGTCCCTTCCGGAGCCCGGATTTGAACCGGTTGGAAAACCATTCCCGGACTCGTCGCCGGAGCGATGCCGACGGGAACCACTCCCGGAACGCTCCTGTCGCGGAGACCCGGATTCTGCGCACAAGTCGTTGCGGCGATCCCCAAAAGAACCGCCAACGGCAGGAACAGAAGTTTATTGCTCTCCGCGAAAAAATTGAAACGGCGATTTGAACCCGCCTCTCGCGGTTTCGGGGCTTTCGTCGCTTCGCTCAGGAAGCCCCTTGGCTCCTCTTTTGCGTGAAGCACAGTAACCGACATATCTCGCATTGCGTCGTTCCGAAAAAATTACTAAGTTGCTAATTTGCTAAGCTGCTAAGCCGCTGTCCCTATCGATGCATCAAAAGCGGTTCCGGCGGGGTCATTTGCCCTTGATAATTCAACGGGGTTTGGGTTTGGGACGCCCGGGTTCGGCTGTTCGGAGGCAATTGCGACGGATTGGACATGCGGTTCGCGGTGTAATAAGGATTCGCGTTACTCATCTGCGGGTGAGCCGTGTATTCTCCTCCCGGCATATTCATGAACGGGACGGGATCGACATTCTGTTGTTGCTGTTCCTGCTCACTCAAACTCAGGTCTTTGTTACCGATCCGAATCACCGCGAGGATTGAGCCGCGGGTTTGGGCTTCGTCGATCGGATCGACTCCCGGTTCAAGCTGCGTGTTGACCAATGTCCCGACGCCAGCGGTCGCGAGTCCTTGGAATTCCGGGTTCGGCAAATAGACGACTTTCGTAATAAAGTTTCCGGACAAAACCTGGTCGAAATCGTTGTCGGTAAACTCGATCGGCACCATATTATGTTCGAGGAACGCCTGGGTTCTCGGGAACGTCGGGGCGATTTCAAGCGTCGGGTACAATTCCCGGCCCGGGCAATTCGGAACATTCGAAAGCTTCAAGCGATAAATCTGTCCCTGTTGAAAATTATGCACCCCGGGAGCGGCAATCGATTCCGAATCGAAAGCAGTCGATACCACGGATCCGTAATTGATAAGCATTCCTTCCGGACCGAGGAAATGGATTTGAGAAGTTTGCTGAAAAAGCGGACCTCCCGTCAGATCTTCTTGGCCATATTCCTTGAAGAATACGGGCAGGGCTCCGGGTTCGACGCCTGGTTCGGGGCGGAATCGGCTCCCAAGCCTTTGATTGCCAAGCAAACCGTGACCTGGCAAGACCGGTTGATAGGCGGTTTCACACCCAATTGTCGCGGCCAATAACCCAAAAACTAACAATCCGGCATAACGTCGCATGAGTTTTCCTCTCTCACATGTCCCCTCTGTTGGCAATGTCCGGCCTTGACAGAGTTATGGTTAAAAAATTGGATGAAAATTGAGCAGCGATAAAACCTCGCCTCTCCTTCCTTCTATCGGCACAATTGATATAGACGGGATTACCAATTTTTTATAAAATCTCGGAGTTTTTCATAAAAAAGGAATAATCGATATATTTTTACATCATTCATTATGAAATACATTATCTTTGTTATTGCCTCATTGTTTCTCTGTTTTGCCTGTTTCTCTTATGTTAGCCGATCCTCCGTTCGCTTTGCTTTTGGCAATGAATTTGATAATCATTCTCCGACAGGAGAGTCGCTAAGCAATGCTCGCGGAGATCAGTTGATTGATTTGGCTATCGAACAATTCGAGCAAGTGCGTACGATCGATGCCAACGTCCGCCTCAAAGTGTCGCTCTTCAGCAATGATTACATCGGAAATGGTGTTTATTTGGAGAAACGGAATGCCGAATCCGGAAGAAATACCGACTCGGAATTCGTCAAGCGCCTTTTTCTGCTTCTTTTGAAATTTCAACCGAGTTCAACAACCTTTGCCGGGGCAGAATCGAGCACGCTCAAGGTGGTTTGCGACGGCAAGAATGTCTGGAAGTATTCGCAAATCGAAGGAAAGAAACAGCTTCAACGCGTCGAAGTTGACAAATTGCTCGAAGCGATCACAAAATCAGGTCATTTGCGCGACATGGGAGACTTGTGTAAATTGCCTTCTCTGGGAAGTTTGGAAGGGACTCTGGTCGAATTGGCTGACCATTATTCTTTCGCAGGCGGAACCGTCGAAAATGTCAAAATCGGGAATCCTTCGTTCGAAGTTTGGAAGCTGACCGCTTCAATGAAAAAAGAAAAGCTGGAAAAAACCTTGACGGCCTTGGGCGATAAGAATCTCGATTTGGAAAAAGAGGGAACACAACTTCCAACGACGGTCGTGTTGTATTTGGGGAAAGACGATTTTTTCCCCTATCGAATCGATTATTTCAACGGGCCAACGGAGCGAATCGATTGGTCGAATCCTTACATCCAACAGGAATACCTCAAGGTCGCGATCAACGACGGGGACATTTCCTATGAGCGGTTCGAATTCCGGCCTTCGGGCGAAAGCGTCACTCTTGAAGAGCGGGGCACCGAAAACTACATCGAGAAGCTCGGACTATAAGGTTTAGCCGAGCGGCGCAGACGTCGGAATCAAAAAATATTTGAACTTTTTTTGTGAGTATCGCAGCGAAAAATTTCGCTCTTCGGCCTGTAAGGTCGGCGCGTTAAAGCCCAGGGCAAAGCCGAAGGCGTCGCCCTGGGTGATGAGCCCCCTCAACAATCAGCCGCCCTGAAAGGGCAAGGAAACAACGGGTTTGCGTCGGCCTTACAGGCCGAAATCGGTATGTACGTTCCTTATCCCAGGGCGGCGCTTCGCTCTGCCCTGGGCTGTTACGCGCCGCCCTTTCAGGGCGAATTCGAAAAGTGCAACCGTTCGCGACGGTTGCAAAGAGTTCATTATATTTCTGGAACTCTGTAACGAAAACCCATCGCCTTCTCTTCTTCTCAAGGCCCGGTCAAAGGCTCGGACTCCCGGCCTTTGAGGTCTCCTCGGGCTTCGCTTTCGCGTCGTCGTTCTTCAAGCGGATCAAGGTTCGTTCCTCGGTTTTATCGTTATTGACATGCACGAGCATCGGGACCGTATCTTGCGTCAGGTTCCAAAGCCCGCACTCCCCGACGACCTCGTCGTTACCGCGCGTCTTGAACGCGACCCGTTGCGTCTTCGGATCGACGCTGCCGTACAACTCGACCGATTGATCCGTGTCCCGGTCGATCAGGTTGCCGCGGACCAATCCCTGCTTGTTCGTCGCGATCTGGAGGATGCGATTGCTCTCCTTTTGATCGTTATCGGCGACGATCGCGAAGGTTCCCATCGGGAGCCAACCGTCTTCCGGCTGGGCTGCGGGATCCTCCGGCTTGGTCGTCGATCCGGCCCCCGCGAGATCGGCCGAAGGGGCGAGGCTGCTCGGAGCCGTCGGTTCGGTCGTGGTGTTCTCGACCGTGACATTCGTCGTAACGGGCGCGGCTCCGGCAACGGTATCGCCTGATCCGGCATTCGCGATGTCTTGCGCCTGTTGGTAGTATTGGTCGGCTCCGACATACGGCACGCCGTTGACGTAAACCGTATCCCCTTCGTAGACGATGTTACTCCCATAATTGTAAGGACAGGGGTCGTAAAAGGCATCATCGACCATACCGCCGACCATACCGCCGAAGAACGCGGGGCCAAACCAACCCCAGGCGTAATCCCAGCCCGGATTACCCCACCACCAACCACCCGCCGGCGGCGGAGGGGGAGGAGGCGGCCCCGGAGGTCCCGGCGGCCCAGGATGCGGGCCCGGCGGCCCGGGGTGTGGTCCCGGAGGCCCGGGATGTGGCCCCGGAGGCCCGGGATGTGGTCCCGGCTCTCCTCCTCCTCCCGGATGCGGACCCAGCCCACCACCTCCTCCCGGATGCTGGCCCGGTCGCCAAGCATCCGGATGATTGTCAAACCATTGGTGCGAGAGATAATGTCGATCGGCATTGTGGTTGTTGAAATCGTTCCGAATCCGGTCGATCGTCCCTTGGTGAATGTCAGACCGGTGCAACACCGAATCATGAATTCCCGAAGGATTGAAATTGCTCCAATGCTTCCAATCCGGCCCGTCGAGATGACCGGGGGCAAGCCGCTGGCCGTGTCCGCCCGCACCGTGCCGAATGACTCCCGAATCGATGACTCGCCCGCCTGTGCCGGGACGAAAGGTATCCGGATGAAAGTTCCGGAACGCCGCCGACCCGCTTCCCGGTCGGAAATCGGGGTGGTTGGCGAAATTCTGATAACGCGGCACCGACGGTCGGGCCATATTCGGTTGAAAACTCGGTCGATGAAAATCGGCCGGAGGGCTGAAATTTCGGTGCATCACCGAACCGCCGCCGAACGACCCGCCGTGGAAACCGCCGCCGTGAAAGCCGCCCCCACCGAATCCTCCGCCGTGAAAGCCGCCGCCCCCGTGGAAACCGCCGCCGCCGTGAAAACCGGCCCCTTTTGCGGTCATGGACGAGATTCCCAGAAGGAGCAGGACCGCGGCCGCCCCAGCGAAAAGGAAAGGATAGGTTTTTTTCATGATCGTTGACTCCTTGCTCGCAGCCGGTCGTTTAGGCGACCGGCTGCCGTTCCTGATCGAAATACTGTGTTCCGCACAAAAATTGAGCCAAGGGGCCTCCTGAGCGAAGCGACGAAGGCCCCGAAACCGCGAGGGTTAGGTTCGAAGTTCCGGTTCAATTTTTTCGCGGAGGGCAATATTATCTAAAACAATTTTTTGATCTCGTTGTAAACTTCCTTAGGGAGCTTTTCGAGGCTTTCGGCTTCCCAGGATTGTTTCTTCGTCTTGCCGTCGGTGGTGGTCGTTTGAGTCACATGCACCTTCTTATTGCCGTCTTTGTCGGTGTGCGAACTCACGTCGATCCGTTTGCCTTCCCCGGTTGCCAGATTGTCCGTTTCGTACTCATCCTCTTCGTCCATAATGATCTGTTTTCCGTCAAGCCCGCCCTGCATCTGGCGAAACATGTTTTCCATTTGATGTAACATTCTCCCCTGACGCGGCGACATCGGGCGTTCGAGGATGATCTCATCGGGATATTCTTCGACTTCGATTTCTTCCATAACCGCCGGTTCTGCCGGTCGCTCGGCCGGAGTGATGGTCAAATCCGCGTTTTTGCCGTCCCGTGCGACAACCATCGGCTGCGCCGTCGCCTTGGCTTCGTTGACACCCTTGGCGAGATCGGCGATGTTATGAATTTCCTTCCCGGCGAATTGAAGAATGACATCTCCGCGTTTCAGACCCGCTTTTGCGGCCGGGCTTTCGGGAACGACCTGCTCGACGACCATGCGGCCCTGCCCTTTTTCCGGAGCGCCGAAATGCGAACAGAGAACCGGCGGGACCGGGGCGAGACGAACACCGATCCAAAACACTTCCGAGGCCGGCTTGGGTGTCGTCTTCTCGGCTTCTTTTTCGGGCTTTTTGTCCTGGGGTTTCTGAGCTTCGGTTTTTTGAGCTTCGGCAGGCTTTTTTCCCTCCGCCGGCTTTTGATCTTCGGCACGAGCGGAAACCGCGAAAAGGACGGCCCCCGCAAACAAAATCATTGTTGTCTTTGCAAGAAAATTCATCGTTTTTCTCCTTTGATATCGAACTCTGACCGCCTTCGCACCGGACGTTCCGATGCGAAAAAAGACACGAAAAAAGGGATCATCGATGATCTTCGAGAGCTCCGCTCCTGATCGTTTTTTCGGTTTAGACCGTTTGAATAAACTGTTCGGTTTAAACTTGAAGAATTATTCGCAGCCGGGCGAACAAAGTCAAGGTTTTTTTCAAGAGAGGTCGTTATCAAACAACATTCCGGGGATTTGCTCCCGGCAAGATGGGCAAGAAAAGGGTCGCAAGCGTAACGCAGCGTTATCCAAGGACAACTGCCGTGTGGGCTCCGGCGTCTGCGCCGCTCGGCTAAACGGATTGCCCTTGCGGCTCATTCTTCCTCGGATTCTTCGTACTCCTCCTCTTCGTATTCGTATTCGCACTCCTCGTCTTCGTACTCTTCTTCGTCATACTCTTCGTACTCTTCGCCCGTCTCTTCTTCGAATTCCTCTTCCTCGAATTCGTCCTCGAAATCTTCCTCCTGCATGAGCCGGAGCGAAGGGAGACTCTGCGGCTGCAAGAGGACCTCGACTTTTTGGATCATAGGGACGACGCGGGAGGCGGCCGGTTGCGATTTGGGGGCCGCGGCCGGACGCGGGGGGGCGGCAACCGGGCCCGGGGCGGGGGCTGAGGCGGGCTTCGCGGCCCGGCGCGGCGGCTCGACGGCGACGACGACGGACGGGACGGGTGCAACCGGCGAGACGGCGGCGGGACGCGGCGGTTCGACGAGCACGCCCTCCCGGCGTTTGCGCCAATCGTGTAGCGTCGTAATCACCTCCCGGGCGTTGGAACCGTTGTATTCCCCGACGACACCGTCCTCGAACATGAAATCGATCAGCCGGGCCGCCCGGGAATAACCGATCTTGAGCTTCCGCTGCAACAGCGAAAGGCTCCCCCGGCCCTCGCGGATCACGAATTCGACCGCCTTCTCGTACAGATCGTCGCGGCCTCCGCCTTTGGAGGTCGTCTCAAGTTCCTCCTCTTCCCCTTCAATCTTGAGCGAGACAAGCTCCTCGACATATTCCGGCGCTTCGGTCCCGATTTCCGCGATGATCCCCTCGATCTCCTGGTCGCTAACGTAGGTTCCCTGCCCGCGAAGTACCTGCGAGGTGCCCGGTTTCAGGAAAAGCAAATCCCCGTTGCCCAACAGTTTTTCCGCGCCGTTGCGGTCCAACACGACCTGCGAATCGCTCCGGCTCGCGACCTCAAATGCGATTCGGGCCGGCAGGTTCGATTTGATCAACCCGGTCAGAATATCGACCGTCGGCTTCTGCGTCGCGAGCACGAGGTGTATGCCGACAGCCCGGGATTTTTGGGCCAGCCGGATGATATGCGTCTCGACCTCTTTGGCCGAGGTCATCATCAAATCGGCCATTTCGTCGGCGACGATCACGAGATACGGCAATTTTCGCGGCAGCGTGCCCCATTCCTCTTCCGACTCCGGCCTCAAACGCCGCCGCAATTCGGTTTCCGTGAGCTTGTTGTATTCGCTCAACTGCCGAACTCCGGCCCGGGCGAGGAGTTGGTATCGTTGTTCCATTTTTTCGACGGCCCAGCCGAGAATCGCCTCCGCCTTTTTCATGTCCGTAACGACCGGGTGCATCAAATGCGGGATCGTCTTGTAAGGGCTGAGCTCGACCATTTTCGGGTCGATCAGCAGCATCCTCACCTCTTCCGGCTTTCGGGTCATCAACATCGAGACGATGATCGAGTTGAGGCAGACGCTCTTGCCCGTGCCGGTTCGCCCTGCGATGAGCAGGTGCGGCAGCTTCGTGAGGTCGATCACCATTGCGCTGCCCGAGACGTCTTTGCCGAGGAAAATCGGGATATACATCGACTCGGCCGTCTCGGTCGTCTCTTCGATCACTTCGCGCAGCCGGACAAGCTGCCGTTCTTCGTTCGGGATTTCGATGCCGACGGTATTTTTGCCCGGAATCGGGGCGACGATCCGGACACTCGGCACTTTGAGGGCGATCGCGAGGTCGTCTGTCAGGTTTTGAATCTTGCTCAGCCGCAAGCCGCGTTCGAGTTGAATCTCGAATTGGGCGATCACCGGACCGGTTTGAATCTCGACGACGCGAATGTTGAAGCCGAAATCGGCGAACGCCTTTTCCAACTGCTTCGCCTGCCGCTTGATCGTCGCTTCGAGCACCTCGTAATTGAACGGCGTACTCTCGGTCAACAGTTCGACCTGGGGCAAAGCGTAATCGCGTTGCTCTTCCGCTTCCTCTTCGAAGTCGTACTCGTCTTCCGATTCCGGTTCGTCCGGCTCCTCCGTTTTTTTCGCGGAGCCGAGTTTCAGCCAACCGAAAATCGAAGGGGCCGGTTGCGGCGGGGCCTCTTCCTCGACCCGCTCTTCAATCGCGAACTCCGTATCGTCCGAATCGGAGCCCATTTCGAAATCGAAGGAATCCTCTTCGGCATCACCGTCGAAATCGGGCGAGATCGTTTCCTGATACGGTTCCGCAACGGTTCGTTGCACCGCTTTCGGCCTGATTCTTTCGGTCGGTTGCCCGGTTCGAACCTGCTCTTGCGATTCGCGGCGATCCTTGATTCTTTGGAGGATATCCTGTCCGATCGGGGCGATACCGAAAACC
The DNA here is from genome assembly GCA_031556455.1 of Thermoguttaceae bacterium. Classification (GTDB taxonomy): domain Bacteria; phylum Planctomycetota; class Planctomycetia; order Pirellulales; family Thermoguttaceae; genus JAVBSX01. The sequence continues at coordinate 22,631 of JAVBSX010000142.1, forward strand.
CAAAGGCCGAGCCGGATGATCGAATAATCGCAGGCGAGGACCGCTCCGGCGAGGATCAGGCTGCTCAGCAGGATGTAACAGCCGAGCGGGGAAAAATAGCGACTGAGCCCGAATTGCAGGACCGAACCCAAATAACCCCCGGGGCCGATCGCGGTGTCGAACGGCGTTCCGGTCAACGCGAACGCGCAACAGGCCGCGACGCCGCTCAGCACGAGCGACATTCCGAGCAGACGCAACGGCAACTGGTCGACCGCCCGGCCGCAGCCGAAGATCACGGTCCCGAACACCAGGGGAATTAAAACGGCATAGGCCGCCAAGCCGCAGGCGTTGAGCAAAAAAGAGGCGACGACCGCCCCCGCCGGGCCGCAGAGGTTTTGGCTGGAAACGGGTCGCGGGAAAATCGAACTGCCCGGCCCGTCCGCGGGCGAGTCGCTGATAAGGCTCACCGCGAGAAAAACCAACAGCGCGGCAAGAACGATAGCAAAAAGTCGTTTCGACATCGAAAATTTGGGGGAAGAAGGGGAAGACTCCTTTTGGAAAAAGAGAACACCTCACTTCTCTTTTCGTCGAATCTCGAAGTGAGATTGACAAAAAGTCCGAATCCCTGCGCAACCAAAATTTTCGGTTTTTCGCCTATTTTCGCTTCAATCGTCGAGACCCTGAAGGTCGTCGAATTTTTTCGGGCCGCTTTCCAGATAGGTTGTCAACAGAATTTGGGCGGCGATCTTATCGCGACGGTTTTTTCGATTTTTCCGGGTCAATTGTGCCCCAAGGAGATGATTTTCCGCTTCCCGTGTCGAAAATCGTTCGTCGACGAAATCGACCGGAATTCCGGTTGTTTCCCGCAGCCAATCGGCGAACTTCGTCGCCTCAATCGCCTTTTCGCTCATCCGGCCGTCCAAATGAACCGGCAGGCCGACGGCGAATTGGGCGATACGCTCTTCGGCGACCAGCCGCCGGAAATACCCGGCGTCGGCCTTTTCGTTTTTACGCGAATAGGTTTCGAAAGGGCTGGCCAAAATCCGGTCCGGATCGCTGATCGCGACGCCGATCCGAACCGTCCCGAAATCGATCCCGGCAACCCGGCCCCGGGGAGTAGAATCGGAAGATCGATCGTTTTGTAGCGACATGATTGACAGTTGGAGAAACGAGAGCGGTATTCGGGATGTGAAAATTCGAAATACCAATACTAGCCCCGCGCTGACGCTTGGGGCTAGTATTTTGGCGACATTGATTGTAACATTTCGATAGGGTGATCCAAGAGAGGGAATATGGGATTTCTTATGATAATACGCAAGCGAAAACTCGTTATATTGACAATGGTTCTCATCGCCGTGCTCCGAAGTTTTTCGGCGGCGGACATCGTCCGCTTCCGGGAGGCGGGGGAGCGGAGCCAAAACGGGACGATCACCGACATCTCGCAAACCTCGGTCAAATTGTTGCGGACGACCGGCAACGAAGCCGAGTTTCCGGCCTATAAGGTCGCGGCGACGCAGTTCGAGCAGGAACCGCCCGGGCTGACCGCCGTTCGCGCCGCCGTGCAGGGGAGCCGGTTTCCGGAAGCGTGGGAAACGCTCGGAAAAATCGATCCCAACACGATCGCCAGTCCGTTCGCCCGACAGGATTACGAGTTTTACCAGGCGTTTCTCGCCGCGAAACTGGCTCAAAACGACCGGGAAAAATCGACCCGGGCGGTTCGTTTGTTGAGCGAATTCCTGCGAAAAAATCCGAAAAGTTACCATTTTTTCGAAGCCTGCGAAATGCTCGGGGAAATGCAGCAGGGTTTGGGCGATTCCGAGCAGGCGAAAGAGGCCTTTAGGCGGCTCGCCCTCGCCCCTTGGTCTTTCTATAGTCTCAAGGCGAATCTCGCCCTCGGCTCGATCGAATTGGAAAACGGCCGAATCGCGGACGCGAAAAAACTGTTCGCGACAGTGATTCAATCGCAAGACGGCGACGCCGAATCGCTCCGTTGGCAGACCGAGGCCCGAATCGGACTCGCCCGATGCCTCATTCGCGAGAACGAGCCGACGGCCGCGATCCGCGATCTTGAGGAGCTTGCGGAAAAAACCGATCCGGAAGATGCCTCCCTTCAAGCGGCAATTTACAACACCCTCGGCGAAGCGTGGGAGCGGTCGAACGACCCGCGAGAGGCGATTTTCGCCTATTTGCATGTCGATATTCTTTATTTTTCGGCCAAAGCGGAACGAATTCAAGCCCTCAAGCGGCTCGCCGTTCTTTGGCGTGAGGTCCAGCGTCCGGACCGCGCCGCCGAAGCCGAAGCAACGCTTCGGGAAGTTGGGAGTCGATAACAGAGCGGGAAGCGTAAGCGAGCGCAAAAAACATTCGCTCGCTAACGCTTCCCGCTCTGATTTTGTTTTGCCCCGACTCCCCCTTGTCGCACTGTCGATGCGTGGGATAATTCGAGGTTTTCCCGCGTTCCGTATCATGTATAGGTCGGCCCGGTCCGATAATTCGGATATTTGACCAGCCTGATTCTCCTGCTTTTTTGGCCTAAAATACAAATACTCGTGATCCCAAATCATCACACCTTACAAGGAAAACATAAAACCGTGTCGAATCTGCAATCGAATGAAAAACCCTCGCCCATCGCGAATCTGCGCAACATCGGAATCTCTGCGCATATCGATTCCGGAAAGACGACGCTGAGCGAACGGATTCTCTATTATACCGGCCGTCTTTACAAACTCGGCGAAGTGCATGACGGGGCCGCGACCATGGACCACATGCAACTCGAACAGGAACGCGGCATCACGATCAGTAGCGCAGCGACCAACGTTCGTTGGAAGGAGACGACGATCAATTTGATCGACACGCCCGGACACGTCGACTTTACCGTCGAGGTCGAGCGGAGTTTGCGCGTGCTCGACGCCGCCGTCCTCGTCCTCTGCTCCGTCGCCGGGGTACAGGCCCAGTCGATCACGATCGACCGGCAAATGCGACGGTACGGCATACCGCGTTTGGCGTTGGTCAATAAAATGGACCGGACCGGGGCCAACCCGCAACGGGTCGTACAGCAGTTGCACGATAAGCTCGATTGCGATTCCGTCCTGATGCAAATTCCGATCGGCAAAGAAGCCCAATTCGAAGGGATCATCGATCTGGTCGCGGGCAAGGCGGTTTATTTCGACGGCCCCCAGGGAGAAAAACTCCGGTACGAAGAGGTCTCGGTCGCATTGGACGAGGAATACCGAAAGGCCCGGCAACACCTGCTTGAGACGCTCGCGATGTACAGCGACGAGCTTATGGAAAAGCTGCTCGCCGAGGAAGAGGTTTCGGTCGATTTGATACATCATGTCGTTCGCTCCGCCGTCTGGTCGCGGCAGTTGACGCCGGTTTTTCTCGGCTCGGCCTATCGCAACAAGGGGATTCAATTGCTGTTGGACGCGATCGAACTCTATTTGCCCTCGCCGCTGGATTGCGAGTATTTTGCGTTTCAGGAAGAGAGAGGACAGAGGACAGAGGACAGAGGACAGGAGGAGGGGGGCGAGACTCTTCAAGCAGGAGATATTTCAGAACAAGGTTCGGAGGCGGAGTCTTCCCTGTCCTCAGTCCTCAGTCCTCCGTCCTCTAAAATCCAAATTTTCCCTGATCCGAAGCTCGAATCCGTTTCAATGGCCTTTAAGATCGTCGAAGATCCGTATGGGACGCTCACTTACATGCGGATTTACCAGGGGACGTTGGTCAAGGGCGCGACGTATTACAACCAGCGGTCCGGGGAAAAGCAGCGGATCAGCCGCATTTTCCGGATGCACGCCGATCAGCGGGAAGAGCTGGAAACGGCCGAGGCCGGTGACATCGTCGCCGTGATCGGGATCGATTGTCATAGCGGCGACACGTTCGCCTCGAAGCCGAACTCTTGTACGCTCGAATCGATTTACGTGCCGGAGCCGGTCATTCAAATCGCGATCAAAGCGGTCCAAACCAAGGACGCCGACCGTTTGGGCAAGGCGCTTTACCGTTTTCGCAAAGAGGACCCGACCTTATCGATCGTGAGCGATCAAGAAACCGGGGAAACACTGATCGCCGGGATGGGCGAGCTGCATCTCGAAATTTACGTCGAGCGGATTCGCCGGGAATACAAGGTCGAAGTGATCACCTCACCGCCGAAGGTCAACTACCGCGAGGCCCCGACGGCCGCCGTCGATTTCGACGTCAAGCACAAGAAGCAGACCGGCGGCAGCGGGCAGTACGCCCACATCGTTGGAACGATGTCCCCGATTCCGGAAGATGCGGAAACGAGCGAGACGTTTTTGTTCGAGAACAAGATCACCGGCGGGACGATTCCGCTCAACTACATTCCGGCGATCGAAAAGGGGTTCCGCTCCTCGCTCGAAAAAGGTCCCGTCGCCGGTTACCCGGTCGTCGGCCTGTCGATTTTGGTGAACGATGGCTCGTTTCATACCGTCGACAGTAGCGACTTGGCATTCCGGATTTGTGCCCAGACGGCCCTGCGGGAAACCTTTCCGAAGATGAAGCCGACGCTGTTGGAGCCGATTATGAAACTCGAGGTCGAATGTCCGAGCCAGTTTCAAGGGAATGTGGTCGGCGATCTCAACTCGCGGCGGGGGATCATCTCGATCACGGAAACGCTCGGGGCGACGACCCGGATCGAGGCGGAGATTCCGCTGGCCGAGACGTTCGGCTACTCGACGACGCTCCGGAGCATGACCCAGGGGCAGGGGACCTTTTCAATGGAATTCGCCAAATTCAAAAAGGTCCCGAACTCGATCCAGGAAGAAATCATCCGCCAGCGCAAAGAGAAAAAGTGATGCCAGCCAGGGTTGTCTCCCCCCCCTTTTTACTGAATTCCAGATAAAAAATGATTTCTTTGCAACCGTTACGAGATCCGAATTCGCCCTGAAAGGGCGGCGCGTAACAGCCCAGGGCAAAGCGAAGCGACGCCCTGGAATGAAGAACGCACACATCGATTTCGGCCTGTAAGGCCGACGCAAATCCGTTGTTCCCTTGCCCTTACAGGGCGGCTGACTGTTTGAGGGGCTCATCACCCAGGGCGGCGCCTTCGGCTCTGCCCTGGGCTGTTACGCGTCGGCCTTACAGGCCGAGGAGCGAAATCTTACGTCAAACTTTTTTGCGATGCTCTCGAAAAGAGTTCAAATTTTTCTGGATATCAGCAACCGGTACCCCGCGCGCTCAACGCGTTTTCAATTTTCCGCCAACTTCGCGGCGATGCGGACCGCTTCGATCATGCTCCCCGGGTCGGCCGTTCTCTGCCCGGCCCGATCGAACGCCGTTCCGTGGGCGACGCTTGTCCGAATGATCGGGAGCCCGAGGGTGATGTTGACCGCCCGGTGCATTCCGAGCAGTTTCAAGGCGATATGCCCTTGGTCGTGAAACATCGCGACGACGGCGTCGAACCGGCCGTTTTTCGCCTGCACCATGATCGTATCGGCTGGAAACGGCCCCTCGATATCGAGCCCTTCTTTTCGGGCTTCTTCAACCGCCGGGCGAATGATCCGGATTTCTTCGTCGCCGAAAAGGCCGTTTTCCCCGGCGTGAGGGTTCAGCGAACAAACGCCGATCGACGGTCGGCCGCCTTTGATTTTCGACATAAATCGGTCGAGCAGCCGGGCTTTCGCGAGCACCGTTTCGAGCCGGATTTCCCCGAAGATGTTCCGCATCGCCGTGTGCAAGGTCACATGCCCGACGGCGAGGCCGTGTTTCCCGGCAAGACCGTCGCCCGGCCCAAGGTACAGCATCATCGCGAAATCGTGGGTGCCGCATTTTTCAGCCAACAGCTCGGTGTGTCCCGGGTAATGGTACCCGGCGAGGTTGAGGGCTTCCTTATGAATCGGAGCGGTTACGATCCCGTCGACCGTTTTCTTGAGAGCGAGGTCGATTCCGAAAACAACGGCCTCATAGGCCGCTTTGCCGGCTCGCGGATCGACGTTGCCCGGTGAGACCTTGAGCACTTCGGGATCGACGACGTTCCAACACGGAATGCGTCGCGGTGAGGCGGGCTCGGTGATCGAATCGGCATTGTCGATTTCCTCGACATCGATTGCGAGGTGTCGCAACGCGGCGGCACGACGCAAAATTTCCGGATGTCCGAGCACCTGCGGCCGGCAAGTGTTGAGCCGTATGATTTCGGACCAGGCGGCGACGATGATTTCCGGACCGATCCCGGCCGGATCGCCCATCGTGATCGCGAGTTTGGGGAGGTGAGGCATGGGAAGTGTTGAGTGGGAAGTGGGAAGAAGAGAGGGGGAGCGACGATTTTATTCCTTTACTGTTCTCAAACTGTAAACGGATAATTTATTTTGCCACGGAAAACACGGAATATCACGGAAATTTATTGATTTTCAAGAAATACGGGAAAGAGAGAAATTTTTCTTCGTCTTTCCCTTTTCTTCTTCCGTGAGTTTTCCGTGCATTCCGTGGCAAGAAATCCCTTTCTTTTACACTTTGATTACTGTTGCTTAACCAGAAACACAAGGCGTCCAAACCAAATAGCCATCATTGTCGAGCGCAGGAGTAAAGATGTGCTTCGTGTTCGCCACAATCGTATCGAAAAACGTCTCCGACGAAATCTCGCCCTGGGGAACCTCGGCAAACGACGAACACACGTTCGTCGTCCCCCAATGATTTTCCGACTCATGAATCGTGAATTCAATCAACTCCGGACTATAAGCGTTTTCATGGGTTAAGACATGATAGACCTCTTCTTTGAAAAACAGCATCCGGGACTCTCTCTGGCGCTTTATGGCAAATTCGCGCGTGTCAGCCACGTTTTCGCACAGCACCACGGATTCTTTCGATTTCAGCAAATACTTATGGATAAACGGTATGAGCCCCCACCGGGTGTTATCCATCCATGAGCTATCGGGCAAATCCCACTGAGGGTTATCCATCCATGGGCGGTCAGGCAGGTCGCGAAGCAAATAGCCACCGCAATAGGTCGCATCTCCATACAGGTAGTCCGCATCCAGGTCGAGTTGTTCGTAGGCGATCAACAGCATCGGCCCACTTGCCTCGGAGAATCGCTGCAAGAGTTTCCTGCTGAGCGCATGTTCATAGGCGCCAACCTCCAGGTTTTTCAGCACTTGCGTCTTCGCTTTCTGATCATCATCCGCAAGCGGATAGTATGTCCATCTCATAGGATTGCCTGCACTTTCTGGCATCACCATGCCCTGAGTAACTGTGCGCAATTAACTACGCCAAAAGCAAGGACGTCATTTCGAGTTCTTCGGCGAGGGTGAGATTTCTCGCTTCGCTCGAAATGACGTAATAATTTGTTTACTGTTCCTGAGAGTCTATCTGGGACCCTATAACTTCACGAAACCGAATAACGATCGATTTTGGCGCGGTCGATTTCCGCTCCGATGCCGGGGCCGTGAGGGAGCAGGATCAGGCCGTCGCTGATATCGAACGTGTCCCGATCCCGGAGGATGTCGTCTTGCGGGCGAAAGACGATCCCTTCGTTGCCGTTGGAAAACGCCGGTAGGGCCGCCGCCAGTTGCAAGGTCGTCGCCGAAAGAATCCCCAGTGAGGGGGTGGTCGCGAGCGAAACGCGGATGCCGGCCGCTTCGGCGACGGCGGCGCACTTTCGCGCTTGATGCAAACTGCCGATCCGGCTCGGTTCGATCACCAAAAAGAGCGAGTGATTCCCTTGTCGGACCGACAAAATGTCCGAAGCGGACCGAATCGCTCTTCGAACGCCGATCGGGAGCACGGTCTGGTTTTGGAGAATCCAAAGATCGGCGATCTCGTTGCTCTCCAACGGGTCGATGATAAACGCGATCCCCCATTCCTCCCACTCGTTGCACAATAGCAGCGCATCGTCCTTGGAGTAGCGGCACTGCCCGTCGAGCCGGAGCTCGATCCGCTGTCCAAGGGAATCGACGATCATTCGGACGAGGCGGCGGTCGTCGTCGATTTTTCCGGAAAGCGGCAACACTTGGCGGTGGTACCCTTGATTGTGGAGTTCGATCGAAGTCGCCGTGATTTCTTCCGGAACGCTGCCGTACAGCCGGGCGACGAGCGGAATCCGATGCCGGTATTCGCCGCCGAAAAAATAGCAGATCGGGTATCCGGTCAATTTTCCGATCAAATCCCAACAGGCCGTTTCGATTCCGAGGCACAGGGCGGGATCTCGCAATTCTTCGAGCCGGACCAGGTCCTCGATATCGAAAACGCTTCGTCCGGTCAGGGCGGGGAGAAGATGGTCCCGTCGCGGCTGTAATTCATCGGCCCGCCAGTTCAGCGGCATTTCGCCCCACCCTTCCCGACCGTTTGGGGTCGCGACCCGAACGATCACCGAGCGAACGGGAAACCCGACGCGGGGACAGGGAATTTCGACGAGAAAAAATTCAAGGTCGCTGATGATCATGGGGAATCGTGGTCAGGAGGCCGGGAAAGGGAGTGTTACAAGTAATGATTTTCGCATGGGCTTGCCGCAAACGCAATATACCGCAGCCGGTAGGGGCAGCAGCCGGAAGCGTTAGCGCCCGGTTGTCCAATACGAAAACGCGAGGCCAACCCGGCGCTTACGCTTCGGGCTGCTGTTTGCCGTGTTCGATTTTTTGCGTAAAGATCAAAAATCGGCTGTGAGTATAATCCCTTTGAAATCAGGGATTGATCTCATTATGGGATTCGGTCGCAATACCATCGTCCTTCTTTTCGCGATCGGCTTTCGTTTTTCGAATGTTCAGGTAAGGCCGCAAATCTTCGTCCTGTTTGAACATGCGGGCGGAGGCACTCGCGAATCCGACGCCGGCCTCGCCCGAGTGCACGCTGCCGATCCCGAAAATTTCGCGATTGATCCCTTGGCAAGCCGTTTCGTAGGCGATTTCGCGTGTCGGGTCCATCCAACAGACCGGCATCAGCCGCTCGACAAGGAGAATCGTGTTATCAAGATCGCCGATCTCCTCGAAACTCGTGGTTGCGGTTCCCGGGAACGGTGTCTCCGGGCCGATTACGACCGAATAATGACTGATCCCCGTTCTTTGCTCTCGCAGATGAGGAAATCGATTTTCCGGAAAGAGGGTCCATAACCAGGAAGGACACTGGTATATGCCGTAGTATGGGTACCGATCATGAAACTGCCGATTGTGTTCGCTATCCCACGGTTCTTCGAGTCGGATTCCTCCGTAATGCTCGTCGTAATGAGCTCTCGTTTCGAGATACGGCAGGATCAGAACCCGCCAGGAATGCAGCGGCCTGCCGTTTTCGTCAACGATATACGCCGGCGGCAACGATTTGTGGACGCTATGATAATTGTGAAAGGCGAGCAAAATCTGCTTCATGTGATTTTGGCACTGCATCCGCCGGGCCGCTTCCCTCGCGGCGCTAACTTTCGGGAGAGTAATCAAAGAAAGCACGGCCAGCGGGCCAACGATCCAGACGAGAACGACCAGATGCTTTTTGAGCGGTGAAACGACACCCTTTTTCCAGACCGCCGCATCCAGTACGGAAAAGAGGACGAGAGGGATCGACAGTAAAAAGAAAAGTTGAAAAAACGGACTGAGCAGAAAAGAAAAGGTTGCGATCAACAGGCACAAATATCCGCAAAACGCAAGGAACCGTCCTTGAAACAGCTGCCCGAGGCCGGGACAGATCAGACTCAGACCGGCTTGAAACAAGTGAAAACGAATCGGAGGAGCCTCGTGCGGCCCGTTTTCGAGAAACGTTGTTTCGCTCATGGGAATCACTGGTTTATTGAAAGACCGGCCTGCTCAAACTATTCGCTCCTTGACACCATTCTATTTTTTCTTTTTGCCGAGTTCAAGCCGTCTGAACGATTGCAACGTCAAAATTCCGTTATCCCCTGCTTGTTTGAACGCCTCTTGTAATCGTCGGGAAAATCCGTTACCTTGGAACGAAAGGTTGCTTTCTTTACACCTCGTTTTTCCTCGATTTCATCTCCGTTTCACTCTCAAATGTCCCAGGTTACCCTCCGAATTGTCGACGGTCCGGAACGCGGAAAGGTCTACAATCAACTCCCCACGCCCGTATCGATCGGTCGGGAAGAAGGCAACGTCGTTCAACTGAACGACGACCGCATCAGCCGTTATCATTTGAAGATACACGAAAACGAAGGCACCGTTCTATTAACCGACCTGCAAAGCACGAACGGGACCCGGGTCAACGGCGAAACGATCCAGCTTTGGATTTTGCGGCCCGGGGACCTGATTTCGATCGGGCGTTCGGTCATCCTGGTGGGCACCCAGGCGGAAATCGCCCGCCGCCTCGCCCAGATTCGCGATTCGGACTCGCAAGTCGCCGTCCAAATGGGAAGTGAAACGGACGACATTCAGTTTTTCGAAGGGCTTTTCGAATCGGGACAGGAAGCCGATCTCGCCAGCTCTTCGCAAATTCTGGGCGACGAACTTTTTCGCGGCATTTCGCCCGACGATTTGGCGTCGCTGCACCTGCTCGCTCCGCCGGAAATTCCCAAAAACCTTTCGCCGAAACAGACGGCCCAGCTCGCGGAGTTTCTGCAATACATACATTTGCGACTGCGGTACCTCGTCGGCACGGTCGAGCAGAAAAAAGAGGTTGTCCGGGAAAACGATCCGGCGAAAATCACGATCGACTCGCATCAATGGCAAAACCTGCTCGATCTTTATGCCCGGCTGTCGCTTTACCTGCATTCGATAACCGAGCCGAAACAGTAAGGGGGAATGTTCGAATTCCAGATACTAGCCCCAAGCGTCAGCGCGGGGGGATATTGGCGAGACAGTTTTATCACCCCGCGCTGACGCTT
>JAVBSX010000099.1:0-6612 GCA_031556455.1 Thermoguttaceae bacterium
CTCCTTCAACGTTCAATGAGTCGTTTTGAAAAGGGCCGGTTTTTTTTTTCTCCAAGAAAAACGGTTGCGAGAGACGGCCGCTTTCATTTCTTTTTTGTGCTCTACGGGCGGATCATGAGATTTTTGAACCGCTTTGAGAGGGGGGTATTTTCGGATATTTGCCTTTTTCAGTAAAGGCCAATATCTTACAAATCGGCAATCCGGACGAAATTTTTTCCTCAAAATCGTTTTTTTCGGCAAAGTTTGTCTTTGTCTTCCATGTTTTCCGACCTGAAAACCAAATGGTTCTTGCCCGTTATTCTTTGTTTTCCTATATTAACATTGAGACGGCGTTTCTTTCTCGAAGGGTCTCCCAATCGGAACTTTTGATACTTTGCTCCACTGCATTTGGGAAAAAGCCGAAATCAGAATTAACCGGTACATCATTTAGCCGGTACCCCGCGAAAAAAGCCCCGCGAATCATGCCCGAACTGAACGCAACGGTTTCCGAAAGTTTTATCAGCGCGATCCAAAACGGCGCGCAAGAAGCGGCGTCCGCCTTTTCCCGGACGTTCGGGTTTGACGTTGTGTTCGAACCGGTGACCGCCGGAGTGCTCGATCTTGCAGTGCTGAAAGAGAAATTCTCTCTCCGCGGTTTGGCAATGACCTTGCTCACCGAGGGGAAGGCGATCCTCATTCTCATTCCGGCCGTCGAGGGGCTGATCCCCGATTGGTGCGACAACCCGGACGCGACCGGAAAGAGCAAACTCTCGACCTTCGCCCAGGAATTGGGAATGAACCTGGTTCCGGACGACTTTTTCCCGGAAGATTTTCGCGCAGAGATCGTTCCCGATCTCGCCCAGGCGGCGGAAAACGGCAAAATCGGCGACCAGCCGGGCTACGCCGAGTTGCTGATCGTCCGAGGGGCGGAAAAAACGACCGTCTGCCTTCTTTGGCCGATTCAGGAAATCGGCGAGGTTTTCGCCGCAGCAGCGGCGACCGGCCCGGCCTCGCAAGCCGCTCCCGCGAGCGGCCCCGCCCCTTTGGGAGCGGGAGCGGGTTCCGGTTTCGGCTTGCCCGGCGGGTTCTCCCCTGCTCCGCCGTTCGGCGGGACGTTTGCCCCGTTCTCCGGCGGCCCGGATTTTTCCGCGTCGTCCGATCTGGGAGAGTTGGACCACGAAAAGCGGCTTTCGCCGGAAGAGCTTCCCGGGTTCAGTCGCAATATTCTCAAGGTCCGGGTCCCGGTCGCGGCCGTCCTCGCCCGGGCGAGACGCTCGATCAAGACGATCCTCGAACTCGGGGTCGGCTCGGTGATCCAATTCGACAAATCGTGCGACGATCCGTTGGAATTGGAAGTCGACCGAACGGTGATCGCCAACGGCGAGGCGGTCAAGGTCGGCGACAAGTTCGGCATCCGCTTGAACGACATTCTGCTTCCCAAGGAACGTTTCCGCCCGGTCGAAGTCCGCCGGGAAGGGGAATACAAGAAGCGGCAGCATCGTGCGCCGCAAATCATCGGCAAGGCCCCGATCAAATCGCTCGAACCGCAACAGCATTGAGCCGACTTGACCGTCTCATTTCGAGACAAGAGCCGGAAAGGAGCCGTACACGGCGCATTGACGGGGGGTTGGCGTTCAATGCCAACCGACGTTCAATCTCAACACACCGTCAATGCGCTGCGCTTCTTTCCGGCGACTACTCTCAGCCACTTTTTTTCACGAAGAGCGATTCGACGACTTTTCATGGGTTTTTGCCGCCTCGCGGATCGTTTCTTGTTCAGAAAGACTGAACGGACGTTGCCAAGCGATCCGACCGGTCACATGAACGTCGGCATAAATTTTCGTCTTGGCGGGCAAAACACGATGGCCGGTAATGAAAAAAGAGCCGGTATTTTTTGTCCGTTTTTTCATCTGGTATCTTGCAATTGCCGAAATACCACGGTATATATGTTGAAAAGCATTTGAGACTGCCGTTTGATTTTGTGTTTTCCATTTCCCGGAGGCTTATGAATTGAATTCGCACCGGCCTATTGCCGGTTTTACAACCAGTTAATCGCAAGTATTTGCCATAGAAACCATCGAAAGATGGGGCTTTCTTCTCAAACGTTACCCGGCTTGCCGGTTGGAAGAAAAAGAATTTGCCCTCAAAACATGTGTTCCCAAATGGGAACGTCATGCTGAGGGCTTGCGAAGTGTTCCATGCCGTACAACTGCGTCTCAATTGGGTAGCAAGTACGCGCAGCCTTAGTAACGTGAGGAGGAGCCTTCGTATTTCTATGGCACATGGCGTTCCCTCTTCTTTTGCGATGAGGACTCTCGCCTCTTTCTTGTTGATTCTGACACTTTTCCAATGACGATGTACGCCTCGGCGTAGTTTTTTCACGTTGTTCGAGAACAAAATTCCAACCGCAAAGGAGAAAGAACATGCAAAAATCCGAACTGTTACACTGGCAATCAATCAACGAAAGGAAATTATTGATAAAAACGACGTTCCAGCATTTTCAACACGGTGGCGCCCGCTATTTTCTTTTGTGCCTGCTCTGTCTTGCAATGTCTCTCTTGAACGGCTGTGGAAGCAGCGCTCCTAAGTTAAGTGAAGCGGAACAAGCGGAAGTCGAACCCTATGTCCAGCTTTTCGGGAAGGCCGCAATACTGGCCTATCTGGACGAATCTAAAAGCAATTCCGATGTGAGATATCTCCAGTATCTAATTTCCAAGGGAGCCGATGTTAACGCGAAAGGCAAAAATAATGATACACCGTTCGAAATAGCGTCGGAGTTTGGGACCGTCGATGTGGTTAAATTTCTTGTTTCCAAAGGAGCGGAAGTTAATGCAAATAACACTGCAACGCTCTTTCGTGCGGCAAGAAACGATAATGTCGAAGTCGCTAAGTTCCTCGTTTCCAAAGGAGCTGATGTTAATGCGAAAAACTTCAGCAAATATACACCGCTCCATTTGGCGACACAAAAAGGGAATGTCGATGTCGTTAAATTTCTCGTTTCCAAAGGAGCCGATGTTAATGCAAAAAACGACCAAGAGGATGTTCCTCTTCATTATGCAAGGCAGGTTGATCTCGTTGAGTTCCTCATTTCCAAAGGAGCCGATGTTGATGCGAAAGACAGCGAGAAATCAACGCCACTGCATAATGCCGTGCGGCGATGGGCGGACGTCTATACCCAGGGTACAGACAGAGAAAATTGCATTGATGTCATCCGCTATCTCGTCTCCAAAGGGGCCGATCCAAATGCCCAGGCAGAAGGGTATTCTGCAGGAACTCCTCTTGGTCTCGCAGAACGAGCAAATGTACCTGAAAAAGCAGAGATTGTAAGGATTCTTTCCGGTGGAAAATAGCAATCGTCTGTTTGAAGCCGTTTGCGGACTTTTGGAGCGGGTGTCTCGTCCTCGCTCCAATGAAAAACATGCATTTCGAACAGAAGCCGGAAAGGAGCCGTACCCGGCGTATTGACGGTGTGTTGGCGGTCGATCTCATGTTGACGTTCAATCTCAACACACCGTCAATGCGCTGTGCTCCTTTCCGACTTTCATTCTTGGCGGCGTCTCCCTCATTTTTTCTCCGTCGAGGTGAGCCCGACGCCGATCACGGCGCAAATGCCCCCGAGTATGATAATCAGGCTCATCGGCTCGCCGAAAAACAGCACGCCGATAAGCGTCAGGATTACGATCTGCGAAGCGCTGATGAGCGTCATCTTCGAGGCACTCGCCATTAACAGGCCTTGCACTTGAAAAAAGAAGCCGACGAGGTTCGTCGTCGCCGCCAAAAAAATCCAAAACCACCAAATGGGCGGCACATCGACGAGTCCGGCCGGGCCGCGCGTCCAGAGAACGTGTCCTCCGAAATACAGCATCCCGACCCCCGTGATGATCAGCATCACCAGTGTAACCGGGAACGGCGAATAAAACCGGACCTTGCCCGTTCGGGGATTGGTCGCGAGCTCCTCGGGTGTGTCGTCGATTGAAAAATTATGCCCGATCCAGGAATACAGTCGAAGCGATTGCCAGGTTCCGTAACCGCTTTTCCAATACCGCCGGGTCGCGAAACGGATCAGCGTCGTATGCAGCGAATACGCGATCCCGGCCGTGAGCGCGCAGAGCCCTCCGTAAAGATAAAGGTGCTGGGCGTGAGCGGCGGCGTTGAAATCGACGATTTCCGGCACGACCCGGGCCGCGCAGAGCAGCACGAGTGCGAGAATCAAAAGGGCGATCGAGATTTTTTTGGTTCGCGAAACCGCATCGCCCAGCATCACGTAGCCGAACAGGGCCGCCCCGAGCAGTTGCGAACATTGAATCACCGGAACGGCGATCACCAATCCGACCAGGGTGTAGGCGTGCAAATGACTCTGGGCCCCGATGATTTGGCAGATAACGCCGCTGCCGATCAGGACGAAAACCAACCGTTTCGACTGCCAACGGTATCGCCCTTGCAGCAGCCGGAAGAAAATCCAAGGCAAAAGGAGCCCGACGGCGAAGGTTTCTTTGCAGGCGATCGTCCAATCGGTCGGTGCCCCGAGTTCCCCGAGGTATCGAAGCGTCGCGTTCGTGATCGTGTACAGCGACACCGAGGCGAAGCAGACGATCGTGCTGGGCAGGGCCGAAGAATGTTGCGGAGATTCAGACACGAACGGGACCGGCGGAAGTTGAGTTGAACAAACGGCATAAAAACGCCAATCATTATAATCCGCGAATTCCGCCCTCAAAGGGGAAGCCCAAGGTTCTCCGTATTTGTATAGATGCAATTAAATTTTTTGCAATGATCGACAAAAAAGAGCCGCAAGGGCGGCGAATCGCGACTTGTGGGCGGTGTCAAATCACGGAAAAGGCAACGGACCGAATTTTATCGCCTTGTCAACGAGTTTTTCTTTGCCGACACTCCGGATCGGAATCCGGGCTGATGTGTCTTCTTCGTGAAAATCACGCTGTCATCAGCTTGGCAAGAAGGAAATAGATCCCGCTTTTTGCCAGCAGGAAAAGAAAACCGATCAGAACCGCCGATCCCAATCCGACATCGAATACGAGAGAAATGCCGATTCCGAAGCCGACCGCGACCAAAAGGGCGGCCACGACACCGGCATGAGGACCGACCGGGGTAAAGACGTTTGTTAAGAGAGTCGCCGCGACCGCTCCGAGAACGGCTGCAATCAACGAGGAGATGAAACCGCATTTCGCCCCGCTCAAGAGCCGCATGAGCACCATTAAGATGGCGGCATCGAGAATGAATAAGACCAAGGTCGTCATCATGGTGTTGTCGTTTTGTTTTAGAGGAAATCCATCGGGCAAGGAACATACCTATTACGTAGAAATTATAGGCAAGAGGTGTCAAAAGTCAAAAATTATTTTGAATGAAGAAAATTCCGTTTTTCCATCGTCAGACACACCCCCTCAAGAGCTCGAAATGAGTTCGAGGTTTCTTTCTCAAAGCCGCGTTTTTACGGGATCGTTTCGAGCGATTGCATTTCCGGGAGCGGCGGGGCGGGAAGCAGCCGGCCTTCCTCGCGGCCCGGCGGAACGATCGGCCCGAACTCGCCCTCCGGGCTCGCCAGGGACGGGACGTTCCCCTGCTCCAATCGGCCGATGATCGGGCCGGAATCGATCCACATGCCTTCGGAGTTGAGCCGCATCGTTCCCATATCCAGTTCAAGCCGCATCTTTTGCGCCCGATAATTGACCCAAGTCGACATAAAATTGTTTTGGCCGTCCAGCAACCGCGTTAATGCATCCAAAAGGTCCCGTGTCGCGCTGTCACTGGCTCCCGTCCGGCCCGGCTTTTCCAAATTGAGCTGGGCCAAATCGACGTTGTCGATCGCCAGGAAAATGCTCATCCGCTGGATCTCGAAAACCAATTGACGGATCTGAATCGAACGGACCGAATCCCGCAGAGTCCCTTGGACCCCATCGACATAAGTGTAATAACTCCGTTTCGCTCTTTGGTATTCGATCAATGCTTTTCGGTAGGCGTTTTGTTCGATCAACCGGGTCAGCGGCGAATCCCATTCCAATCCGGCGGTGATCGTGCTGTTTTTGGGATCGAAATTGACCGGATTGTTCCGCGTCGTCCCCATCTCGCCGTTCACTTTCAAGTCGAGCACGCCCTTGAGGGCGTTGGCGGTTACTTCGATCTGTCGCCATTGGTCGACCAATTTCGCGCGGGCGTTCATCCAATCGAGCCGGTTGATTCCCGCGATTTCAAACGCCTCGTCCGAAGAGATATTGACCGGGACCAGGGAAATGGAATCGAGTCGTGTCCGAGCCTGTATGATCGACAAATTGCTCATTTCGACGGAGAGCCGGGTCGCGATTCGCAAAAGCCAGTTCCGATACGTGTCTTGCGGCCGGAGGAGTCGATAATCCTCTTCCCGCAACTGGACTTCGGCCCGCCCCCGCTCGGTTTTGACCTCCTGGATGGTTTTGCCGTCATAAGACGTCCGGTTCCCTTGAGCCCACTCCCGAATCCGGGTTTTCGCCGCCGCCGTTTTTTCCGTCTCGATCTGTTGGATTTGAGCGAGGATTTTTAACAGTTCCGTTTGCGTCTTCTTTTGATCGTCTTCCGTTTTCTTGAGAGCCTGTTCCAGAAAAATCGGATCCAGCTTCGATTGCTGCATTTTTTGAAGCACTTCGT
>JAVBSX010000134.1:0-8355 GCA_031556455.1 Thermoguttaceae bacterium
GCTTCGTACCCGTCGTGCTCCATGGCGAGGGGGGGGGGTTTGTTGTTGCGTTTCTTATAGCTCTTCGAGTGTGTTTCCGGCGCGCGCCGGCTCGCGACCCCCCCGGCGGCCGGGGCGCCCCTCCCGTCGGCGACGACGAAAAGATGTCCCCGTTCCAGCCAGCGGCGAGGGGTTTCCGCCAAAACGACGATATGGGAATCCTGGTTGTTGGCACGCCGCAACCCGATATCGGTCTTCGCCGCATGCCGAACCGCCTTTTTCCAATGAACGCCGTTGAGCATTAATTTTCCCTTGGAGTCCCTTAAAAAATGGAGCAAAAATTATGTGCAAAAATATCCGAGGTCGCGTACCGATCCTCAACCACTAGGAATCGCCCCATCATTATAAGGGCTTTTGGTAAAAAAACGCAAGGGAGCCGCGAGGAATTTCGGAAATCGGGATTGCGTTACGCTTATTGGCTTTTCTTTTCCTCTTTGACGGCTTGTCGCTTTTTCATTTCTTGTCGGAAGCTCTCCCCGCCTTGGCGAATGTACTCGCTGAATTCCTCGTGGCTCATTCCTCTGGTGTCCCTGTAGACCTTCTCGCGAATCCGCTGAATCCAATCCAATGTCGACTCCTGCGTCTTTTTCGTTTTAAGAGATGTCATAAAGTTTTTCTCCTGTAATGTTCGGCAAAGTGCTATTGGAATCGTTCGGCAACGCGAACGCGAAACAGGCGGATCTCGGATGGTGCGATTATTCGCTCGCCTCGGTTTCCTCTTTCGGTTCAACGATCCGGTCCGCCGGTTTGAACCAAAACAGCACGGCCCCGAACGCGGCTTCGGCGAGGATTGAGACGGCCCGCTGGACCCCGGCGACGACCAGGGCCAATCCGGTCGCCTTTTCCAGCATTTCCTGCGGCGAAAGCGAGGTATCGGCCGCTTGCAGCATCACGACAAAGAGCGGGGCTAAAAGTTCCGTCAGCACCCACTCCCGCGGCCCCAGCCCGCCCGGGGTCATCAGCACGAAGCCGAGCACGACCGACATCGACATCGCGGCGACACAACGGGGGAACATCTCCGCAAGCGGCCCCGGGACGATTCCCAGCCCGTGCAGTGTACCCCAAAGGCTCAGTCCCCAAAACACCCAGACGAATGCCGTCGTCAGCCAACCGGTCAAAATCGTCCGAAAGCCAAGGCTCTTGAGCCGTTCCTCCAGTTTCGGGTCGCCTTTGTCGAGGCGAAGTTTTCGGGCGACAAACCTGAAAAACGGCGGGTAAATCGGCAGGCAGGAGAGCAGCAGCATACCGAGGTTTAACAGCACGAAATAATTTCGTTGCGGATGATCGTTGAACCAGAGGAACATCAGCAGCGAAGAAATAAAGGCCCCGACCCCCATCATCGTAAAAGTTTCAAAGAAAATGCTCGCCGCCGCGAAGCCAGTTTGAACCTCTTTGCCGCGAATCATGTCGGTTCGCATGATCACGACCAACGCCTTTCCGGGGGTGTATTTGCCGAGTTGGCTGATATAATAGGCCCGAATCGAGCGGAAAAATCCCGGTCGCTGCCCCATCGTCCAAAGCCAATGCCGCCAAAAGAGGCAGGCGGGCAGAAACCCGAGAAGGTAAAAAACTCCGGCCGCGAACAGCCAACTCGCGTGCAGTTCCCAGGAATGTTGGGACAGCAGCCCCCAGGATTCGTGCAGCTTTTTCCCGACCCAGACGACGACCGCGAGGATGATGAGCAACCGAACCCAGGGGAAAAGGCGTTTGGCCAACGATTTGAGGGGAGTTGCAGACGGCGGGTTGTCGGGATTGTCGGACATGGGGGGGATTGATGTTGGAAATCGCGACCGTAGGTCGCGGCTCCGGGTTATTGAACACACAATACCAAAACTGTAGCCGAGAAAAATGATTATCACAATAGACGGTCCGGCCGGAGCCGGAAAAAGTTCCGTTGCCTTGGCCTTGGCCGCGCGGCTCGACGGGGAATATCTCGACACCGGGGCGATGTATCGGAGCGTCGCACTCTTGGGAATCCGGAATAACGTCGATTGGGACGATCCGGAACAACTCTTGGCGTTGGCCCGAACGGCCGTGCTCGATTCGCGGGACGGCCGTTCGTTCCTGGGAGACGAAGACGTGAGCGAGGCCGTTCGGACCCTTGAGGTGACGCAAAAAACGAAATACGCGGCCGATCATCCGGCGATTCGCGAGCTCATGGTCGAGCGACAACGGGCGATCGCCGAGCGACTCGCCGCCTCCGGCAAGCCGGTGATCACCGAGGGGCGGGACCAGGGTTCGGTCGTTTTTCCGAACGCCGACCGTAAGATTTTCCTGACGGCGACGCCGAAAGAACGGGCCCGGCGACGACTTGGCGAACTGCAATCGCGGGGGACGACGGCCGATCTCGGCGAGCTGCTCGAACAGATCAACGCCCGGGACACCCGGGATCGCAACCGGCCCGTCGGTCCCCTTTGCGAGCCGGAGGGGGCGTTCGTGCTGGTCTCCGACGGCCTCAACCTGGACCAGGTCGTCGAGCGACTGCTTGATTTCGTCCGGCGATAAAAATATACTGGAGGGAATTGTAGCATCTCAGCCGTATGGTGGTTTTCGTCATTTCGACTGAAGCGAAGCGTAAGGAGAAATCTCACCCTCGCGAGCGGGGACGAATCCGGCTCCTTCGGCGAGGGTGAGATTTCTCGCTCCGCTCGAAATGACACGGTTTCGGGGTTTTTTCGACAAAAACAAACCGCTGAAGTATTGCATCATTTTCAACTTTAACAAGATTACAAACCCATGAAAACGTCTATTTCGAGCTTGCTCGTTTTTCTGCTAAGCATTTCTCTCGCCCAGGCCGCCGTCCCGCCGCGCGGGGTCGGAACCAGCCCCTCGTTCCGGGGGCCGGTCGGGCTGCAAACCTATTCCCTGCGGAACCAGATCGCGAAAGACGGCGCCAAAGCGTTCGATTACATCAAAGATCAAGGCTTCAAAGAAGTCGAAATCGGCTTGGAAAACCATTACGGAATGACCCGGGAGGAATTGAAGGAAACGCTCAAGAAACATGGCCTCAAGGCGATCGCGGCCCACGGGGGGCAGGAATATCTCTTGAACCAAACCGACAAGGCGGTCGAAGAAGCGAACTTTTTCGGGATCAAATACGTCGGCGTCGCCTGGGCGCCGCACACGGCTCCGCTCGACGAAGCCCAGACGCTCAAAATCGCCGAAGAATTCAACACGATCGGCAAAAAGCTCAAGGCGAAGGGAATCCAATTCTTTTATCACAATCACGGTTTCGAGTTCCAACCGTACAAGGACGGCGAAACGCTCTTTGATCTGCTGATGCAAAAGACCGATCCGAAGTTCGTCCAATTCGAAATGGACGTCCTTTGGACCGTGCATCCCGGGCAGGACCCGGTCAAGTTGCTCAAAAAATATCCCAACCGCTGGGCTTTGATGCACTTGAAGGATATGGCAAAGGGGACCGAGGGGAACCTCACGGGCCAGGCCGATGTCAATTGCGACGTCGCCCTCGGCAGCGGCGTGGTCGATTACCCCGCCGTGCTGAAGGCGGCCCAACAGGTCGGCATCAAGCATTACTTTATCGAAGATGAAAGCGACCATGTGTTGGAACAGATTCCCCAAAGCTTGAAGTATCTGCAATCGATCAAGTTTTAGGGGGGAATTTTTTTTCTAGCCCCAAGCGTGAGCGCGGGGGGATAAAATCGTGCGGCTTAGCGACTTAGCAACTTAGCGGCTTCGAAAACAGTCTTCTAAGCTGCTAAGCCGCTGACCGCTAAGCCGCCAAGATCCCCGCGTTGACGCTTGGGGCTAGTTCATATCGTTTCAAAAATCGTCGACATTGGAATCATGCTACACCTTCATTACCGTTATTGGAATTTGTCGCCCGAAGAATCGGCGGTGCTCACCGAACTGCCGTTTTGGCTCGGGGCGCAAAAATATTTTCTCAACGACGATTCTCCGGCGGCGTTGCGTTTCGGCGTCTACGCCCCGAACGCCCAAAAGGTCGAGGTCGTCTTCGGGCTCCTTTGGAACCTCAACGATCCGAATCGAACGCCGCTTGATCGAAACAATCCCGCTCCGCTCGGCAAAATCGCCGGCGGTTATATCGCCGACGACGGATTCGGAATCGATCCGGGAAGACCGGTTTTCGAGTTGGCCCGCGAAGAGAACGGCTGCTGGTTCAGCGACCCGAATGATTCGCGGCTCGCCGATTTCGACGCTTGGCGCGGCGTTCCCTCCATGTGCCGGATTCCCAAACACAACGGCCGGGGTGCCTATCGAACCGACGTCTATTCACGGGCTCAGCTCGGCTACGGCGATTTCGATCCGAAAGGCGCCCATTACGAAGGGGCGATTTCCAACCTGGCCGGCACGAAAAGCTGTTCGCTCATCACCGATCCGAACTTCGTGATCGATTTTGAGAAGGAAATTCGGGAACACGAAGGGAAACCGACGCTATTTTTCCCTCACTCGCATTTCATTCCGCAGGAAGAATTTTGGAAGGACGAGTTTACCGACGGGTATGTCGTCCCGACAGATACGAAAGACTTGATCATTTACCAATTGCACACCGCCTCGCTCGGGTTCGGGCACGAAGGGGTCGGGACGTTGGACGATGCGATGGGCCTGCTCGATCACCTCGTCGAGATCGGCGTCAACGCCGTCGAGTTCCTGCCGATGTCGGAATACGGCGGCAAGACGGAAACCTGGGGCTATTCGACGTCGCATTTCTTCGCGATCGAGTTCAGCGGAGGCGGCCGCGACAAGTTCAAGTATTTCGTCAAAGCGTGTCACCAACGGGGGCTCGCCGTGATTTTCGACGTCGTCTACAATCACTTCGCGCACGAGGCCGACCGCGCGGAATGGTTGTACGATTCCGACGACCACGAAAAAAACTTCTACTATTGGTACAAAGGCAAACCGTCCGATTACGCCCCGGCCCTGAACGGCACGGGCGGTTACCTCGACAACCTCTCGACCGGGTTCGCCCCGCGTTACAACGAGCCTTACGTCGGCGGCATGTTCGTCCTGAGCGCCGCCTCGCTCCTGCTCGGGTTTCATGTCGATGGGTTTCGGGCCGACCAGACGACCTCGATTCATGCTTATAACGTGTTGCACGCCGACGGCTCGGCCGCCCCCGAAGCGAATTCCGCCGGCTGCGAATTCCTCCAAAAGTGGTCCAAAACCCTCAAGACGATTGATCCGAACGTCATGCTTATGGCCGAAGACCATTCCGGCTGGGACGCTGTCACGAAACCGGTCGAAGAGGGCGGCCTCGGGTTCGACGCGATCTGGTACGCCGATTATCACCATCACCTCAACGGCGCGAATTACGGCGAAAACTACGCCAAGTTGGTCCCGACGGCCGGATTCGGCGGCGACGGGCCGCTCGGCATCGAAGTGTTTTCGAAAGCGCTTTGTGCTTCCGCGTCGGACAAAATCGTTTACCACATTTCGCACGACGAAGCGGGCAACTCCGGCCGCGACGATCCCGATCCGAATCGCCGCTCCCATCGAACGCTCGTTTTGGCCGTTCGCGGGGCCTTGAACGAACAAACCCGCCCCGTCGCGGAATCGCGGGCGAGAATCGCTTTCGGCCTGACCGTCTGCTCCCCCGGAACGCCGATGTTTCTTTTCGGCGAAGAAGTCGGCTTCGTCAACGATTTTTTATACGACGACGTGCTGCGGCACCGGGAAGATCTTTTCGGGTACAAGAAAACGACGGGCGAGAAGCTCTTTACGTTTTACCAGGACATGATCCGGCTCCGGGCCGATTGTGCCGCGCTCCGGTCGGACCGGATCGACATTGTTCATACGCATGATATCAACCGGGTTCTCGCGTTTCGCCGTTGGACCGATTTGGAAGAGCTGCTCGTCCTCGTGTCGTTGAATAATAGCCCGCTCGAAGACTATGTGTTGGAGCATGAGACGATCGTCGCCGGCCGTTGGCAGGCGGTTTTGAATAGCGACCGCTCGATTTACGGCGGGGAGACGGACGGAACACTCACCTCCGAGCGGGCGGTCTCCGAAGCGGGAAAATTGACCCGAACGCTCCCCCCCAACACTCTGATCGTGTTGAAACGGTACGAATAAGTCGCATCCCTCCCCCTCCCACTTAGCCGGTACTCCGGCCAACCAGACGGCATGCACATTACCAATCGCCGCTCAATCCTGACACGAGTTCTTGAGGTGTCGTCATCTCTTGCGGTCATTGTCCTCGCCTGTGCCCTGGCGACGCATCACGTCGACGGACTGCTCAAGTCGTACGAACAATCGTGTGTCGGCTACGACCCTTCCGCGGTCCCCTTCGTGATCCAAAACGTCTATTTTTTGGGCGCGGTCAATGGTTTGGGATTATCGGTGCCGTTCCTCTTGATCGTTCACGGAATTTTTTCCGGCTTGAAAAGAAAGTATTTCGCGGGAGAAATTTTGGGATGTATTTCGGCCGCTCTTGAAATTTCACTGATAATCTTAGGCGCCGTGAGTCCGGGGCCCCCACCCTGGATTGTGGGGGGAATCATCTTGTTTTACATGTTGGGTTTGACCGTGTGCTGCTTTTGGGCCGCCGGTTATTTTATCTATGGAATCGACCGGTGGTTGAAAAAGCGGGACGATTTCCTCCTGCAATGGCCCAATAATTTTGCGACACTGGCCTGCATCCTGTGGTTTTTCTGGTTGATGCGAGGTGTCTTTGAAATCACGAATTTTCCCTGATATACTCAAGTCGGTTTAAAATTCCCGTCTTCAACACGACAGCGGCCCAACGAGGCCGCGGTTTGACGGAGGGCGAGGCTCTTCTTTGTCTGGACGTCAACTCCTTGCCCCTACCGACACGGGATATTATCGTGATTCGAGCCAAATGCGGCACAGTTCCGGCCAGATATTGTTGCCCGGCATGTTCGCGGCGAGGCCGACTCCGTGCGGGCCCTTCTCGAAAATGTGCATCTCGGCGGGAACCTTGTGCTTCCGCAACGCCAAATAAAACTGGACGGCGTTCTCGGCCGGGACCGGTTTGTCTTCGTCGGTTTGAAAAATAAAGGTTGGCGGCGTCCGGTCCGAGACCATTTTTTCATTCGAATAGAAATCGATCAGTTCTTTCGAAGCTTCGTTTCCGAGCAGGTTGCTTTGCGTTCCGCCGTGGGTAAACTCGGAATTAAACATGATCACGGGATAACAAAGGATCATGAAATCGGGGCGGCAGCCGACCTTTTCGACCGGATCGGCGCTCGCGGCGTTGCCGTCGTCGAAATGTGTTCCGGCGGTCGAGGCGAGATGCCCTCCGGCCGAAAAACCCATGATCCCGATCTTGGCCGGGTCGAGATCCCATTCTTTCGCATTGGCCCGGACGGTTCGGATCGCCCGTTGGGCGTCAAGCAACGGGTTCGGATGCCCGTACCCTTTTCCCCGATGTCGATAATCGAGAATGAAAGCGGAAATGCCGATCGACTGAAACCATTTCCCGATCTGGTCCCCTTCGTGGTCCATTGCCAGCCCGCCGTAGCCGCCGCCGGGGCAGACGACGACAGCTTTTTTCGTCCGATTCGGTCCTTGGGCGGGGTACAGGAGCAATTTCGGGACGTCTTTGGTTTCCGTGCCGAGAGCGTTGGGAGCCCCGTCTTTCCAAAGCACGAGTTCGCCGGTCTTTCCGGCCGATTCCTCGGCTTTCGAGAAAACAACCGATCCTAAAACGAAGATCGAAAGAAGCGAAAGGCAAACGATTTTTTTCGGCATCATGGTTGACATGTTTGAAAGAGAGAAAAAAATATTTTCGTTGAAGAAATAGAGCGAGTCGTTCAAAATCGGGGGGACTCGAAAAAAACGTGGGATTCGGATATACTGAAACGTCGTTTTTTTGAAACCGAAGTTCTTGCGATTGTATCCGAAAATCCTTCCTCACGAAAGAGCACGAACCATGAAAGAGACCGCCGAACGTTATCCCCACCTTAAAAATACCGATCCGGGCGTTTACGACTTGATTCGCCAACAAATCGCCTATGAGTCGAGCACCTTGAAAATGATCGCCTCGGAAAGCTTCGCTTCCTTTTCGGTTATGGAAGCGTGCGGCTCGAACCTGACGAACAAATATTGCGAAGGTTATCCGGGAGCACGATACTACGAAGGGAACGAATACGTCGATCAAATCGAAAACCTCGCGATTGACCGGGCCAAAAAACTCTTCGGGGCCGAACATGCCAACGTCCAACCGTATTCCGGCTCGCCCGCGAACCAGGCGGTGTATCGGGCGATCCTCAAAACCGGCGATAAGATCATGGGAATGCCGGTCCCCAGCGGCGGGCATTTGACGCACGGTTGGAAGGTCAATTTTTCGGGGACGGACTATGTCCAAATTCCCTA
>JAVBSX010000290.1:0-4424 GCA_031556455.1 Thermoguttaceae bacterium
AAACGTTAGCAGCCCAACGAGGCTGCGGACCAAATGAGGCCGAAGGCTTTCCGCAATACCGCGTACAGTATAGAAGGATGGTCCCATCAAAAAATAATGAAATCTTCTCCGTCTTTCCCCTCCTTCCCTTTTCGATTTTCAATCCTTATCGAAATCGCCGCCGTCTTTGCCGTGCTATACGCCCACGGGGCTTGGCCGGTGCCGGATGTCAACGAATCGTATTACCTTGGGA
The DNA here is from genome assembly GCA_031556455.1 of Thermoguttaceae bacterium. Lineage (GTDB taxonomy): Bacteria > Planctomycetota > Planctomycetia > Pirellulales > Thermoguttaceae > JAVBSX01. The sequence goes on from JAVBSX010000290.1 coordinate 233, forward strand.
AAGCGATTCACTTTTGGAATCCCGATTGGGTGATCGGCGATTCGTTCCTCGACTCGAAAGACGCTCATTGGTGCTTTTACGCGGTTTTCGGTTGGCTCTCGCTCTTTCTTTCGCCGAATGCTTTTGCCTGGACAGGTCGGGTGATCGCTTGGGGCGTGTTCGCCTGGGGCTGGCAACGGCTGAGCTTTGCCCTGATTCCGGTTCGTTGGCTCTCGATCCCGACGGCTGCCGGGCTGCTTTACTATCTCGACGCCTTCCAAATGTCGGGCGAATGGGTGATCGGCGGGGTCGAAGGGAAAAGCTTCGCCTATCCCCTGGTTCTGTTCGGGCTTGAAGCGATGGTTCGCGGAAAATGGAACCGGGTCTGGGGCTTTTTCGGCGCGGCGGCCGCATTCCATGTTCTCGTCGGCGGCTGGTCCGTGATCGTCGGGCTGTTCGTCTGGGGGCTGCAAAAACGAACGGAACGGACGCCGCTCCGAAAAATGTTGCCGTTTCTCGGGCTCGGCGGGCTGCTGTCCCTCCCCGGTCTCGTCCCGGCCCTGCTGCTCGATTCCGGCTGCTCACGCGAAACCATCGGCCAAGCCCATTGGATTTACGTCTTCGAACGGCTCGGCCATCATTTGGTGCCGTCGTCGTTTCCCTGGACCTATCGTTTGCGATTCGGCGTTTTGGTCGTTTTGTGGTTGGCCCTCTGTTGGATTGCGATGAGCAAGAAACGGGGAGCTAAAATCGCTGACCCGGAAATCGAGGGAACGGAAGAGCGAGAACTTGCGGGGCGGTTTTTTCGGTTGCACGGCTACGTGTTCGGGACGCTGATTTTGGCGACGATCGGCTTCGGCATCGCCGGGTTGTTCCGGGACAACCCGAAGAGGGCCGCCGATTGGCTTCGCTTCTATTGGTTTCGGATGTCCGATTTCGCGGTCCCTCTCGGAGTTACATTCCTCGGAACGTCGCTCTTGTATCGACTGTTGCGCAAAATCGAAAAACGACGCCGCTCCTCGAACAACATTTCACCGGCCGTTGCCGACGCTGTTGTTGCCGCCGACGCTGTCGGCGACCTCGCCGGCGGGATCGGCCGGATTCTCGCCCTGCTCGGAATCGGCGTCGGCTTCTTTTTGCTGTTGGACGGCTTGATTTTCGGTTGGCTGTTTTTTACCTGGTTTCCCCCGCCGGAACCGGCCATTCCGTGGGGCTTGACCATGATCCTTGGAATCGTGATCCTCGCTCTTTTGGGAAAACGGCCTTTCGTGCAAAAGCGTTTGCCGTTCGAATCGGCGGCCTGGTTGTTGCTGTTGGTTTCGATCGTCGTCTGGGGGCCGCTCGGATACATTTTGAAGCAGGCCGAACCGCGAACCCGGTTCGCGTACTCCCGGAGCGATCCGTCGTCGAGTCGGGCCGCCTATTACTGGGTCGAGGCGTGCGATTGGATCAATGATCCGGCCAACGGCGTCCCGAAAGAGGCCCGGTTCCTGACCCCGGGCGACAACGCGACCTTCAAATGGTACACGGCCCGGCCGGAGGTCGCGACCTGGAAAGAAATTCCCCAGGACGCCGCGGGCATCGTTAAGTGGTACGAAACGGTCGAAGAACTTTTCGCCTACCGACCTCAAGACGGCCCCGTGCGCCGGGATTATTCGCTGCAAATCCTGCTCAACCGTTACTCCCCGGAACTCTTTCAAAAACTTCGCGAAAAATACGAATTCGATTACGTTCTTTGCGGAAAATACCCGGCCTTGCAACTGCCGATTCTCTACGAAAACATGTCGTACGTGATTTACGACGCGAAGGGGGAGCACGACCGGCCTGATTCCAACCCGTAGCGGCCCCGGCGTCTTCGCCGCTCTAAACGAGGGACAATAAAAAACCCGCCGGGTTGGAACCAAGCGGGTTTTTTCGTCATTGCGATCGGATTGCGGCAAAGCGCACTGTTTCTCGCGAAGCCTTATCCGAAAATATCGATATTCGAACCGGCTCCCACCGCTTTCCCTTCGGATTTGGCGGTCGAACCGGTCGATCCGGCCTCTTGAATCAGTCCGACGATCACTTCGCCGATCATCTTTTGAACACCTTGCGATTTTTTCATCACCGCAGTTTGAATCGCGAGACTGTTCATCTCCTGTTGCATCGCCGAGGCACTGGCCAACGAACTTCCAATACCGTCCATTTTTATATCTCCTTAAAAATGCATCGTTTTTACTAAATATCTGTTTAGCCGAGCGGCGCAGTTCAACGGATTTTGAATCCGCTCTTTGAGCAAGCCGAGAACACAACTCTCCCAAGCCTACCTTACAAAATAGCAAAAGGCAAAAAATAATTTTAAAATTCCCTATTTTGTTTAAAATACCTGCATTCAACGGAAGCAATCAAATGCAATTATCTTGTGTTTAATTGGTTTTTCCTCTTTTTTCCGACAAATTCCCCAAGAATAGCAAGAATCGGAAAATTGATATGGAGCAAATATCCCCAACTCGGTAAGATTCCACACTCCAGATAGACCGGGTATCTGTGCGCGAACGGAATCGCGGGCTGCACGGTCGATTCGTTTTACATTTCCCGAGATACAAAACTTTGTTCCGCCTGCGTTGGATATCCCTGCTTCTCTTTTGCACTGTCGTACTTTGCGGCAGCGGGGGATGTTTGCACCGGCTCAGGACACGGCCGCTCACGCCGAGCATCGTTCAAAGCCGCGAAATCTGCCGGGAAGCCAACGCGGCGATGGAGCAGGGGGATTGGCAGGAGGCGGAGAAAAAACTGGCCAAGGCGATGCGGCTTAACCCGAAGGACGCGGACATCCGGCGGCATTACGCCGAAGTTCTTTGGCAACTGGGGCAGCAGCAGGAGTCGATTCGGCAACTGAACGAGGCCTCGAAATTGAGCCGCAAGGAAACCCGGGAAGATCCGGCGATTTCCATTTCCCTGGCGGAAAAGATGCTTAACACCCAGCAGATCGAGCAAGCCGATCATTTTTCGCGGCGGGCGACTGAGCTTGGCCCCAAGGAATCCAAGGCCTGGGCGTTACACGGCAAGGTGCAATCGATTTTGGGAGAAGAACAATCGCGATCGGGCGGTCGCGAACGGGCGATTCCGTTTTACGAAAAGGCGATGTTCGATTATTATCGGGCGCTGTCCCTGACCGCGCCCGGGTCGCTTCAGAACCGCGAATTGCTGGTGGAACTGGCCGGAGTTCAAATGCGAATGGGGCAGGCGGAGCGAGCCCTCGCGACCTGGCAGAGCCTGGAGCGGCTTTACCTGCCGAGCCCGAGACCGGTTCTCGTTCTTCGGGGAAAAGCCGAGACGCTGGTTGCCTTGAATCGGATCGAGGACGCGATCGAGATGTTCAATCTCGCGATCGAGCAGGCTCCGAACGATTTGGACCTTCTGATGCCGTTGGCCGATCTGCAATTGCGAAACGGGCAAATCGCCGAGGCCGCCCTCACGACGAACCGGATTCGGAGCCTCGCCCCGAACCATCCGTTTGCGATCGCCCTTGCACAGCAGATCGAAGCGATGCGTCGCGGCCGCCCCCCGCGAATGTAGCGGCCCCGTACAGGCCGGCGAAAAAGAGCCGCATGTGAAGCGGAGCGTAACTTGCGGACCCTGTACAGAGAATCGGACCGTGTACAAGGTCCGTAAGTTGCGTCGGAGTACCGACTACACTTACGGCTCATTTTCTTGATTGACGGAGCGGGCGACGTATTCGTTCGGCTGTTGATTTTGAGCGTCGATTTTCGCATTGATTTTCAATAAACCATAGAAAATCGCAAAACCGACCCAGTTTGTAAAGAAAAGAATTGCACTCCAAAGAAACTTTTCACTGATCGACCCTGTGGCAAAATAAGACCAATACAAAATTAGTGGCGCAAAAGAAATGAAAACGAGCACAAAAATGAAGATCAATTCGAAAGGTCCGGGCATCATGCTATTCTCCTTTTTGAACGGGACATAAAAAAACGCCGAAGTTTCCTTCAGCGTTTCATTATACAATGGCGTGATGCTGTAAGCGAGTCAAATTGAGATCAGCTCCATACTTATTAAGTTTCATTTTCTTTATAGAAAGAAACGTTCTAAGTATCCTTAGAAAGGAGGTGATCCAGCCGCAGGTTCCCCTACGGCTACCTTGTTACGACTTAGTCCCAATCGCAGAGTTCATCTTCGGCGCTTAGCTCCCATAGGGTTGCGTTGGCGACTTCGG
>JAVBSX010000379.1:0-4294 GCA_031556455.1 Thermoguttaceae bacterium
GACCGGCCGGGACACGATCTTCGGTATGCGATCGACCCAGGCAAGGCGGAAACCGAACTCGGTTGGCGGCCGGAAACCGGGTTCGACGCCGCCCTCGAAGCGACCGTCGATTGGTATCTTATGAAAAAAAACTGTGCTCCACACAAAATATGAATCGAGGGGCTTCCTGAGCGAAGCGACGAAAGCCCCGAAACCGGGAATATTGAGTTTGAAGCTTCGATTCAATTTTTCGCGAAGAGTAATAAGCTCCCCAATCTTGCGGGAACATTTCCCGAGGAAAGCCTAATTCCAATTCCCGATATCGTCGTCGGTTCCGTCGGTCTGGTCGGGACCGTTGGACGAAAGGTCGTATTTCCCCTGGTTTTTCGTGCCGGGAAAAGCGTAATTGTAAGGCTGTCCCCAGGGGTCGACCCGGGCCGCCTTCGCTTCGATGTACGGGCCGTCCCATTTCGCGGGGTCGATATTGCCCGGCGGGCTCAAAAGAGCATTCAACCCTTCGCTGGTCGTCGGATAATGTCCGATGTCGAGGTTATATTTTTCAAGAGCCGGAGCGAGAGAGTCGACGAAAATCTTGGCCTGACTCTTTCTCGCCCGTTCGATATAGGTTTGGTAGGACAAAACGGCCGCCCCGGCCATGATCATGAGGATAAAGAGGACGATCATGACCTCGATCAACGTAAAACCGGCCCGCTTTTTCGACTTGTTGTTTTCCCGCATGATAATGTTTTGAAAGAAAAATGGAGAAACGACCACCTTTTTCAGGAATCATTACGATCTTCAGAAAAAATGCGAATCGGTCAGCAGCCGGAAGCTTCAGCGCCCGGTTGTCGAACACGGCAAGGGGTGCCAACCCCGCGCTCACGCTTGGGGCTGCTGTTTCGAAGTCTGATTTATTACACGAAGACCACTAATCAATTAACCTCCAGTATAGAGGAAAGTTTCGCGAAAAAAAGAGTGCGAAAACACTCATGGGTACGATTCAACCCGGGACAGCGACCGGCGGCCCGGTCGCACCGGTTCAGTAGCCCATCGCACAGCCGTCCTTGCGGCTGTCGGAGGCCCCGAAATAAACGCCCCGTTTCGCGTCGTGCATGATCGCCTGGTACCCGCCGTACGACCCGCCGTAATCGAAACCGACCTTGTGCCCCATGTCGACCAGCCGTCGCCGCGTTTCGGCCGAAAAGCCGTTTTCGAGCACCACGGTCCCGCCGCCGCCGCGAACCTCACCCTGCGGCGTCGAAGAGCCGGTATGGTTGATCCGCGGAGCGTCCCCCGCCTCTTGCAGGTTCATGCCGAAATCGATGATGTTGAGCACCATCTGCACATGCCCGAGCGGTTGGAAATCCCCCCCCATCACCCCCCGGGGCATAAACGGCTTGCCGTCCTTGGTAATGAACGCCGGGATAATCGTCTGAAACGGCCGCTTCCCGGGCAAGAGGGCGTTGGCGTGATTTTCGTCCAACGAGAACAGCTCCCCGCGATTTTGGAGCATGAACCCGAGCCCCGGCGGGACCATGCCGCTCCCCATGCCGTAAAAATTGCTTTGGATGAACGAGACCATGTTGCCATCCTTATCGGCCGCCGTCAGGTAAACGGTGTTGTCGGTCGCCGCGATCACACCCGCCTTCGGGCCCCGCGAGGCCCGGTCGTCGTCGATCTCCGCACGCCGCTTTTTCGCGTAATCCTTGCTGATGAGTTCCTTGACCGGCACGTCGGTAAACCGCATATCGGCGTAATACTTCGCCCGATCCTCGAACGCCAGTTTCTTCGCCTCGACGAAGGCGTGTATGTGTTCCGCCGAGCCGAAACCGAACGATTTCATATCGTACTGTTCCAAAATGTTGAGCATTTGCAGGGCGGCGATTCCCTGGCCGTTGGGGGGTAGTTCCCAAACGTCGTAACCGCGGTAATTCGTGCCGACCGGCTCGATCCATTCGGCGGCGTAGCCGGCCATATCCTCGTAACTCAGGAACCCGCCCTGCGATTGGAAAAAATCGCCGATCGTCCGGGCGATGCTCCCTTTGTAAAACTCGTCACGACCTTTTTCGGCGAGAAGCGAGAGCGTTTTCGCGAGCATCGGGTTGCGGAAAACGTCCCCCTTTTTCCAAACCTCGCCGTTCGGGGCGTAGGTTTCCTTGACGTTCGGGTAATCTCTCGAATAAAATTCGATATCTTCCTGAAAGTTGGGAGCGATGATTTGCGTGAGCGGGAAACCGTTGTTCGCGTAGTCGATCGTCGGCCGCAGGATTTCGCTCATCGGCAGGACGCCGAATTTTTTGTGCAACTCGAACCAACCGTCGACGCAGCCCGGGACGGTAACCGGGTACGGCCCGAATTTCGGCATTCGGGTGAGCCCTTTTTCCTTGAGCTTGTCGATGGTCATGTTTTTCGGAGCCGGGCCGCTGGAGTTGAGGCCGTACAGCTTTTGCGTTTTGGTGTCCCAGACGATCGCGAAGAGGTCCCCGCCGACCCCGCAGCCGGTCGCTTCCATCAGCCCGAGTGCGGCGTTGACGGCGATCGCGGCATCGGCCGCCGAGCCTCCCTTTTTCAGCGTATCGATCCCGATTTGCGTCGCGAGCGGATGCGAGGAGCAGACCATCCCATGCTGGGCGATCACCTCGCTCCGGGTCGACCACGGCTTACCGGCCCGCCGATCCTGGGCGATGGCCGTTGTTGAAAAAAGAAGGATCAGGAGAAAAAGGAGAGGTTTTTTCATGGTTTTGCCGTTTTCCTGAATTTGAATAACTTAACGTAAAAGAATGCCGACCGTTCTGTTCCAAAGACGGAACTCATGTACGAAATATTACGGACTGTACACTCAAACCGGTTAAAATTTCCGTCTTCAATACAGTAGCGGCCCAACGAGGCCGCGGTTTGACAGGGGGCGAAGCCTACCGCCCCTACCGGCTACGGTATACCACGGATTTCCGATCATTATTTCGGCGTCTTTGTTTGATCGTCGTCGCTGTTCGCTCCTTCCCCCGGCTGAAAAAACAAAACTTTGAGCATCGGAGCGGGAATCCAACGAAAATCGGTATCGGCCGTAAGGATCGTCAAACCATAAACTTTCGCCGTCGCCGCGAGCCAAAGATCGTTCTGGCCGATCCCTTTTCCGTGAGACATCGCTTCGACATAGAATTCGGTGTAGGCAAGAACGATTTCGGTATCAAGAGTGTCGATAATGTAGACGTTCTCAAGAAGCCGGTAGAGTTGTTGCAGCCTCGCGTCTCCCCAATGATTGTACCGCGCGATCGCCAGGATTTCCGCGACGGTAACGACGGAAAGATAGACGTTTTCGCCTCGTTCGGAAAGTTTGAAATGAGTCTCAATGCGACGCCCATCGGCATTCCCCCGCAAATAGGGGAGCAGAACACTCGCATCGACCAAGAGAGGCACATCCGTCATTCCCCGCCTCGCTCCTTATTTCTCATCGATCTCAGATCGTCTACAAAACGGTCGTACTCGTTTTCATCCTTTTCGCCGGGCCATTGGGCGAAGATTGTCCCGATCCCCTTTTTATGAGATTGGCATTTGCGCAAACGGTCCCGTTTTTCTTCCTGATTTTTTTCCGTATTCGGTTTTCCGGCGTACAAATCGTACTTCGGGTCTTCACGAAATGTCGTTTTTTTCGTTCCCATTTTTCCTCCTCTTCGAAACTCAATATCGAAAACGACCGTTACAGCAAATCAAGAAACGCTTCCAAATCGATGCCCGCCTGCTCCAAAATGCTACGGAACGTCCCTCGGGCGACTTCTTCGTGCATCGGAACAATCACGGTTCGCGAAACCTCTCCCGCTCGTTTCAGCTTTTTATGACTCCCACGCTGCGAAATTTCTTCAAACCCGATCTTGTGAAGTGCTTTGATGATTTCTCGCGAAGAAAGAATCGGATACTTGGCACTCATTGGAACGCAACCTCCACGGAAGTCAAATACGTGGGGAGCGGATCAACAACCGTCGTTTCATCTTCATAGTAAAGCAAGAGTGCTTCCTTCAGATTATCAACGGCTTCTTCGACGGTTCGTCCTTGAGAAGCGACCGAATTTTCAAGGCACTTGGCAACATACCAAGGCGACTCATGTTGAACGACGACGTTAAAACGAACGAAAGACATGATTATCAACCAGATAAGACATTGAATAACAATAACAACAAAACGAGCCGGGACCTGCGGTGCCGACTGTCGAGAAGCTGGGAAATTTAGCACGATTCCAAAAGTAGGGACCACAGGTCCCCGCTCGTTGTTCGTTATACGGCGCTCGTCGCGATCTATTTCCGGATCACCTCGGAATAGC
>JAVBSX010000335.1:0-2653 GCA_031556455.1 Thermoguttaceae bacterium
GCTTCGCTCCCCTTTTTCCGGCCGTGTTTTTCGGATACACTGGACGTGAGAATGAGCACGACGACCGATCCGATCAAACAGCTGGAACACCAGCTTAAATGGGATCCGTTCCCGATCCGGGAAATCAGCGATTCCTGCAACGGTTGCGGCCTTTGCCGCAGCCGGGGGCGGAATCTCCGTATGTGCCCCGTCTTTCATTTCCTGCCCGAAGAAGAAGCCGCCCCCCGGGCCAAGGCCAATCTCTTGCGAGGGGTCTGCGAAGAAAAACTCGAACTTGAGGTTTTGACCGATCAAATGGCCAAAACGGTCGCCGATCACTGCATTCATTGTCATATCTGTCGCATCGAATGCCCCGCCCAGGTCAACATTCCCTATCTCGCCTTCCGCTGCAAATCGGCGTACACGGCCGCCCACGGACTGCCGCTTGGGGACCATTTTTTTTCGAGAATGGACATCGTGTTCCGGTACGTCTCGCTTTTCGGCTGGCCGCTCAATTGGTTCCTGCGGACCAGGGCGGGCCGCTGGTTGCTCGGCAAAACCCTCGGAATCTCCGAAGGATGTCAAATTCCGAAACTGGCGAAAATCCCTTACATTTCCCGGGCGGCCTGGTCGCCGCGATTGGCCAAACCGATCCGACGCAACAGCCGAAAAGTTGCGATTTTCGTCGACACCTTCGGAAATTATTTCGACACCCGGTTGCCGGAAAACGCGGTCAAGGTCTTGGAACACAACGGGATCAGCGTTCACGTTCCGACCCGGCAGCTGAATAGCGGGCTGGCGGCGATCATGTCCGGTTACGGTCATTACGCCGAAATGATCGCCCGAAAAAACATCGCCGTCTTGAACGACCTGATCCGTCAAGGTTACAAGATCGTAACGCTCGAACCGGTCGCGGCCGTTTGCATGAAATACGATTATCCGTCGCTGGTCGACGACCCCGAAACCCGGTTTCTGGCGGAAAATACGACCGATCTTTGCACTTTCCTCCACGATTTGCATTTGGAGGGAAAGTTGCGGTCGGATTTGAAGCCGGTTTATGCGACGGTCGGATACCACGCTCCCTGCCGGAGCATCGTTCTCGGGAGCGGCGACCTGAGCTCGGCGACGCCGGGCGAAATGCTTTTGCACTTGATCCCAGGGCTGGAAACGCGGCGACTCGAACGAGGCTGTTGCGGTCTCTCGGGGACGATCGGCTTGAAACGTGATTATTTTCCGATGAGCCGGCAATTGGGCAAAGGGCTCTTCGCCGCGTTGAACGAACCCGATTTGCAGGCCGGAACGACCGATTGCAGCTCTTGCAGGATTCAAATGGAGCAGGGCTCGAAAAAACCGACGGTACACCCGGTCAAGATTCTCGCTTACGCCTACGGTCTTTCCAACGATTTCGCCGTTTCTCTCGACGCAGCCCCGGAAGAATAGACTCAAGCCGGCTTATTGATCTTCATGTAGAAAACCGAACACGGCAAACAGCAGCCCGAAGCGTAAGCGCCGGGTTTGCCCCGCGTTCCCGCGTCGAAGAAACGCATCTTCAGCGAATCCCGAAGCCGCCGAACTCGCCTGTCGGCGGTTCTTCGAACGCTTCTTCCCGCTCGATGTGACCGCCCAGCCGGTCGCGGAGCGAAATGAGAAACCGCTCGATCTCCCCCGGCGTTCCTTCGGCGAGCAGTTCGACGCTGCCGTCGGAACGGTTGCGGACGTAGCCGTCGATCTCGAACTCGCGTACCACGGCACAGGTCGTGTAGCGGAATCCGACGCCTTGAACGTCGCCGAAAAACCGGACGCGGCGGCGTGCCGTTGCCCTTTCGTTGCGAAGCGTCATTTACCGCCTCCGGAATGTCGCGAAAATGACGGCGATGTAAGAGACGACGAAAAGAATCCAGATCAACGCGATGATCCCCTGAAAAAACGCCGCGAAATAGCTGCCGAGCAAGATGCCCGCCGTCAAGAGCGTTATTTTGAAAAACGCGAAGTCAAGAACGGTAAACTTTCGGACCTGCGACATCAAATAATCGATCCACTTTTTCATGGCCGCTCCTTGGAATGGGGATAAAGTCCTCTCGTCGGGTTTACTGAATTATACGTCGCCTGTCCGCCAAAGGCAAATTGCAAGTGAAATTCGTTCGGCCAATCTCCTCGCAAGTTGCCGAATCAGGTAAAATGTGGTTTTCGTCCGTTCCGTTACGGAGGAAGCGGAGACGCTCTCGCACCGCTCATGTATTATGAACTTTCGACAGATCACGGAAAACAAGAAACGGTATCTCGATTTGCTTCTCATCGGCGACGAACAGGAGAGCATGATCGACCGGTATCTGGATCAGGGGGACATGTTCGCGCTGTCTGACGGCGAGGGTGTCAAAAGCGTTTGCGTCGTGGTGCGAATCGACAACGAGACTTGCGAATTGAAGAACATCGCGACCGATCCGCGACACCGGCGGAAAGGTTACGCCGGGGCTCTTCTCGAATTCGCGTTCGGGCATTACAAAAACAACTACAAGACGATGCTGGTCGGAACCGGCGAAATCCCGATGATGTTGGCGTATTATGAAAAGCTCGGCTTTCGCAGCTCGCATCGCGTGAAAAACTTTTTCACCGACAATTACGATCATCCCATTTTCGAAGACGGAATCCAACTTGTCGACATGATTTATCTTCG
>JAVBSX010000160.1:0-5085 GCA_031556455.1 Thermoguttaceae bacterium
GAGATTGGAACCGATAAACCCGGCTCCTCCGGTAATCAGATACTTTTCGGACATGTTGTGTGATAAGAATGAAAGTTGAAGGAGAGCAAATAGGAAATGCAAGGGCGAAACACCGCCCTCATTATATCGAACCGAAAAACAAAAAAAATCCCGTCGACCGATTATCGACCGGTATTTCAACGGCCGGAAATTTTTTCGCCCTGGGTTCGGATCGTGATTCGAACCCGGCTTGGGGCGCCCGATTCGTTCTTGCCGGAAAACCGGATTTTCGAGGTACCGTTCGATAACAACGGGACCTCGCCCGACACTTCCGGCTCGCTCATGAGGTTGCCGAACGAATCCCAAACGCTCGCCCGGCCGGTTTCCGGATCGTACTCAAGGTAATGACCGTTCTTGATTTTGCCCCGGAACGTCAACGACCGGCCGTCGATCTCAATCGTCGGGTCGACCGCCGTTTCGTCCCGGACGGCCAACGCCTTGACCGTGCGGAAGCGGAGATTTTTCGGCTCGCCGACAACCATCAGACGGGCTGTCGACACGCTCTTGTAATGCACATTTTGCCGGAATTCGTCGTAGGAATCCCCGCACGGAACCGGCCAGGCGATTGCTGGCCCGATTCCGTTGTCGGCTTCGACCAGCGAAAAGTAACGCCAACCTTCGAAATCGACGTCGATCAGGTGATCCGTGTGCCCCGGGATCAAATGCGGCGGACTGTCGAGTCGGACGTTGATCTGCTGCCGGCCGCCGTCGCCGAAGACCCAAAGCCCGAGGCCGAGGTGCTTCGAAAGATCGAGCGGTTCCAGAAATTCCCGGCTCGTGAGCGCCCGGCCCGGCTCGGTTTCGTCGAGCGGAATCAACTCGACCGCCCCGTCGGCATCATAATCGGAGGTGAGATAACGGTTCTCGATCCGAATCATCGGCTTTTGGGCGGCGAACGGATTGACGTATTCGAACGTGTTTCGGTCGTCCCCGAGAACCGCTTTGCCATAATTCGCTTCAAGGAAAAACCAATCGTCGGCTTTGCTTTGCCGCAGCAGGAAATGCTTTTCTTTTTCCTTGAGCCTTTCCCGGATCGGGGACGAAAAGTAACCGCTGCGCCGCAAGGTGTCGTAATTTTTCAACACCGCCCCGTTGCGGAACGCGGCCGGCTTCAGGTCCCCTTTTTGAATGTCGAGGTACGAAAACCCGTTGCCGTACGCGAGAGCTTTCGTTCCGAGGTACTCGACATCTTCCGGGAAAAAAATGTTGTATTGGTAATTTTTCAAATTATCGCCGTTCGTCGGACAGAGGGCCAACCAGCCGAATTGACCCGGGAGATAAGCCCGTTCGGCGTTCGCGACGTTCGACGCGGCATGCAGGTCGATAAACCGCTCGTACCCTCTGTGTGGGGAGTCCCAAGCGCCCATCCGCGAACGGGCGTACCAGAGGCTCGGGTTCATGGTGCTGTATTCGAGCAGCGGCGGGGTTTTCGTATGCTTCAAAATTTCGTTGACGAACAGGGCGTCGTAGTACCAGGTGTGTTCCTTGTCTTCGACGATCGACCAGGTTCCGTCCAACGCGTCGAGATAAATCATTTCGAACCCCCCTTCGTTGTAGGCGCGAGCCGTTTCCCGGGCGATTTCAAGAAACAGTTCGCTGTCCGGTCGCGGGACGAAAAGATGAAAGAACTGCGTCAAGTGCTCGACCGGTTCCCCCTTTTTGTGCTCGGAAATCTTCGTTCCGTAGGCCCCGCGCGTGCATTCGGAAAAGCCGAACGGGGCTTCTTTGTTCGGTTTGCCGAACAGGATGAGCTCATCGCCGATCCGGACAACCTTGCTGTTGCGGACGAAAAAGCCGGTGATCTCCGAAACCCCGGCGGTGCTTTCGTCGACGGGGACGGTTTTGTCGTCGGCCGAAAGATCGGCGGCGAGAGAGAACCGGCCCATCACGTCGAGGTCTTTGTGCGGAACCGGGGAGACGAAGCGACAATTCGGGTCGAGGAATTCGGCGTAGGTGTGCAGCCCGGCGATCATGCCGCGTTTTCGCAGGGCGTCGCTCGTTTTCCGGAAGTCGGCGATCCCGTTCGGATACGCTTTTTCATTGAAATGAAAGTCCCCTTGGCGGAACGGTCTCCCGTGGTGAAAATCGACCTGATTGACGCCGAATTTCGCGAGATGCTCGCACCAGGAATCGACGTTCTCAACGGTGAGCGGCTCAGAGGTGATGATGTAGGCTCCCTGATTTTTCGGGTTGTCCAAAGCGTAGGGGCCGCCGGCTTTTGAAACAGGCATTTCGCCCGGCGGGTAGGAATCGACGACCGATTTCATTGCCTTGCGGAGTTGTTTCTCGGGCATTCCAAGCAAAATGACCCCGGCACCGTCGATTCCAAGCCCTTGAAAGCAATGCCCGCCAAGTATCCGGGAGCGGCCCGGGAGATCGAGCGTCGTCGTGTTGAGTTTGCGGCTCATCGCCGTTGCCGCGAAGTCGCTTTCCGTAATGTCGATGCTCAAAGGAACCCGGGCGAACTGCAGGGCATAAAACTCTCCGCCTTCGACCTTGACAAGCTCGAACGTGAGCGAGATTTGATCGGCGAAAATCTTGAGCGTAACGCGGATCGGCGTTTCCGGAAACGAGAAAACCAGCGAATCGCCGTCCCGCGTCATTTGATTCGGCGAGAGCGTCGAGCCGGTTTTTTGCGGTCTCAAAAGGCAAAAACTCCGGTCGGCATTCGAATCGAGATAATCGATATTGCTCGTCCGGTCGAGAAACTGTTCGACCCGGCCGGTTTCGGAAAGGGTCAATTCAATATGATCGTTTGCCAAGCGGACGACTTCCCCGGCTTGAAGCGAAACAGCCCCGATTCCAAAGAAGAGGGAACATAAAACCATCATTCGAATATTTTGGACCATCGGTTTCTCCTGATTTGGGTTCGCGAAAATTTGGTTGCGAATCTGGGCAAACATTGTTCTCGTCATTTCGAGCCCTACGCTTCGCATCAGGGCAGGCTCTGCGAGAAATCTCACCCTCGCCGATAGGGCTTGAATTCCGACCCTTTCGCGAGGGTGAGATTTCTCCTTGCGCTACGCTTCAGTCGAAATGACGAAAAATTTTTAACAGCTGAAGTGTTGCAAATCTAACATTTTCGGCTCTTCAACCGTCCGCGATCTCAACGGTTCGGCCGAGTGAGGTCAACAGCAGCCGGGCCTCGATCGCGGCGGGCGGCAACCGGTACAGCCGGGCGACGGCTTTGCGGTAGGCGTTCAATTGCGGGGCGTAAACCGCCTTCCGTTCGGCGAGGAACGCTTCTTCCGACATTCCCCGTTCCGGATCGAACGCATCCGTTTTGAAATCGAGGATTTCGGCTCGGACCGCCTTGCCGCCGTCGGTCGTAATCACCAGCCGGTCGATCGACCCCCGCAGTATCCCTTCCTCGGTTCGAACGACGAACGGTCGCTCGGCGAACGCTTCCCAATGCGGATCGCGCAGCCCGGCCGCCGATTCCCGGTATCTCCGGCGCGAAAGGGCGGCCCGAACGCCCGGCTTTTCGCAGATCGCGAGGAAAGCATCGACAACGACTTTCGGGTCGATCTTTTCCGGAAACGATTGCACGGCTTCGCGGACGAGCCGCTCCAGTTCGCCGCGCTCGGGCAACGCCTCATCCAACCAGGGATGATCGGCCAACCCTTTCTCGAAACAAGCGTGTATCGCCGCCCCCCAAAGCAAAGCATTTTTGCGAGAAGCAAAAGGGGAGTGAAAGAACGGGGAGAGAGAGGAATCACTTGAAATTTCCGATCCGACCGACCCGTCTCCTCCCTGTCCTCCGTCCTCTGTCCTCTATCCTCTAATCCCGAAGGGGCGATTCGCGGCAAGTTGCGGCGAGGGTTGCGATTTTTCTTCAACGTGATTTCAAACGACTCTTCCTCCCTCGACCGGGGGGCTGTCGCGAAGTCGCATTTCTCGAACCATTTCGGGTCTCCCTGTTGGTACAGCACCGCTTCGGGCCGATCTTCGGCCCCTTCGGCAAGCAGACCGTAACGCAGAATGCCGTCGAATGTTTTTCGCGATGCCGGCGGTTTTTTCGAAGGTTTTTTCGGGGGATTTTTCGGCGGTTTGATCGGCGGGACGATCATCACCAACCGATGTATCGCCCGGGTGATCGCGACATACAATTTGCAGAGGGATTCTTCGACACTTTTCCGGCGATAATCGGCGAACATCTGTTTGAACGAAAGCGGCAAAAAGGCTTGAACCGTATCGTTCGCGTATCGTAAAATCCGGTCGATTGGGGCGGTCGGGTCCGGACGGCCCGAGTCCGAATTCTTGCGACCGACGACGACGAGAGGTTCTTTACCGATCAGCTTCCCATGCAATTCCGGCAAAACGACGATGTCGAATTGCAGCCCTTTCGATTGGTGTATGGTCATCACCCGGACTTTCGCGGCGCTGGGACTCTCGATTTTCGTCGAGCGGATCCAATCGACGAACCGGTCGGCCCGGACCGTCCCCCGCGATTCCCAGGAATAGCCGAGAGAAAGCAATTGCAGGAGCCGGTCCAAATCGCGACGATCGCAGCTTGGAGCGATTGCCGCGACCCAATCGCCGATCACGGCTCCGTATCCCCGTTCGGAGAGCGACTCGCGAATCTTTTGCGAAACGGCGACCGTTTGCGATTTGTCCTCGACTTCCGAGAGGCCGAGCACCTTTCCCAGCGGTCCGGTCGCGAGATGATAACGGCAAACGGAATCGCCCGGATGATCCGCGAACGTGAGCGCCGAAAGGATGATTTCAACGGCCGGGGAATCGGTTAGCGGATTTCCTCCTTCCTCGCTCGCTTCAACGCCGAGTCGTTTGAGTCCGAAAATCACTTGGGCGACTGGTGTATTACTTGGGACTAGCACTCCGAGTGTTGCCCCGGGGGATTCCCGATGCAACTCGGCAATTCTCGCGATTGCGAAACGGAGTGTCGTTTGTTGCTGTTTTGTGTCTCCCTTTTCTTCGTCCTCGGCACCGTCTTCGTCCAATTCGGGCAAGGCTTCAATATCCGTTTCCGGTCGGCTGGAATCATAGAGCGGAGCGGTTTCGAGCGTGCAATAGCCGGAAAGCTCC
>JAVBSX010000285.1:0-6262 GCA_031556455.1 Thermoguttaceae bacterium
GATTGAACAACAAGATCAAGACCTTGAAGCGGCAATCCTACGGCTTCCGCGATCAGGAGTACTTCAAACTCAAAATCCTCGCCATTCACAGGACAAGGTACGCACTTGTCGGATGAACCATATTATTCTTATTTGGTAATCGGTCGCGGGAAAAAAACCGTGAACGGTTGCTTTCTACTGTGCTCCGCACAAAAATGGAGCCAAGGGGCTTCCTGAGCGAAGCGACGAAAGCCCCGAAACCGCGAGAGTAGTGTTCGAAGCTCCGGTTCAATTTTTTCGCGGAGGACCATTATTTATCCGAAACTTGTAATCACTCCAAACGGACTCCGACCCGCTCTCGGTAAGCGGAATTTTTCCAAAAAAACGGTTTTTTTGGAAAAAAATATTGCATTCTTTTTAAAAAAAACATACAATGCCCGTGCTCCTTTAGTTCTGATGAATTGTTTACGAATCACTTTTCAAGGAGAAGGTCATGCGAAATTTGTTTTCCAGGCTGTTTGGTTCGTTCGGTGAAAACCCCTCGAAAGGTTTTTCCCACCCCCGCCGATCCCGGGGGATTTCTTTGCGGATGGAACCTTTGGAGGAACGAGACCTCTTGTCCGTCGCTCCGGCCGACATCGCGGCGGTTCAATCGCTGTTTCCCGATTACGCCATTCCGCCGGACGCCCATTACATCGAAGTGACCAGCCTCGCCGATTCCGGGCCGGGCTCGTTGCGTTGGGCCGTCGAACAAGCCGCTCAAACGGCGGAAGATGACATCATCCTTCTTCGCAAAACAGACATCGACCTGCAGAACACGCTCTCGGTCGATATCGATTCCGAGCAGTTCGGAGCCCTCAGCATCGTCGGGGCCTCGACGGACGGTTTGAACGCCGGATTTTCCAACCTTTCCGGAAAAAACGTGTTCCAAATTTTGAACGTCGGTGAGGGAACCCGGCTGAATCTCGGGCACTTGATTATCACCGGGGGAAAAGCGGCGGCCGGGCAAAACGGCGGAGCCCTCCAGGCGAACGGGGCGATCCTCGATATCACCGATGTCCGATTTCTCTCCAACACCACGGCCGGGCTCGATTACCAAGAATACGGCGGGGCAATCTACCAGGAAGGCGGTTTCTCCAAACTGGACCGGGTCATGTTCTACGGCAATTCCTCCATCTTCGGCTCGGCATTCGCCCTCATCGACGGAACGACCGAGCAGGTCAATGTTTCCTACTCCGAAAACGTCGCGTTGCAACAATACGGCGAATGTTGGGGAGCCGGCCTGTACGCCAAAGGATCGACCGCGACGTTGGACAATGCGGTCTTCAACGGCAACGAGGCCATGATCGGTTCCGCGATGCTGCTCGATTTTTCGGTCGCGACGGTGACCAATGCGACCATCACGGAGAATTACGGTCATGAGGCCATCAACCTCACCCGCGAAACCCCTTGGGAAACCGGTATTCCCTCGGAGTTGAATTTACGCAACTCGATCGTTCTCGGCAACCAGGGCCAAAATTCCGGATATTTCCGGGCGGATGTCGTCGTCGACTCCGGAAGCCCTGTTTTCGAGAACAACCTGATCGGGAGTTACTATTCGAATGACGGAATCGACGGCGAATCCAATCGCCTGGGCATGTATTCCGCGGAGGAGGTGTTCGACCTGAGCCAGTACGCGATGCTCACGCTCCGGGACGGCAGCCCCGCCGTCAATGCCGGAACCAATGCGTATGTCCGGACCGCTTCCGACGTTCAAGGTAACAATCGCATCCAAATGGGGACCGTCGATTTGGGCGCGATCGAAAGCAAATTCGAAATCGCTCCGACGCCTTACGTCGATCTCGTCCCCTTCGCCCCGGAAGGCTGGTCCTCGCCGCTGGTGTTCAGCTACCTCCCGGATGCGACGACCGATTCGACCGAACCGATCGAAGCCAATTGGGGATTTTTTGTTTCCTGGGGGGTGAAAAATATCGGCAACGTCGATGTTTCGGACGGGTTTTACGTCACTCTTGACATCGACGGTCAGGAGCACTGGACGCAGTATTACCCGGCGGGCCTCCCGTCCGGTGATTTCCTGAGCCAAACCAGCATCTACGTTTTCGGGCTGGCTCCGGGCGATCATGTTTTCGAACTCCGGATCGATCCACTGAACGCCGTCGAGGAGTCGGACGAAACGAACAATGTTTACACGAGGGCGATTCACATCGGCGAGCCTTTCGTCGATCTCGCTCCGTCCGTTCCGGAAGGATGCTCTTCTCCGCTTGTTTTCTCGAACGATCCCAATGCGATCGTCGATCCGAGCGAGCCGATCTTTTCGGACCAGATCTTTTTTGTTTCCTGGGAGATGCAAAACTTCGGTAACAAGGACGCCGAAGCCGGATTCGACGTCTCTCTTTACGTCGACGGCCGGGAATTTTGGACGGAGTCTTTCAATCCGGGATACCCCGGGGGCTATACCACACGCTATTTCGGGGTTGTCGTACCCGCATTGACAGCCGGTGAGCACGTTTTCGAACTTCGGATTGACACGGGAAACACCGTCGAAGAATCCGACGAAACGAACAACGTCTATACCCAAACGTTGGTCGTCGCCGAAGCGCCGCGACCCGATTTGGCCTTCGCCGTCCCGGAAGGCTGGACCTCGCCGATCCGCTTGAGCCAGGAGATCGAAGGGATCGCCCCGGGCCGGCTCATGGCCGAGTACCCCATCACGCTCAATGCGGCCATCACAAATCTCGGCATTGATACCCGTAGTTCGGCCGAGGTCGAAGTTCTCGTTGACGGTTATTGGGTCCACTCGTTCCAGGCCGGGATGCTGGAGACCGGTCAAACGTTCATTTCGTCCGATTGGGCTTTGTATCTCCCGGAAGGGGAACACCTGATCGAACTCCGGATCGATCCCGGAAATTACCTTGCGGAACAGGATAAAAACAACAACGTCTACAGCGAAACGGTCTTTATCGACCGGTTGCAACCCGATTACGTTTTCGCCGGGCAAAGCGAAGAGGAACCCGTCGTCAGCCTTTGGCAATACGCCCTGAACGATTTCCGGTACGACGATTTCGTGACGGGGGGAATGGTGTTCTTCCAGTACCATATCCGGAACATCGCCGGCGACGTCTACGGCGGCGACGGGATTCCCGTGACCGCCTATGTCGACGGACAACTTCAGGATGTCCAGGTCTTTTATCCGATGGGCCAGGACGGTATGTTCACATCTCTCGTGGTCGGGATTACGGACCTTGAGGCCGGGGAGCACACGCTCGAACTTCGGATCGATCCGGACAACGCCGCCAGTGAAGAAGACAAATCGAACAACGATTACGCGACAACCTTTACGGTTTCCGCGCCGGACCTGACGCCTCTCGCGCTCGTTGTTTCCGACGATCCGGAGGCGACGGCGGACGATCCTCTGTTTGTCGCCGGCACGCCGCTCGCCTTGAGCTGGTCGCTGGAAAACCAGGGAGCCGATCTCCTGTTCCAGGGATTCGACGTCGAACTTTTCGTCAACGGCATGCTCTATTTGTCGAAATCCTACGGCCCGGGATTGGCCTCCGGCGAGACGTTGATGCAAAACGAAATCGGTTTTCAACCGTGGGCTCCCGGGGAATATACGTTCGAATTGCGGATCAATCCGAACGGGGATTTGGCGGAATCCGACCTCACGAACAACGTGCTCTCGAAAACGATCACGGTCCTCGCCCCTGCTCCGCGAGTCGATTATTTCGCGACCTACGACGAGTCGCCGGAACTGGTTTCCCTCCTCTGGTACTGCCAGGAACGTGAAGGGCTCTCGTTTACCGTCGAGCGTTCCCAGGACGGGGAAAGCTGGACCGCGATCGGGCCGGGCCTCGAATTCACTCCCGGCGGCTGGAGCTTCATCGACCCGAACATCGATTCCGGTACGACCTATTATTACCGGGTCGTCGCTTTGACACCCGAAGGTTTGAGCTCGACCTCGGAGATCCAATCCCTGACGACCCGCTCGGAGACGATCGCCTCCCCGGCAGGGCTGAACCTGACGGTCCGGAGTTCTTCCCAGATCGATGTGACCTGGGAACCGGTGCCCGAGGCGACCTTCTACCGTTTGGAACGGGCAGTCGCCGGTACCGACCAATGGTCGACGGTTTACCAGGGAACCGGGACGGCGTTTTCCAACACGTCCCTGGCGGCCGGTACGGTTTATGAATACCGGGTAACGGCCGTGAAAGACAGCGTCGTTTCGGAGCCGTCCGCGAGTGTTTTGGCGCAAACCCAGAAAAGCGGGACGGCGGCCGTTCCGACCAACCTGAAAGCGACCGCGACGACGAAAAATTCGATCACCGTCTCTTGGGGCGGGAGCACGAGCAACGTTTCCGCTTATGTGATCAGCTGGTCCGCGGACGGCGTCAACTGGCAATCGGCGACGCTCAAGAAAGGTGTGACCTCGTACGCGATCACCGGCTTGGCGGCGGGGACGGACTATCAAATCCGTGTCGCGGCCGACAGCAAGCAGGGACTTTCCAACTGGTCCGATCCGATTCTCGTTCAAACAATGGCGTTGCCGGCCAAGCCGTTGCCGCCGAGCGGGCTGACGTTGATTTCGCAGACCTCGAAATCGGCGACTGTTTCCTGGACGGCTTCCCCAAGCGAGCTGAGCGGTTACCGGATCGAGTACAGCATGAACGGAAACAGCTGGAGTTCCGTGATGGTCGGTGCCGATACCGCTCAAACAACTTTGACCGGACTGAAGTCGGGGAAAACCTACACGATCCGGATCGTCGCCCTGAACGGTGATATCCTGTCGGATTATTCGTCGATCCTCACCGTCCGAATTTGACGAGCGGAGGGCATACCGTAGCCGGTAGGGGCGGGAACCTGCCGGCCAGGCAAAATGAGCTTCGCCCCCTGTCAAACCGCGGTCTTGCTGTGCCGCTTATTGAAGACGAGAATTTTAAACGACCTTGAGTCTATCCCCCTCGACAAGGGAGGGAAAGGGTGTAAAATCGCGATATTGGATTTGAGGAATCGGAAGCTGGCAGGTGTTTCGGCGCTTTTCGGCCAATTGATTCCCGGATCGACTATCGCGGGGTAGAGCAGCCCGGTAGCTCGCGAGGCTCATAACCTCGAGGTCACAGGTTCGAATCCTGTCCCCGCCACTTTTGACGGTTTCGGCGAATTTCGCAAGGAACCGCATCTTCTCGCAAGGGCTTGTCAACCAACGGTTTACGGCCCTTTTTGCTTTTCTTGCCGAACACCGATTGCGGCCCCATGCGGCCTGATTCCGCCCCCTACTGGTGGGAAAGCTGGTGGGAAAATCGCCTCACCCAGCCCTGTATTCCAATCGGGTTTTCCCGAGTCCGGAACCGCAACTACTTTCGACCGTGCCCGAGGTTACTGGTGAGGTTTCCCACTGGGCCGCCCGCCTGTAATCCTCGTCGGTCAGCATCAGATAATGGTCCGCTCTGACCCGGGCGGAGTGCCCCAGCCATTGGCTTTCCCAGTGCGATCCGCCATAATTGTAAACCTCGTTGCTCCGCGTCATTCGCATATTATCAAACGGCCTCGGAATCGGCGGCAACCCCGCCCGCTTCGCAATCTTCGCGAACGTCGTCCCCAAATTCTGCCGGGGATCGCGATACCGGTTGATAACGTGCTCCCGCCCTTCCGAGTCCGGGTCGAAGAACAACGCCTCCAACTCCGTTTTCAGTTCCGGGAAAATCGGCACGATCCGGCTTTCCTTGCCGTCGAGGTGTTCCGTCTTGGGGCTGCAAACGCAAAAGCAATTCCGCTCCCAGTTCACATCCTCCCAGCGTAAGGCGACGACCTCGCTCGGGCAACGCAGCCCACCGATCCGGACCAAGGCAAGAATCGCCCTCCAGTCCAAGCAGGGGCAGGCGTCGAGCAACCGGCGATATTCGTCCATCGAAACGATTCGGTCTTTCGATCGATTGATGAACGAACCCGTGCCGATCCCGGCCAAGGGGCTTTTCTCGATCCAGCCGGATCGGACCGCCCAGTTCAGGCACGTTTTGGTTTCCTTGATGTAACCGGCGACCGTCGCCTTGGCAATGCAGCCCAAAAGATGGGTTTTCCACTGCCCCATCCGTTCGGTCGTCAATTCCTCGACAAGCTCGCTTTCCTTGAAATACTCAAAAAATTTCGCCTTGACGTGCCCGTAATGTTTCAACGTCGATTCCTTCACGCCGGTTTTCTGCTTTAGGAAGGCATCCCAAAGCTCCTTGACCGTGTGCGTCGGCGGGACCTCGATCAAACCGGCAGTGCCCAGCTTCTCACGAATCTC
>JAVBSX010000222.1:0-19817 GCA_031556455.1 Thermoguttaceae bacterium
TCGACCTCTTTTCCCTGGAGCCGGTTTTCCAACTCCGCCAAAAATCGCTGTCGCTCTTCGAGTTTCGATTCGTGTTCGGCGAATTGCCGGAGCTTTTCCTGGCGGATCCGCTCAAAATCGGCCCATTGCGATTCGAACGCGCTTCGCCGCTGGTTCCAATCCTCTTCCGCTTCGAGAATAACCGCTTCCCGCTGATTGATTTGCTGGTCCCGTCGGGCCAGCCGGTTTTCGATTTCCTCCTGTCGGGCCAAACGCTCCTCTTCAGCCGCTTGGATTCGGCGATCAAAAGCCTCGTCCAGCTCTTTTCGTCGCAGGGCGATCTGCCGTTCCGAATCTTCAAGATGCCGTGCGAACGTCTCTTCGAGGTCGCTCTTTTTTTCGTGAAACTGTTGTTCGAACTTGAAACCGAGCGTTTCGTATTCCCGGGCAAGGTCGTTTTCCCGCTGCTGAAGGGTATGCCGCTCTTCCAGAATTTTCTCTTCGGCAAACTGTTGGCTTTCCTCGCATTTCTTGGCGAAACGGCGTTGGTATTCCGCCAACTGTTCTTCGAGTTGCTGTTCCAATTCGCCCCGGTATTGTTCGAGGCAGGCGGTCAGCTCCCTCTCCCGCTTCAGGTTCAGCTCGTGCAACTCTTTTTCGCGGCGGAGGAGCCTTTCCTCGATCTCCGCGATCCGGCCGCTCATATCGGTCCGTTCGCTTTCAAGACGGTTTTTTTCGAGACGAAATCGTTCTTCCAACGAAGATTTTTGGGTTCGGAGATAGGACTCCTGTTCGCATATTTCCTGCTCCCGGTGCTGCAAATCCTCCATTTTTTCCTGGAGGGAAAGCTTGGTGTTGCGAACCAGGGTTTCAAATTGGGCGATGCGGGCGTTCAGTTGGCTCTCTCGGTGATCGATATCCTCTTGAAAGCCTTGAGGGTGAACGACGCTCAATTCGGGATGCGTGTTGTCGAGACGGTATTTGTCGACGCGCGCACGGACTTGTTCCGATGATTCGGCAGGAAAGGGAAAAGCACCACTGCCGGAATAGCGCAACGACGGAGAGTTGGCCAAATCCCAATTCGATTTTGTGGAATATCCCTGCGAAAATTTCAGCATCGAAATCGGAGAAGAATCATTACTGTCTTCCTCGCTATTCGGATTGTTACCGGTTTCAAAAGAAGAAAATTTTTCCTCTGCCGGAAGAGAGCCATCCTTGAGCATGATCATTCCTTTGTCTGAAAACTCGTCGAGCGGGACAAACCACGTATTCAGTATAATCGGAAAATATTGCCCATATTCTTTAACAAGAAACCAGAAAAAGTCGTTATTTGCTATCAGAATGAAAAACAATTGTATTAGTGGTCTTTTGAAGTGCTTCAGTCGGTTGGCGCTTTTTGCTCTCCCCTGTTCGTCATTTCGAGCGAAGCGAGAAATCTCACCCTCGCCAGAAGACTCGGAATTCCGGCCCTCGCGCGAGGGTGAGATTTCTCCTTGCGCTACGCTTCAGTCGAAATGACGAGAGAATCCTGGCTAAAAGAGCGCGACTCAACCGAACGGCAAACGCGGCTCAGTGTCGCTGTTTTTTTGAAAATAATCCGATACAATGCTTCCAACTGCTCGGGCGCAATTTTGTACATTATTGACAACCTTCCGTTTTCTGCCATTTTTAAAATGAATGACGCCTTAAAAGAACTGATCCGGCAAAAGTCGCTGAAATTCGGCGATTTTACCCTCGCTTCCGGGAAAAAAGCGAAATACTACCTCGACGGTAAACAAGTAACCCTAGACGGCGAAGCCGCCCGGCTGATCGGCCAGGGGATCGTCGATCTGATTCGCGAGGAGCCGGCATTTCTTTCGGCCGATGGGACATTTCCGGACGCGGTCGGCGGCATGTCGATCGGAGCCGATCCGATTACGGCGTCGGTGATCACTCTCGCGGCGATCAACGGCATCCCTCTTCGCGGTTTCATGGTCCGAAAGCAAAGCAAAGGGCACGGGACCAACCAGTACATCGAAGGGCCGGTTCGCGAAGGGGACCGCGTTGTCATTCTCGAAGACGTGGTCACGACCGGCGGCTCGTCGTTGGAAGCGATCGAACGGGTCGAGGCGGCCGGGATCACCGTTCTCGGCGTCGTCGCGATCATCGACCGTGTCGAAGGGGGAGCCGAAGCGTTCCGCGGCAAAGGTTACGTGTTTCGTTCGCTCTTTACGATTCGCGATTTCGGCATCGAACCGCCGCAGTTGGGGTAATGTGCTATACAAAAATATTGAATCAGGGCAGCAGCCGGAAATGTCAGCGCCCGGTTTTCCAAAACGGAAGTGTGGTGCCAACCCGGCGCTGACGCTTCGGGCTGCTGTTTGCCGAGATCGATTATTCGTGAGGGTTGGAAAAGCGTCACGATTTCGTTTTTTGGACACTTGCTCGCCCTCTGCCGTTTTCGTAGAATGAAAGGCGGAGGAATTTCCCCTTGAACCTCACGTTTTTTCGCAACCGGACCAAACGATGTCAATTGCAATGCTTTTTTCAATGCCTTTCGCGGCGGCCGAGGACTTGGTCAAATTGGCGATCCTGCTCTTCGTGCTCATGATACCGGTGCTGAAAAAAGTGATCGAATATTTTGCCCAACAAAACTCCCAAAAGAAGCAGCCTGCTCTTCAAAGGGAAAACGTTGCGAACGCCCCGGACGAACGAAACACGTTCGCGGCCGTTGCCGCACCGGTCCGCCCCTCGTCGTATCACCGTTCGGTCGAATCGGAACCGGAGCAAAGGAGAACGCCGGTGAGAAATCGCTCCAAATCCAAGAATATGGAAAGGCTCACGGTCCCCGTCGCCCAACCGGCCGAGGTCCCTCTTGGACCGTCTGGGGCGACGTCTGTGCCGCCGCCGACAGCGTCCGTCGCGGCGCGAAGTCTCGCGGAGTCGCCCCATCCGGCCGCTCAAGAGATTTTGAAAATGTTCCAAAATCCCGCTTCGATGCAACAGGCCGTTCTCATCAGCGAAATCCTCCGTCGACCCTACGAATAAGCAAATTATCTGCTACCTGCTATCAGCTACCCGCTAAAACGTTTTCAGCAGCGGTGTACCGTGATAATGCTTTGTGAAAAGCGACCAACGGGAGCGTTGAAGCAGTACACGAATCATTGGATAGTTTAAAAATGCCCGAACTGACCGAATCCGTAACCCGGATGATGAAGGAAATCGAAAAGTTGCCCGGGATCGGCAAGAAATCCGCGGAACGGATCACCTATCACCTGCTCAAGGTTTCGCCGGAAGAAGCGTTCGCCTTGGCCGATTCGATCCGGAGCATGAAAGAGAGCGTCCGCTATTGCAAGAACTGCTTCAACCTTTCGGAAGAGGAATTGTGCGAGATTTGCCGTGATCCGCGGCGTAACCCGGAGTTGCTTTGCGTCGTCGAGCAGCCTCGGGATTTGATCGCGTTGGAGCAAACCGGTCGTTACAACGGCTTGTATCACGTTTTGCTCGGTCGAATCGCCCCGCTTGAAGGGGTCGGGGCCGACCAGTTGACGATCGGGCCTTTGATCCGACGGATTCAAAAAGGGGCGTTTACCGAATTGATTATGGGCACGAACCCGACGGTCGAAGGGGACGGGACCGCTCTTTTTATTATGAACCAACTCGAAGGAGTGCCGATTCATATCACGCGGCTGGCCCGCGGCATTACGACCGGCAGCGTCCTCGAATTCGCGAACAAGGAAATGTTGGCCGACGCCCTTTCCGGGCGGCAAGATGTTCGGTAATCGGGCTTCCCTTCCTCGGATGAGATCGCTGGTTGAAACAGGGACGAAACAGTTGGTAATATTGCGCTCCGCGAAAAAATTGAACCGGGTATTCGAACTTGACTCTCACGGTTTCGGGGCTTTCGTCGCTTCGTTCAGGAAGCCCCTTGGGTCATTTTTTATGCAGAACACAGCATTTTGACGCGACTTGCCGATCTGGTTGTTGGCGGTTCATATTTCATAAACCAAGGGAAATGGAAAACCGACGCCGTTTTTCTTCCACCAATTTTTTCCCTCCTCGCTACGAAATAATTCTCCGATTCTTTGTGCGTCGCAGAGGGACACAGGGAGTTCGGAAAGAATTCCCTCAGGCAGCGGGGCGTCGAACCCGAAACGCGGCAGGACGTAATACCCGCGTTGGAGCCCCGTTTTATGCCCGAACATCAAGATTCGCCGAATTCCGAGCTTTCGGCAAATTTCGATTTGTCGGTTGAAAATCCTGCGGCCTTCTCCCAAGGCCTGTTTGGTTTGTCGACGTATATGAATCTCTTGATAACGCGACAAGCGACCGGTTTTCGAACGGAGTACGCGTCCTGTTCCGGTCAATCCAAGGAATTTGCTTTCGTAATGTTCGGCATAAAGCTTTTGTTGCACGGTCCCCAAAAACAATTCCGAGTGTTCCGTCGCTCCAAAGAGTTCGAACAGCATTGTTTTTGTGGGCATTTCCCCGAAAAACGATTGAACAAGCCTGCCGAACGTTTTTCGTTCACCCGGAAAAAAACGAATCCTCTCTTGTTCTCTTGATTTTTTCTCGCGGCATTCTTCGCGACAAACCGGTAGTTGCGTCGTCAATTCGTGCATGTTCTCCTTTTCCGAAATCGAAAATGCGATTCCGTATGATCCGTCTTTTTCAGCAACAACTTGGCCAATACTGAAGTCGGTTTAAAATTACCTCTTCAATACGGTAGCGGCCCAACAAGGCCGCGGTTTGACGGAGGGCGAAGCCTACCGCCCCTACCGGCTACGGTATATCGCACAAAACCATCGAGCAATCGATTGCCGCAAATCGGACCTCGAAGCTGAAAACCCGTATTCGGTTTTTCGGGCGGAGGGCTGACAGATAGGTGTCATAAGAAGACGGGATAGGAGAAAATTTTTCCGTATCGCGATCGCATTTTACTTTGATGCGGTTTATAGGAATTAGAACGATTGATTCAAGAGCTCTCGCATCGGCCGATCGGAAAAAAGGAAATGATTTCGGCGATCAGGGTGTCTCTCTCGCCGGGGGAATGACGGCGACTCCGATTTGCACGGGCGCGATTTTCGCCCCCGTTCGATAAGGGAAAAGAAGAATTTCCGGATATGTTTTCGCTTCCGGAAAGTGCTCCCGGACATAATCGGGAGGAATAACAGGATGATTTGTCATATCCGCGTCGATGTCCCACAAAACCAAACCGCCTTTTTTCCGAACATCCTGGTCGCTCGACCAGGCACCTGCCGGCCGCGAATCCGGTCGGATCATTTCCCAATAAAAATGGACGCTCGGCCGACCTTTCATATAAGGGGCTACATTGCCGGCCAACCAACTATCGCCGGTCAAATACGGGCAAGGCCGGTCCGAGTATTCCGCCCAAATCGTGTCCAAACGTTCCGCCAATGCCGGACCCGGAAAATGAATACGCTCCGCTTCACCCGTCAGATACGGAGAAAACATACACCACACAACCAGGGACAGAATCATAGCGGACGCCCCGATGCCGCAAAACAGCAGTGATTTTTTGTAGGCCGTTGTTTCGTTTTTCGTCCGAAAAGAATACAAGAGAAAAACGGATAAAAACGACCAAAGCTGAGCCCCGTAATTCTTGACGATATCGATCCCCAAGGCTCCGGATAAAATAAGGTGCAAAACGAAGGGGCAGAAAACCATGAGCACCAAAAACCGTTCCCAGGTTCGTTCTTCGTTCGCGGCGGTCGGTCTCCGTTTCCAACGGAGCCCGAGAACAGGACAAAGAATCACGATGATGGGAAGAACGTACCCGAGCTGTTCCGCGAAAAAATTGAACGGTCCCCGAAAGTGCATCCCGTAACCACGGGTCTCGACCGCATCGGCTGCGTATTTGATGCTCACGAAATCGTTGCGGACCAACCAAACCAGGTGCGGCAAAAACAACGCGAACGCAATACCGCCCGTCAGGTACGGGCCGGGCCGCCGCCAACACCGACGCGCCTTCGGATCGATCAGGCAAAAGAGGAGGCCGGGAACGACCCAAAACAGCATCGTGTATTTGGAATAAAAACCGACCGCGATCACCAGCCCCAGGCCGATCCAATAACGGTAATGATCCGTTTTCAAGGCAAAATAAAACAATGCCGTCGAAACGGCCCAAGCGCTCATCAACGCCGTATTGGCGTTCATCTGCGTGCTTTCATAATTGTAATACCAGTATCCTCCTCCCATTGAAAAAACAGCCAACAACGCGAGTTTTTCGGAATTCAGGAGATTTCGGGCGAGTCGCCAAATCGAATAAAAACAGCTGAAAACAAACACCTGGGCCGTCAAAAACGGCGTCCAATACGCTCCACCCGTCAGTTGCCAGAAAATTTCATTGACCCAGGCCGGAAATTGAGGATGTTTGTCGGTTTGCAAAACCCACTCCTTGCCGATAAAAATCAATTCGACGACGTCGAAACGATAACCGGGCTGCACGAGATCGGGAAGGATGGTCCAGATCGCCGAAAATCCGAGTGCGCATCCCCAAAACCACTTGGCCGCCGTCGCCGCGGAAAGATCGTGTGTTGCCGGATACGTCGGGGAACGGTCTTGGGTCATTATTAAAGAGGGGATTATTGACAAGTCAATACACTCAAGCCGTTTTAAAATTCCCGTCTTCAATACGGTAGCGGCCCAACGATGCCGCGGTTTGACAGGGGGCGAAGCCTTCCGCCCCTACCGGCTACGGTATAACCTTGAAAGGGTTTCATTCCGTTTGTTCTTTCCGCTTCTTCTCGGCGATCTTTTCCCGGACACGGGCGAGGGCATTTTCCACAGACCCGAACTGTTTCAAATAGGCCGATAACTCCCCGGCCGTTTCAAACCGATCTGAGATTTCGCGACGATGCTGGCGAAGCCACACGAGCGGGTCTCCTTCGTTCGGAAGGTTACGCAATTCGATTTCTTCAATGTAAACCTTGGGCTTCTTCATCACCGGATTTTACTTGAAATTACCCCGAAAAGGAAGGCTTTTCCCCGTATCCGCAGGATGATTGCAAAGTCGTATTTTCAGAAAAAAATTTCGAACCGGGCAGCAGCCGGAAGCGTCAGCGCCCGGTTATCCAATGCGGAAAGTCGGGGCCAATCCGGCGCTTACGCTTCGGGCTGCTGTTTGCCGCGTTCGACTTTGCAATCCTCGTGCCCGTGTCCGAAAATGTCCCGGTCCCGTCGGATTAGACAGGAGCGTTGAAAGACGGAATACCGATCAGTCGGAAAAATTCGTAAGCCGGATGTTATTCTTTTCAAGAGTTTTTTTCAACCCGTCGCTCATCAAAACTTCAAACTCCTCCTGTCGATTCGCGGAACGGTAAAAAGCGGCATCTCCCGGACTGCAACAGGTCGTTTCCGTTTCAAAAGAGATCGAGTGTTTCGAAGGGTGCGTATTCAATTCGAAACATTCCGCCTCGCCGTCGATCTTCCCCAAACTTTCCGCGATTTGTTGCAAAGCGGCCCAGCCCATCTGTCCGGTGTCGAGAATGCCGAAATAACCGATATCCTGTCTTGTTGATCTCATCGCGAAATTGAGAATGGTTCGCTTGAGAAGCCCGCCGGGCAACCAACGGAAAAGGCGGTGTCGGATACGCTTCCAACCGCCGAAAATCTCCCGGGGAATTCGGAGCGTCAAATTTCTCTTCCGGGCTTCTTCGGCGGCGATCTCGAACAAATCGGGCAAAACGTGCACATGTTGGTGCGAATCGATGTGATCGAACCTGAGCTCGTATTTTTCAACCAACCGATTGATCGCTTCAAGCTGCGCCGAGAATTCCGTTCGAAGTTGGCGGAGACATTCTGCGCGGTTTCGGGATCGCAGGAGTCGCCAAAGCCCGAGAAAACCGTGTCGGAACAGCCCTTGCGAATCGACCAACAGCGGGATGTCTTCGGGCGGGGCGAGCGGCTTGCCGCTGCTCAGACAAAGATGCAGCCCGATGCTCAGGTTCGGAACCGTTTCGCGAACCGCTTGCGCGGCCTCTTCCGCGAAAGGCATATTGACCATCAGGCTCTCGGAACCGACCGTTCCGAAAGCAGCCGCTTCGAGGATTGATTCGTTGACCGATCGCGAAAATCCAAGATCATCGGCGGTGATGATAAGTCGTTTCAAGGTAAGGATGGGCGAAAAATGATGTACTACTCTTTTCCCCGGACCGGCAGGAACTTGAAAATGCGGTGCATTTGCGGCGTCAACGGAACCAATTCGGCATTGTCGGGCATCAGCGGATACAGGATCGCGGCATAGGAGGTCGGCTGGTCGCCGAACTTTTTCGAAAGATAAAGTTGGTCCTGCCGCTTGGTTCGCATGATCAACCCGGACGTAAAGGGGGAGAAAAAATGCCCGCCGGTCTCATTCAGCTTGAAGCAAATGGTCGATTCCTCGATCGGGATATCCCCTTTCGAGGAATATCCGGCGAGCGGGTCGGGAGCGGGAGCCGTTTTCTGGACGGGGGCGGGAGACCAGCTGAGGGAAAATTGGTCGATCAATTTGACGAGCAGTTCCTTTTGAATCGATCCGTCTTCGATTTGGATCCAACCGTTGCCCCCGAGAAACTGCCCTTGGGAATGAGCATAGCCGATCGTCGCCGTTTCGATTCCCAAATTGAAACGCCCGTCGATCCGGTAGGCGGTCAACATTTTGGAAATCTGCTGCAAATTCCCGTTTTTGAAATCGACTCCCTCGAAATGAATTTTCCAATCGTCGTTGGACTGGGATTCCGCGCGAATCGTCCCCGAAAAACGACATTGATCCCCCAGCAGGGAAAAAACGGGAAGGAACAGGGAAAGGAATTTTCCCGAGGCGTACGTCTTATCCGAATCGTAATGCAAATAAAAGCCGGACGCTCCGTTTTTGCGGCTCCTTTCGGCCAAAAAACGGATCGGCTCTTCCGCCGTCAAATCGTCGGAAAGGTTGAACGAGCATTCGATTTTGTCTCTTTCCGCTTCGGAGGAAAAAATTCCCCCCAAAAAAGTGATGCGGTGTTCCCCTTTTTGATTTGGATCGTCGGTCAGAAGCTCGACGTTTTCAAAATTGAATTCCAAATTCTTCGTTTTTCCGGAAAATTGTTCCGGCAGCATCTCGAAAAGCATTCGCGTAAAAACCCGCAGCCCTTGCTGCCGGTCTTTGACGTCGAGAAAAACCTGAAATTCCGCTGCACTATATTTTCGGGAATTCTCAGAATACTGCAATTCCAATTTCGGGCAGCGGGCGAGCGGGGCGAGGGTTTGAGGATGTAGAACGACGAATTCCCGAAATCGGACGAGATTCGGCTTCGGGTACTCGATCTCGCCGATTTTGACATTCCAACCGGTTTGGTAACGAATCGCGTTTTCCTCGAAATACGTTGCGACAGGGAGACTACGGTACGCAACGGCCCCGATCAGCGCAGCCGTCAGCAACGGCCCGAACGCCAAAAAGAGAACGATAATCAATAACCTCCGGGAAGAGTCGTACATGAGCAGAATATACCGTAGGACGGTATGCCGGTCGCCTTCGGCCTCATTGGGTCCGCGCCTCGTTGGGCCGCTGCCGCATTGAAGACGGGAATTAAACGGCTTGAGTGTAACGATTGCCTACCCGCAGATCAAGGTCAATTTTCCCGAATTTCCGCGTTGAGCCTGTCGTTCTCCCAGCGCAAAGCCCCTTCCCGATCGGTAAATTCCCCGTCCAATTGCCGCTGGTACGCTTCCTCCAAGATCACGCCCATTGCCTTGCCCGGGGCGATTCCCAAGGGGATGAGGTCCCGCCCCAGCAACAGCGGCTGCGGTCGGGCTTCCCGGACCTGCAATTTTTCGGCAACGGTTTCCCAGCGTTCGAGAATCGGCCGCTCCCGATCAAGAAAACCGTGCGCATCGGCTCTGGCCAACGCTCCCCACGTTCGGATGTTCGAGGGAACCAAGCGGTCGGCCAAACGCCGCACGATCGAATCGCCGGGCGTTTCGTCCGGCGGAACGGCGCGATGGGCCATATGCTCGCGAATCAGCGGCTCGACATGCTTGAAAACGTAGTTTGGCGCTCGCATCCGATTCAAAAACGCCTCGGCCAAGGGGATTCCCTCAATCGCATGCCGGGGGGATTTCCAATGTCCCTGCTCGTTTTGAATCGTCGTTACCGCTTTGCCGAAATCATGGCAAAGGGCGGCAAACAGCAGGATCAGGCGATCCTGATCCTCAAAATTCTCGGCGTCGGCAATTTGGGCCGCGGCATCGACCGTGAGGCAGGTGTGTACGAAAACGTCCCCTTCCGGATGCCAAGTCGGGTTTTGCGGCACATTGGGCAGTTGGGCCAATTCGGGAAAGCATTCGATCCAACCGGTTTGAAGCAGGACGTGCAATCCATTGGAAGAAAAACGGCCTTTGATTGCCCACTTCTCCCACTCCCCCCAAATTCGTTCAGCGGAAAGGGTTTCGAATTCGTC
Source organism: Thermoguttaceae bacterium (assembly GCA_031556455.1). Classification (GTDB taxonomy): domain Bacteria; phylum Planctomycetota; class Planctomycetia; order Pirellulales; family Thermoguttaceae; genus JAVBSX01. The sequence goes on from JAVBSX010000222.1 coordinate 10,398, forward strand.
TCGCACTTTTTTGGAAAGCTCGACGGTTCGCGGTTCCATTTCGAAGCCGAATCGGGCCGCGAATTGCATGCCGCGAAGTACCCGGAGCGGATCGTCGCAAAACGCCTCACTCGTTGCCCGGAGTATGCCCCGCTGCAAATCTCCGCGGCCGTCGAACGGATCGAACCAGGTCCCGTCGACCCTCATCCCAATCGCGTTGATCGTAAAATCGCGCCGGGCGGTCGCCTCTTCCGGCGACATCGTCGGGTCCGGCTCGATGAGAAAGCCTTTGTGCCCTCGCCCGGACTTCGATTCGCGGCGCGGAATGTTGATGTCGATTTCGTTGTCGATCTTGACCGTCGCGAACGAGCGCCCGACGAGCCCGACGCGAAAATGCGGTCGCAAGAGACGGATGATCCGGTCGTAACCGAGGCCGTAAACCTCGATATCGTAATCCTTGGAATCGAGGCCGAGAAGATGATCCCGGACGCAACCGCCGACGAAAAGACAATCGCTCGCTCCTCCTTCGATCAGGAGGCGAACGATTCGGCCTGTTTTATCGTTAAGAAAAGGATGGGACATTTCGGAAGCGGATGCAAATTCGATCGTCTGTTTAGCCGAGCGGCGCAGACGCCGGTGCCGCAACGGTGCCCAAGTCATTCCCCGCCGAAATAGGGGGCTTCTTCCCCTTGCAAGATGTAAAGGGCGTTTTCGGCGGCCCGTTGCTCGGCCTCTTTTTTATTATTACCCCAGGCCGATTGAAAAATCGTCTTCCCGATCCGAACGCCGATCCGGAAACATTTCCCGTGCTCGGGGCCTTTGATTTCCAAGACCCGGTATTCCGGAGTGTGTCCGAAGTCCCGCTGGGCGACCTGTTGGAGCAGGGACTTGAAATTATCGGTTGTAACCGAATCGGCGAACGCATCGATTTCCGGGCCGAAATGCTTTTCGATAAATTTTCGGGCCGGTCCGAGCCCGCCGTCCAAATAAATCGCGGCAATGAGCGATTCGATCATATCGGCGAGCATCGAAGGGGAAATCCGGGTGTTGCGACCGACCCCTTTCCCGACGAAAAGGCATTCGTCGAGCGCCAATTTTTTTCCGATCGACTGACAGGTGATGCGGCTGACGACCGAAGATTTGATTTGGGTCATTCCCCCTTCGCGAATTTCCGGAAATTGGTGAAAGAGCCGCTCACAAACCACGAAACCGAGCACGGAATCGCCGAGAAATTCCAACCGTTCGTTCGAGGTCAACGGCGTGTCGGCCCCGGAAGAGTGCGTCAACGCTTCTTTGAGCAAGGCTGGATTTTTAAACCGGTATCCGATATTTTTCTGGCATTGCTCAAGGATGGTTTTCTGATCCGGCATGATCGAAGAGAGGAAAACGAGAGCGTATTCGAAAGTGGGTCCGAGTTGATCTTTGCACGGCTCAATATACCGCATTCCTCAATAATCAGAAAGGGGAAGGCCGTTTTTGACGCGAGAATGGGTGCAGTAAAAGTTTGAGGGGAAATTTCTGCCCCCAACGGGGGCATATAAGGTAGCCGGGGGTGCAGCGTACTCGCGGAACCCCCGGAAACAAAGCACCAAGCCAAATGCACCCCAACGGGGTGCCACAAAAAAAGAGTCCATTGTACGTCCCCGTTGGGGGCGATCGATCGGCCCCCTGATCACCGGAGGTTCGCGATTACGCTCACCCCCGGCTACCTTGTTGTTGCCCCGTCGGGGCAATTTGCCTAAACGCTCCAGCGAAATTGACTACACCCCACGAGAATCGCAAAGTCGGAAATTTTGTACAAACACGACGATTTCCAATCGACCTTCAACCACCCAAGCGTCATTTCGAGCCTTACGCTCCGCTCTGAGCAGGCTCCGCGAGAAATCTCACCCTCGCCGAAAAGGCCGGAATTCCTACCCTCACGCGAGGGTGAGATTTCTCCTTGCGCTGCGCTTCAGTCGAAATGACGATCTGACCTTTGCACGACCGACGAACCACAACGACTTTGCAATACTCCCGTTGAAACTTTTGCAGGGGTTGTTTTTCGATTTTTCGCTATTAGAATTGCATTGAGGGCGATTTACTGATACGGTTCTCTTTTTTTACCTCGAAAATAGCGATGCACCCGACGATTCAACGATGTCTCGCCGACGGTCCGATCATTCTGGACGGCGGCTGGGGAACCCAACTTCAACTCCGCGGCCTGGAAGTCGGTTTGCATCCGGACCTTTGGAACCTTTCCCATCCGGAAAAGGTCGAAGAGGTCGCCCGGGCATATGTCGATGCCGGCAGCCAGATCATCTTGACGAACACGTTCGGTTCGACCCGGTTTACGCTTTCGCGGCACGGATTTCAGGATAAGGTCGCCCAGGTCAACCAGGAAGGGGTCCGGATTTCCCAGCGAGCCGCCCGCGGCCGGGCCAAAGTTTTCGCTTCAATGGGCCCGACGGGCGTCCTGCTAATGTCGGGAACCGTTTCCGAAGAGGAACTTGAGAGCGCTTTTCGCGAACAGGCGATCGCCTTGGCCCAGGCGGAGCCGGACGGGCTCGTGATCGAAACGATGAGCGATCTCGCCGAAGCGGTGATCGCCGTAAAAGCGGCTAAATCGACCGGGCTGCCCGTCGTCGCCTGTATGGTGTTCGATTCCGGAAAAAACAAGGATCGGACGATGATGGGAGTAACCCCGGAGCAGGCGGTCGAAAAACTGACCGAGGCGGGAGCCGATGTGATCGGTTCGAATTGCGGCCAGGGAATCGAGGGTTTCCTTCCGATTTGCGAACGGATGCGCAAGGCGACCGATCTGCCGCTTTGGATGAAAGCGAACGCCGGTCTGCCGGAAATGCGCGACGGCAAAGCCGTTTACGCCCAATCGCCGGAGGATTTCGCGGCCAAAGCACTTAAGCTAGTTGATGCCGGGGCCAATTTTCTCGGCGGTTGCTGCGGAACATCGCCGGCATTTATCGCCGCGTTGAAAAAGGCGCTGGGACGTTAGTTGACGAATATTGACCGAGCGCGGAGTACCGAAACGCGGGATACCGGCTAAAACGCGGGGTATCGGCTAAATGGAAAAACGATCGACTCGAGTGATTTCTTTGATCAGCCGTTCGGAAGAGGAAACCGAACGCTTGGGGGCGACTTTGCTCGAATTGCTCCCTTACCCCGGGGTCGTCGCTCTCACGGGGACGCTCGGGGCCGGGAAAACCCGGCTGGTTCGGGCGATCGCCCAGGCGGCCGGGATCGATCCGGCCGCGGTTTCAAGTCCGACCTTCGTGTTGCTGCACGAATACGAAGGGGAGAGAACGATCTATCATTTCGACGCCTACCGGCTGAGGAACGAAGAGGAGTTTCTTCAACTCGGCCCAGAGGAGTATTTTGCCCGCGAGGGGCTTTGCCTGATCGAATGGGCCGAACGGGTCGAGCACGCGTTGCCGGAAAATCATGCGGAGATACGAATCGAAATACTCGGCGAAACCGAACGGGAATTTTTCGTCCGCGTCGACTACGGACCCGCGAAATGATATGATTTGCGAAGAACAATCTATTTTTTAAAGGACAAAAATGTCGGAACAAAATCGAACATCCCTTTTTAGCATGTTGGACCTGAGCGCGGTCCAGGCCAACTCGACGCGGGATCAGGTCCGCCGGTTCGCGGAGACCGCCTCCCGTTACAACTGCAAGGCCGTTTTCGCCCTGTCCTGCTTCCTTCCAACGTTGCATGATTTCCGCCGCGAGTTCGACGGCTCGTTCCTGATCGGCGGGACGGTCGGATTTCCTTCCGGCGGAATGACGATGGAAATGAAGGTCCGCGAGGCCGAATGCCTGCTCAAACTGGGTGTCGATGAGGTCGACATGATGATCAATGTCGGCTACCTGCTCAGCGGCATGTACGAGGAAGCCGGGGAGGATATCCGTGCCGTCAAAAAAACGGTTGGTAACATCCCGCTCAAAGTGATACTTGAATGTCATTATCTCGACGACGCATTGATCCGACGCGCCTCGGAGACGGCCGTCCAGGCCGGAGCGCAATGGGTCAAGACCGGAACCGGTTGGACGCCGACCGGGGCGACGCTGGAAAACGTCGCCCTGATCAAGGAAACCGTCGGCGATCGCGCGAAAGTCAAAGCGGCCGGCGGTGTTCGCGACCTTGAGACCCTCCAGAAAATGATCGCCCTCGGCGTCGAACGGTTCGGCCTCGGCAATGCCGTTTACTCGATCATTAAAGAATTGGAGGCGTGATTGTATGAGGCTTCAGACTTCAGGCCTCAGGCTTCAGGAGATTGCGTTCAAGCTCCTTCCTGAAGTCTGAAGCCTGAAGCCTGAAGCCTTGACAACACAAACCAAACAACTGCTCCCACCTTCAGACAAATATGACGAAATACCTGCTTGCCCATGATCTCGGGACCTCCGGAAACAAGGCGACGTTGTTTTCGGACGAAGGAAAATTGGTCGCCTCCCGGACGGTTTCCTACCCGACGAACTATTTCAACCGGGTCTGGGCGGAGCAGAACCCGAACGACTGGTGGGTCGCCGTTTGCGATTCGACCAACCGGCTCCTCGCGGATTCCGGGATCGATCCGGCCGAGATCGCCGTCGTCGCCCTGAGCGGGCAGATGATGGGCTCGACCTGCGTCGACCGCGGCGGCGAGCCGCTTCGACCGTCGATCATCTATTGCGATCAGCGAAGCGAGAAGGAGACCGCGGCGATCCTCGCCAATATCTCGATGCAAGAGGCTTACGATATCGTCGGGCACCGCGTCGCCGCCGTTTACGGTCTCCCGAAACTGATGTGGGTCAAAAACAACGAGCCGGACATTTTTCGGAAAACGTACAAAACGCTCTGCGCCAAGGATTACATCAATTTCAAATTGACCGGCGTGTTCGCGACGGACTATTCGGACGCTTCGAGCACGAACGCGTTCGATCTCGGAACCCTTCAATGGTCCGAGACCGTTCTCCAAGCCGCGAAAATGGATGCCGCGCTCTATCCCGAGGCGTTCCCCTCGACGTATGTGCTCGGCGAAGTGACCTCGGCCGCCGCCGCGGCAACGGGGCTGAAGGTGGGAACGCCCGTTTGCTGCGGCGGCGGGGATGGGAGCTGCGCCGCCGTCGGTGTCGGGTCCGTCAAGCCGGGCAAAACCTACAATTACGTCGGTTCCAGCGGCTGGATCGGCTTGACCGTGAAAGAGCCGATCGTCGATCCGTCGATGCGGACAATGACCTGGGCCCACTGCGTGCCGGGCTATTATCATCCGACCGGATCGGTCCAGACGGCCGGCTCCGCCTACCATTGGGCACGCGAGCAGCTGGGGGAGGCGGAAGTTCTCGAAGCGCAGCGAACCGGCCGTAACCCTTACGAATTGCTCGATGCGATGGTTCACGAAACGCCGATCGGGGCCAACGGCTTGATTTTTCTCCCCTACCTTTTGGGGGAACGCAGCCCGCGTTGGAACCCGAATGCGAGAGGCGCGTTCATCGGCCTGACCTTGACGTCCCGGCGAAGCGATATGGTTCGAGCCGTTATGGAAGGGGTGAGCTACAATCTCGGGATGATCGTCGACATTTTTCGCCGGCATGTTCCGATCGACGAGGTAACGGTGATCGGCGGCGGGGCCAAGGGCCGGGTCTGGCTCCAGATGATGGCCGACATTTACGGCGTGCCGGTTCACCGACCCAATTGTCTCGAAGAGGCGACCTCGATGGGCGCCGCCGTGGTCGGCGGGGTCGGCGTCGGGCTGTTCAAGGATTTCGAGGTGGTCGAGCGATTTTTCCGAATCGAAGAAACTTTCGAACCGGATCCCGAGGCACGGCGGAAATATGATAAAATCAAACCGTTGTTCGACAGGGCGTACCTCAGCTTGGAAGGGTTGTTCGACGAATTGGCCGCGATTTGATGGGGTGATGTTTTCGTCATTTCGACTGAAGCGCAGCGCAAGGAGAAATCTCACCCTCGCGAGCGGGACTGAATTCCGTCTTTTTCGGCGAGGGTGAGATTTCTCGCTTCGCTCGAAATGACGAATGGAAGGGTTATGTTTCAACCAATACTATTTTCAAAAAACCATGAAAGCGATTGTCGCCACCCAACCGAATCAGGTCGAGATTCTCGACATTCCGAAGCCGAAACCGGGGCCGTACCAGGCGCTCGCCCGGAATAAGGTCGCCGCCCTGTGCAACGCGACGGATCGCAAGCTGATCGAAGGCCATTTTCCCGGCTACGAAAACTATCCGCTCGTCCTCGGTCACGAAGGGGTCGCCGTCGTCGAGGAACTCGGCTCGAAAGTCCGGAACATCAAGATCGGCGATCACGTCATCAGCGGCATGCTGGGGGATTTCGGCAGCGACCGGTTTTACGGCGGCTGGGGCGGGTTCTGCGAGTCCATCGTCGTGCATGATCACGAGGCGATGGTCGCCGACGGCGCGGCGGACGAAGCGCACGGCTGGTTCGATTCCTGCGAGGTTCAAACGGTCGTCGAGAAGGACATCCCGTTCGAGGAGGCCGCGCTGTTATGCACCTGGCGGGAAGTGATGGGGGGCTTCGGCGATTTTCACCTGGAACCGGGCAACAATCTCCTGATTTACGGGGCCGGCCCGGTCGGGCTGAGTTTCGTGAAATTCGGCCGCCTGCTCGGTATGAACTGGATCGGCGTCGTCGAACCGAACCGCGCCCGGCACGAAAAGATCAAGGCGATGGGCGCCGACCAGGTCTTCGTCCCGGAGGACGTGCCGCAGCTCCGAAATAACATCGCCCCGCTGGACGCCGTGATCGACGCCGTCGGCAACGCCTCGCTCGTCAACCTCTCGCTGCCGCTCCTGAAAATGGGGGGTTCGATGTGCATTTACGGCGTGATGTCCGAGAAAAATATTCCGCTCGAAAAGTCGCTCGGCCCTTACAATTTCAACCTTTTCGTGCACCAGTGGCCGACACGGTTTCGCGAACGGGCGGCGCAGGAGCCGCTTTGCCGCTGGATCCGCGAGGGAAAATTGACGGCCGAGGAGTTCGTGACGCATCGTTTTCCTTTCGAACAAATCAACGACGCCCTCGCCGCATTGAAAACCGGGGCCGTCATCAAATGCCTTTTGACGTATTAAAAAAGAGCCGGGGGCATAAGCCCCCGGAGAGAAAGAAGAAAAGGTGTTTTTGAGGGGAGAATATTCGAAATATCGGAACTCTCCGGGGGCATAAGCCCCCGGCTCAGAACAATGAGATTACAAAGGACCAATAAAAACATGAAACGAACGACCTTGCTCATCGTACTTTTGATCCTCGCAATTTTCGCAGGCCGACAAATCAACGCCGCCGAAACGCCCGAGTTGCAAACGCCGGTGCTGTTCGTCACGCTGCCCGATTATTGCCCGACGCCGGACGGTATGGCCGTCGACGGCGAAGGGAACCTCGTCCTCGCCTGCCCGAATTTCGCCGACCAAACGCAACCGGCCTGCATCCTCAAGATCGACACCAGCGGAAACGTCCGAAAATGGTTCGACGTGCCGGTCCTGAAGGAAACGGGGCTCGCCTGCCCGATGGGGATCGCGTTCGGGCCGGACGGCGAGCTTTTCCTCTGCGACAACCAGGGCTGGAAAGGAACGAAAGAAGGGCAATTCAAAGGCCGTCTTCTCGGCTGCAAGGTCGAAGGGATGGGCGATGAGGCCAAAGTGAGCACGCGTGTGCTGGCCGAGGGAATCGAGCACCCGAATGGCGTCCGCTATCACGACGGCAAGCTTTACGTCACGAACAGTCTCATGTCGCGGGTTAAAGACAAGAGCGGCCTGTTGAGTAGCGGCGTTTACCGTTTCGATCCCGCCGCGAAAAAAACGGTTCGCCTCAACAACACGCTCGCCGACCGCGAACTTTTGCTCCCGGTTTTGACGTATAATAAAGAATGCCAATACGGGCTTGACGGCATCGCGTTCGATGAATCCGGGAACATGTATCTGGGGAATTTCGGCGACGGGGCGATTTTGAAGGTCGCCTTGAACGAGCAGGGAAAAGTGCTGTCCTGCGAAACCTGGGCCAAGGATCCCAAGAACCTCCGTACGACGGACGGCATCTGCTTCGACGACCGGGGCAACCTGTATATCGCCGACTTTTCCGACAATGCGGTCGCCGTTGTCACGCCGGACGGCAAGGTTTACCGGATCGCGCAATCCGTCGATTCCGACGGGGCGAACGGCGAGTTGGACCAGCCGGGCGAGCCGATTTTCTGGAACGGACGGTTAATCGTCAGTTGTTTCGACTGCGTCACCGGACCGGACAAAGTCGACACGAAGCATGATGTACCGTTTACGCTGACGTCGTTGAAACCGTTTGAAAGATAGTGCATTCCGTCGTGCGGTATTTTCTGTCATTTCGACTGGAGCGTAGCGCAAGGAGAAATCTCACCCTCGCGAGCGGGGATGAACTCCGGCTCTTTCGGCGAGAGTGGGATTTCTCGCTTCGCTCGAAATGACGAACAGACGGGTTTTGTTTCAAAGAATTCCAAACGATTGAAGTATTGCGAAAAATAAACATTGACCCGCTTTTTTCGGATCGATATCACCATACAACCCCCATCGGAAAATCACCCATGAGACCGATTTGCATTGTTTTCGTCCTGCTTGCTTTCCTTGCCTCGGCTGCTTTCGCGGAAACGGCGAAGGTTTATCCGCCCGAGGTCGTCGCCGATTGGTGTATGCAAGACGGTCGGACGACTCCGCCGGACGAGGCGTACCTGAAAAGCTGCGCCGAACGCCGCGAGGCGAGGTTGAAAACGCTCAAGGAAAAATATCCCGTGTTCGTTTTCGTGAAGCATTACGATTTCGGCGGCAGTCATTACACCTACACCGAAGGGCTCACCGACGCCCAGGGGGAACGGCACTTCGTCCCCGGCTCGTCGCTCTGCCGGCTCGAATTGGGCAAGTCCGGAGAGTACGAGGTCCAAACGTTGATCGACGACCGTAACGGCGTGATCCGCGATCCGGTCGTCTCGCTCGACGGCAAGAAAGTCATTTTCTCCTGGAAAAAGTCGGATTGGCTCGACGATTTTCATCTCTACGATTACGAGCTCGCGAGCGGAACGGTCCGGCAGCTGACGTTCGGCCTCGGGTACGCCGATTACGAGCCGTGCGTGACGCCGAGCGGAGACATCATTTTCGTCTCGTCCCGCTGCGGTCAAATCATCGACTGCTTCCCGCCCGACACCTCGAACTTCTACATTTGCGACAAAGACGGCAACGGCATCCGGCGACTGGGTTTCGACCAGGTTCACACCAATTGGCCGACGTTGACTTCGGACGGCCGCATCATCTACACCCGTTGGGAATACAACGACCGAAGCCAACTTTGGCCGCAGCCACTGTTCCAGATGTATCCCGACGGGACGCACCAGACCGAGGTGTACGGGAACAATTCCTACTTTCCCACCTCGCTGATGCACACGCGCGAGATTCCGAACAGCGGCGGAAAAT
>JAVBSX010000224.1:0-2562 GCA_031556455.1 Thermoguttaceae bacterium
GCCATATGCTCGCCGGAAATGAGCGGTTTGCCTTCCTTGATCGCCTTGTTGAGGAAAACCTGCTCTTCGTGGTGCCCCACCTGGTGCTCTCCGTCGAATTTCCAAATCTGCTTCCCCTTTTCGTCGAGAATCCGGGCCGCATTCCAATTGACGATTCCTTTCGTGCCGATAATCAGGTCGTCGTACTCGTTGTAACAATCGACCTCGGTCCGGCAAAGGGCGTAAACCCGGACGCTGTTCGGGTATTCGTATACGGCCGTATGGTGATCGAAAACGTCGCCGAATTCCGGGGCGATCATCGAGGCCCGGCCGCCGAGCCCGAAGCAGCGGATCGGCATTTTGTCGTCCCCGAGCACCCAGTTCATTCGGTCGAGATTGTGCACCAGCGATTGGGTAACGTCGTCGCCGCAAAGCCAGGTAAAGTGGTATTGGTTGGCAACCTGGTTGTCGAGTTCGCTCCGGTTCGGATCGGGCGGATACACCCCGTAAGTCGCTCGGAGGAACGTCGATTGAATCATCTTGACATCGCCGATGAGCCCTTCGCGGATTTTTTGGACGGTCGCCTTCCACTGTTCGCAGTGCCGGCTGTGCAGCCCGGAAAGGAAGCAGAGATTCTTTTCCCGGGCGATTTTGATCGCGTCCTCGATCATGTGGACCCCGGCCGCGTCGATCGCGTGCGGCTTCTCGACGAAGACGTGCTTGCCCGCTTCGAGGGCCGTTTTGGAATAAAGAGGATGAAACTTCGCGGCACAGGCGATGAGGACCAGATCGCAGTCGCTTTCGATCACCCGTTTGTAATTCTCGAAACCGCCGAAGCACTGTTCCGGCTTGATGTCGATTCGTTCGCCGAAGTTGTGTTTCAAGGCGGCGACGAACGCGGCGACCCGCCGGGGGATGTAATCGCCCATCGCGACGACCTTGGCCGTCGGGTCGATCGAAAGAACCTGGCTCAACGCCCCGGTCCCGCGGGAACCGCAGCCGATCAGGCCGACCTTGAGTTCGCTTGTCCCGGCGGCGTGGGCGCCCCGGGCGACGGAAAGAACGGAGGCCCCGGCCAAGGCGAGACCGCTTGTTTTGAGAAAATCGCGTCGAGTCGGTTTGTTAGGCATGATTCGTTTTCGGTGAGATGTTGATATACCGGCTACGATATAAAGTAACAAACCAACCGAGCAATGGTCAATAGGACGGGGATTGCAAAGTCGGAATTTTTCACTCGGCAAGATAAAAAAAAAGCCGCACACAAGGAACGGCTTTTCGCAAAATCGGAGAGTGGAAATGAACAAAATATTCAGGTTCAGGATAATGACCGTACTCCGCATAAAAAGAGAGCCAAGAGGCTTCCCGAGGGAAACGACGAAAGCCCCGAAACCGCAAGGGCGGGATTCGAAGCTCCGGTCCAATTTTTTTCGGAGGCCGATATTGACTTGTGACAAAAACAGCTGGCTATTTCTTGTCCCTTGCCGCAAAACCCAAATCAATTGCTTTCAGCGTTTTGCACGCAAAAACTGAGCCAATTTAAAAACAACACATTTTTCCGGGGAAAAAAGGATTTTCCGAATTGCACTATTGTCAATGTGCAAAATAATACGCATCATAATAAAGCAACTTGCTGCATTATGCCGCACATGGTATTGCAAGAAGCCTTCGCCCGGACGGCAGGTCCCCGTTCATACCGACTACGGTATAAAACTTGAATAATTGGGATGTTGTCAAAACCTCTTCCCCAAGGTTATAATAGGACTGTCGTCGACAAAAAATTCGATTTCATGATGCTTGACATCAGTAACACGGCTTGTTTTTCTCGAAATGCGAAGGAGCCAAATCATGCCCATCTCTTTTTTACAACTTCGTTTTTTTCCGATTTGTTTTTTGGCATTTTTATTTTTTTTTGGAGGGGGATTTTTTACGAGCGTTCCCGCTTCACAAAGAGACAAAAGCACATCCGAGGCAACCGTCCCTGAGCAGGGAGAAGAACGCCGGGAACTCCGGGGCGATGAATTCGTCTCGGAAGATGGTGTTTTGTTAACCGGGTCCTATTATCCCGGCAACGCGGGCAAGGATACCATTCCGGTCGTTCTTTTGCACGATCAAGGCCAGGATCGCGAGGAATTCGCTCCGCTGATTCCCTTGCTCAAAAACCGTGGTTATGCGGTTATCGTCCCTGATTTTCGGGGACACGGCAAAAGCACGAAGCGGTATCCCCGCCCGGAAGAGACCCCGTCGGTCGCACCGCAACAGGGAGCCGACGCCGGAACAGGTATCGACATGGTTTTGAATTCTCAGCTGAGCAAAAACCAGCAACGCAAGGCGATTTCCCGGTTGATGCGAGCGGATGAGGTGAGAAAACGGTACGAAAGAACAGGCGGTTTCGGAATGGGTATGCAAGGCATTCAAGTCGGCAGACAAGTGGAAAGGGAAGCGGCGCAAGAAGCGGCGGCAAACGAATTTTTCCCCGTCCCGCCGCCGCAGCCTCTTGAATATCTCGCCAAGGATTTCGAACCCCAGGATTACCTGAATCTGGCGATGTATGATTGTATTCCTTTTCAGGATTTTTTGATTTAT
>JAVBSX010000256.1:0-8058 GCA_031556455.1 Thermoguttaceae bacterium
CGGCGGGTACGCCGATCTGGTTTTGGAAGATGAGAACAACATTTTGGAATGCGGCGTCGATATCGTCGCCCGGCCGCCGGGCAAAGACCTCAAGAGCGTTTCGCTCCTGAGCGGCGGGGAAAAGACTCTGACCTGCGTCGCCCTGTTGCTCGCGTTTTTCCGGTATCGACCGAACCCGGTTTGCATTTTGGACGAGGTCGACGCGGCCTTGGACGAAGGGAACATCGACCGTTTCGCCCGGGTGATCAGGGAATTTCGCGATTCGACGCAATTCCTGATCGTAACCCATTCGAAAAAAACCATGTCAAGTGCCTCGACGATGTACGGCATCACGATGCAGGAGAGCGGCGTCTCGAAGCCGATTTCCGTCCGGTTCGTCGATGTCGGGGAAAACGGCGAAATTCTCGACACGGCCGGAACCGCTCCGCCGAACGAACCGGACGGCGAGGGACCGTCGACCTTCTCGATCGACACCGATTCGCGGCAAAACGTCGCGGCCTAAAGGCTCGTTTTCTGCTGAAGGTACAAAAAAAGCGGTTCTAAGCGCTTTTTCTCTTGACCGATGCCCGTTCCTGCGGTCTAATCTAGGGTTGAGAAAATAGGGGACGTTGAAAAAATCTCTTGGGACCGTAGTGCCGACCAGGACTTAAACCGTGGGTATCCCGTTCGGACACCGGCGTCTGCGCCGCTCGGCTAAACGACCGAATCATTATTAAAAGACACACATTTAGATTGCAGTAGCGAAATTATGGAAAAAAAACAGGCTCGGTACGGAAAATCGGGCGGAGAAGGCTCCTCTTCGGACCGTAGGAACAACAAAAAATCGGCAAAACATCGAGGTCGCCCTTCCCTGCACGAGTCGTTTATCTGGGGGTTTGTCGACGAAGAAGACGACGGTCGTTCCAATGGGGAGGATTTTCAAAACCCGCCCAGTTACGGCAAATTTCTTTCCGATGTCGATTGGGAAATCGGCCCCGAATCCGTTGAAAAAGAACGTCCCCCCAAAAAACCGGCCTCCGCGAAAAAAAACGCGGTCGTTCCGGACAATGCGCCCTCCCGGTCTTCGTCCGGAAAAATGAAACCGGAGGCCGATTCCTCGAAACCGCAAGCGGCCAAAGAGCGAAACGCCCCCAAAGCCTCTAAAACCAAACCGGAAACTGCCCGGCCGGCCAAAGGGAAAACGCTCCCGCCCCCTTCGGGCCAAAAGGGCTTTTTGTTCGAGGAGGATTTTGACGATGAGGATTTGAGTCTCCCGAGTTACGGTCGGACGCCTCACACCCGGGCCATGGGTTCCCCTTCGCCCCAACAACAGGAAACCAAACGCTCCGGCCCGACGGCCCCCGCTTCCGGAAAGACCCCGCCCAAAGAATCGTCGATCGCAGCCAAAAAACCGACTGAAAAAAAACCGACGGAGAAAAAGAGAGAGGAACAGAGCGCGAGGACCAAGACCGTTCCCCCGCAAAAAACGAGAAGAGCCCAACAAACGGAGACCGTTGCTTCGGGCGAGACCTCTTCGAAAGAAAAGGTGCTTACGTTTCAAGAGCAATTTCGGGAAACCGAACGGCGATCCCGTTCCCGGGACAAACAGGCGAACGGCCTCACTTCCGCGCCGACTCTCCCTCCACGGGAACGGCAACGTTGGAATCCCAAAACGCGGGAATACGTTCTTGAAACCCCGCCGGAATCCGGTCCGTCCAAACCGAAGGCCGCTAAAACCGATTCGCGAAGAACCGATTCGACCAGAGCCGAATCTCCCAGAGCCGAGTCGGCCCGAAATCTCGGAGATACCAAAAAACGACCGGAAGCCGACTCCGAACGGCGTCCTCAGGAAAAGCGGGATTCTCAAGAAAATCGAAGCCGGGGGGAACAACCGCGACGGGGTTCGGAAGCCGCCCCAGCTCGACGACGTTCTGCGGCGGACAACCGGCCGACGACCAAACCGCAACCGGCCGGAAAAACCCCATTGACCGCTGCATCCGATGCCGTTCCGACCGAGACCGCCTCAGACGGAGAAAAGAGCGAGAATCGCGAACGGCCGCGAAAAAAAGCCGGAAAAAAAGTCCTCCGTTTCGCGGAATCGTTCGCCGAAACCGCTGCGGAATCGGCTGCCGTCCCGGTTCCCCGGGGAGCCGTCCCGCCCCCGCCGATGCCGGGCCGAGCGGCCGATCCGGCGGATGCCGAAACCTCACCAACCGGGTTCAAAAAGTTGAAGCTCTCGGAAACGATGCTCGAATCGCTGAAGGTCGCCCGGTATCTCGAACCGACGCCGATTCAAGCCGGCGTCATTGTCCCGACGATGAAGGGGGGAGACATCATGGGCCAAGCCCAAACGGGGACCGGCAAAACGGCAGCGTTTTTGATCCCGATCATCGAACGGATCGAGGAATGCGAGCCGGGGGAGATGCCCGTCGCGATGATCCTGGTTCCGACCCGGGAGCTGGCCGTCCAGGTCCGGGACGAAGCCGTCAAGCTTTCCTACGGCCGCGATATTCGCGTTTCGGCCTGTTACGGAGGAAAGCCGATCGCCAAACAGCTGATTCGTTTGCGGGAAGGGGTCGATCTGCTCGTCGGGACCCCGGGCCGGTTGCTCGATTTAATGAAGCGGCGGGCCCTCTCCTGCGACCAACTCCGTTGGGTCGTGCTCGATGAGGCCGACCGGATGCTCGATATCGGTTTCCGGCCGGACATTGAAAAGATTCTGGCGAAAACGCCGTCGAGCCGGCAAACGCTGTTGTTTAGCGCGACGCTCCCGCCGCAGGTCGTCAAGCTCGCGCAAAAATATATGAAAGACCCTGAGATTCTCGATTTTTCCAATGCCGGGGTCGCCGTCGAAACGATCGAGCAGTACTACATCACGGTCGATCACATGCGAAAGTTCGACGCTTTGGTCGCTTTGCTCAAACAGGAAAAGCCGCAACAGGCGATTATTTTCTGCCGGACGAAGCGGGGAGCCGACCGGGTCAGCCGGATGCTTGAAGCGCAGGATTTCCCGAGCATCGCGGCGATACACGGCGATTTGGCCCAATCGGTTCGCGACCGGGTAATGTCGCGATTCCGCTCCGGCACGCTGAAACTGCTCGTCGCGACGGACGTCGTCGGCCGGGGTATCGACGTTTCGGGGATTTCGCACATCATCAATTACGACATTCCGACGTTTTGCGACGATTACGTGCATCGGGTCGGCCGAACCGGCCGGATGGGGCGCGAAGGGGTCGCCTACACGTTTGTAACGGCCGAAGAAGGTTCGGAGTTGACGCGAATCGAAATGCGAATCGACCGGCTGTTGAAGCGGGCGGAGTTGAAAGATTTCGAGGCCTTCGCGAAGCCGACCGATTCGAGCATCACCGACCCGTTCGGTCCCGCCCAGGCGAGGCCGGTGTTCGGCAAACCGGTCCGCAAGGTAAGAAAAGCTCTGTGATGTCGCAAGGGCGGGTGTTCCGTTCCTGGTTAATCGAAGCGAATTTGTTAGAAAACGGCTGCAAATGTAACGAAAGGAAGCAAAAGGGCGTCTTACGGATGCCGTTCGCAAGGTTTTGCATCCGACAAGGGGATGCAGAACCTTGATCCGGATTTCGCAAGAGAACTGCAAAGTCTCGTCATTTCGACTGAAGCGTAGCGTAAGGAGAAATCTCACACTCACGCGAGGGCCGGAATTCCGGCATCTTCGGCGAGTGTGAGATTTCTCGCTCCGCTCGAAATGACACCGCCTACTGTGGTCCGCACAAAAATTGAGCCAAGGGGTTTCCTGAGCGAAGCGACGAAAGCCCCGAAACCGCGAGGGTTGGGTTTGAAATCGCAGTTCAATTTTTACGCGGAGGGCAGTATTTTTTCCACTTTCTCACAAATTCAACTTTGCAGTTCTCTTACCGGATTTCCCAAAACACATTCGTCCTTTGTTTTTAACCGAAAAACAGACATGAAAACAAAAATCTCCCTTGCGATCGCCCTCCTGTTGCTCTTCGGAATGTTCCTCACGCCCGCTTGGGGGGACGACGACAATGTGCCGCGTCCGGACCTGGTCGTTCTCAAGAACATCCCTTACGTTCCCGAGGGCGAATACCGCCAGCAACTGGACCTTTACCTCCCGAAAGATTACGAAAAGGCGGCGAAACCGTACCCGCTTATCGTCGCCGTACACGGGGGAAGTTGGTCGAAAGGGAGCAAGGACGAATACGTCGGTATCGCGAACTGGCTGGTTCCCAAAGGTTATGTCGTCGCGATCAACAATTACCGGTTGGTTGACAAGGCCTTTTTCCCGGCGCAGTTGCAGGATTGCAAAACGGCCGTTCGCTGGCTCAAGGCTCATGCCGATGAGTACAAAATCGACAAGGACCGCGTCGGGGTCTGGGGAGCCTCGGCCGGGGGACAATTGGTTGCCCTGATGGGATCAACCGGGGACACGAAAGAGTTCGACGTCGGGGAGAACCTCGATCAATCGAGCGAAGTTCAAGTGGTCTGCGATGCTTTCGGCGTTACGTCTTTTGAAAAATTAATGGAAGAACGGACCAAGGGTTCCCCCATTATTATGGAAATGTACGCCAAAAAACTGGTCGGTCCCAAGGTTAAGGAACCCGTAAAAGTTTTGTATACGTTCAGCCCGATCAACCACATCAAAAAGGGGACCGCCCCGACGATCATCGTACATGGGGATGAGGACCCGTTGGTTCCCTACGAACAAAGCGTGATTTACGAGAAGGCGCTCAAGGACGCCGGGATCGATTGCGAATTTATCTCCGTCCCGGGCGGCAAGCACGACAAAAGCTCCGCCTATGCCCCCGAGGTCCTCGAAAAGGTCGAAGCCTTTTACGCGAAGTATTTGAAGTAATTCAAACTGTATACAGTTTGAATTCAAGGCTTCAGACTTCAGGCTTCAGGCTTCAGGAATATGTTGAAAATACAATCTGAAGCCCGAAGTCTGAAGCCTGAAGCCTTTAAAAAGCGAACGCTCCTTTACAGTCTGAAGTCTGGATCATGCAACCGAGCCGGGAACAATTGGAGGCACTCGCGGAGTTCGCGGCCGGAGCCGGGCACGAGATCAACAACCCGCTCGCGACCATCGCCGGGCATGCGCAGCTGCTCCTCCGGCAGATCGAGGATCCGGGCCAACGTCGTTCCCTCGCGGTGATTCTCACCCAAACGCAACGGGCCTATGAGATGATCGCCGACATCCGGCTGTTCGCCCGGCCGCCGGAGCCGCGATTCGAGCTTTTCGATCCGGTCCGGCTGATTGACGAGCTGGTGCAAAAGCAGCGGTCGGAACTCGCGGACCGCGCGATCGAAATCGTGTTCGAACCGGGCGCATCAGCCTTGGAGCTCGAATCCGATCCGACGCAGCTTTCCGTCGTACTGCTTGCCCTCTTCCGCAACTCCGCCGAATCGATCGGCGAAAACGGGACGATCACGATCTCGCTCGGGCTTCGCGAAAAAAATTCCGGTGAGCGAAATCTCGCGGAGGGGAATTCCGGAGAAGGGGATTCCGGAGTAATCGAGATCGTCTTCGCCGATGATGGGCCGGGGATTCCCGAGGAAATCCGGCCGCTCATTTTCTCCCCCTATTACAGCGGTCGTCAAGCCGGTCGCGGTCTCGGCTTCGGCCTGCCGAAGGCTTGGCGGATCGTCAACCAGTGCGGCGGCTCGATCGAACTGGACGAAACGACCGTCGATTCGACCGTTTTCCGAATCCGTCTGCCGTTGCGGCGGAATTCTTGAGCGGATCTCCGCCTCTCACTCGGGCAACTGTCTCAAATTCTCGCATGTCGAAAAAAGCCAACCGATTTCCGGAGTCGGCTTTTCGCGAATTTCTCCGGGAAAGCGACCGTAACGATACCTCCCTTCTGACCGTGTTTCCTCGACGCGGGTCAGTTTCATGTGCCCATAAACACTTTTCGGTTTCAAAACACCAACCTCCATACCCGGGAGGAGACCGTCCTTTTTCCCTTTGTTCAAGACGACGGTCGCAAGATAGGTGCAATACTCCGGTTGGATATCGCTCACGGCAACGACTTCCGCATCGACAGGCTCATCGAGCAGGTACGCCTTGAATTCCTCGGGAACATCCGGTTTGCCCGTCGTCTCTTTCTCCTCGTCACCACGGAGAAAAAATCCGCCGTAAGACCATTGACGCGGTTCGGTGCGAGCATTGACCGCATTGCAGAAATCAATGATTTCATCGGCCGGAACCAGGTAGGTCCGTTCCCCCCAAGGGACCCGGACACTTTCAGACTTATACCGATCGAACTCTTGCTTCGCGAACCGGGTATTATTATCCTTCGCCGGGGCGTTCAGGACGAAAGACAGTTTAAGCCGGTCGTCGTTCCCGATCACCGTGCCAAAATCCTGGCCGAAGAGCGACGTACTGCTTTCAAAAACGATGGTGAAACCGTTTTCAGGAGCGAGCGTCAATGTCACGTTGAGGCCGTGTTTGTCGCCGTAATAATACTCTCCGGCCCAGGGATGATCTTTCAGTTTGGCGATTTCCCTTTCGATTTTTCTTCGCTTGATCTCGATGATCGTCCGGTTTTTTTCCGAATTGGGGTCGTCGTGATCGATATTGTTTTCGCTATAACAGCCGCTCACCCCGAGAAAAAACACCAGCAAAAGACAATAAAGAATTTTTGGCATGGTCATGCCCCTTCGTTTTGAGAATAAACGAAATAAAAAATCACGACTCTGTTGCGAGTTTGTTTCTTGGCGGTTCCAATCGTCCGCGGTCAACGTCCGTTGATCACGGCTTTCATTTCGGCGACCGCCTGTTGCAGTCCGACCATCAGCGCCCGGGCGATGATGCTGTGCCCGATGTTCAATTCGAACATGTTCGGGATCGCGGCAACCGGCCGGACATTGTGGTACGTCAGCCCGTGCCCGGCGTGCAGCCGCATGCCGTAAGAGGTGATCAGCTTGCCGGCCTCGGTCAACCGAACGAGTTCCGCCTGCCGCTCTGGGGCGGTTTTCGCGAGAGCGTACTTGCCGGTATGTAGTTCGACGGCATCGCATTTCAAGAGCGAAGCCGCTTCAATCTGTTTCGTGTCGGGATCGAGAAACAGGCTGACGAAAACCCCTTTTTGGTGCAGCTTGTCGATAATTTTTTCGACCGTCGAGGGGGAAGCGACGACATCGAGTCCCCCTTCGGTCGTGATTTCGGCGCGGCGTTCAGGGACGATCGTCGCCTGATCGGGGACGATCTCGCAGGCGATCTGGACGATTTCCGGGGCACACGACATTTCGAGATTCAGTTTCGCGCGAACCGTTTCCCGCAGCAGCCGAACGTCCCGGTCGTTGATGTGCCGCCGGTCCTCGCGGAGGTGCACGGTGATCCCGTCGGCCCCCCCGAGTTCGGCCAAGGCGGCCGCCCAAACCGGGTCCGGCTCGACCGTTTTGCGAACGTCCCGGACCGTTGCGATGTGATCGATGTTGACGCCGAGTTCAATCATTGTTGCGAAATATTTTGGAGGGATGCCGTTGATTGAGTTGAAGAGATACCCAAAGTTTATCAAAAGCTCCCGTTTTCGCAAGTTGGCAAGACAGTGCGAGCACATACCACAACGAGCCGGGACCTGCGGTCCCGACTGTACCGCTCCGTGAGGTAAGATAACAACGCAAGACGGAAACAGTCGGGGGCACAGCCCCCGGCTCGTAAGAGGCTCGTCCCGCTACAACGAAAGCGGTTCGTTGGCCAATTGCCGTTCGCTGCGGGTCAGGTCGTAAATGTCGCGCATGAGCTGAATGTCGCAAGGACGCTGCTCGACGTTGCGGCGGGCGAACATCCGGGCCTGGGACGAGATCATGACCTCGACCGTCGTTTCCGTGACCTGGCCGAACGAGCGGGCGTAATTGACGAAACTCGGGACGTTCGTCGTCACGAAACCGTACACCATGCTGCACGAACCGATGATCTTGCCGGTAAAGATGCTCGTGTTGATCGCCGTCTTCGAATAATCCCCGATCACGCAGCCGAGAAACTGCATGCCCGATTTGACCTTGCGGCCGGAAAACTCGGTCGTCACGTCCCCGTAAGTGTTCTTCAAATCGCTGTTGCAGGTTCCCGCCCCGAGGTTGATC
>JAVBSX010000096.1:0-3141 GCA_031556455.1 Thermoguttaceae bacterium
GCCCGGCTGACGATGCGAAATTCGCATCGGGCCTTGATTATGGAAGGGTATACCGACTGTATTATGGCCCACCAGACGGGGCTTTCCGATGCGGTCGCGATCCTCGGAACGGCTTTGGGGCCGGAGCACATTAAAATCCTCAAGCGGTTCGCCGAAAAAATGTTCCTGGTTCTCGACGGAGACGAAGCGGGGCAAAAACGGGCGAACGAAGTGCTGGAACTGTTCGTCGCCCAAGGGGTCGATCTTTCGATTTTGACGTTGCCCGAGGGAGCGGACCCTTGCGAGTTTTTGCTGGAAAACGGAAAAGAGACGTTCGAAGCGATGCTGCAAAACGAGGCGGTCGACGCCTTAGAGCACGCGTTTCGGAGCGCGACACGCAACATCGACCTCGAACGGGACATCGTCGGCTCGTCCCAAGCCCTCGACCGGCTGATCGCGGTGATCGCCGCCGCCCCGACCGGATTGGCCGGAGCCGATGATCCGAGCCAACTGCGATTGGAAAAAACGATTGGGCGATTGGCCCTGCGGTTTCATATCGCCGAGACGGAGATTCGCAAGCGGCTGAAACAATGGCGCGACCGCCGTTCGCAGGCCCCGAGCTATTCCGAACGAGGCGAAGACAGCGGGCCGACGGGTCCGGTCGAAGAAAACATTTGGGCGAAACCGGAGTTCGCCCCCGATTTTTTGGAACGGGAACTGTTGGAACTTTGGTTCGCCGATCCGGAAACGTTCGGGATTTTGGACGATTTGATTCCGGACGATTGGCTCCTTTCGCCGCTGACCCGGAAGATACACGAAGAATGGAAAGCGGCGGCCGAGCATGGGGACGTCGGCTCGTTCGAGCGGCTGATGTTGCGGTTCGACGATCCGGCGGTCAAAAACCTGTTGGTCGAAATCGACGAATCGGCCGCGGAAAAGGGTCTTTCCCCGAACATGGGCGCCGAAAAACGAGACCGGCTGATCACCGAAATCGTGCAAGGCTTTACCCGCCGCGACATCAAGCGGCGCAGTCCGAGGGAAATCGGCTCGCTCAAGGACGCGGGCCTTTCCAAGGAAGAAAAACAACGAAAATTACAGGAGATTTTACAGCAGAAAAGAGGGCAGAAAGAGAATTAAGAATGATGAATTAAAAATTAAAAATGAGACTTCGCGGCCGTAGGTCGCGGCTCTCTTCAGACTTCTCACTTCCCACTTACAATTTCCCCCTCCCTTCAACCCAGCGCATCAAAGGATTGGTGCGGAATAAGGAGTTTTTATGTCAAGGACCGACTATTTCGGATGCGATTTTCAAGACCTGATCAACAAGGGACGAGACCAAGGGCATCTTTCGCTCGATGAGATCGTCCGACACATGCCGGACGGAGATTCGCTCGACATGATGCAAATGTCCGAGCTGTTCGATTCGATCGATCACCGGGATTTCGAGTTGACCGACGAAGAGGCGACCGACACGGAATTGCTCGAACTGCAAGCCGAGGAAGGGGAACACGATTCCGGAGACGCGGCGGACGAGGGAGCCGATTCCGAGGCGAAAAAAACCACCTTGCCGGAAGAAGTCGAAAAATGGAGCAGCGACCCGATCCGGCTGTACCTGAACCAAATGTCGAGCCTTGGCCTTTTGAGCAAAGAAGAAGAGATCAACTGCTCCAAAAAAATCGAATTGACCCGCCGGATGTTCCGCCGCTCGGTGATGGAAAGCCCGTTCGCGTTGCATACGGCGTTCGGGGTTCTTACGAAAGTGTATCACGGCAAGCTGCCGTTCGACCGGACGATCAAGATGTCGCTCACGGAACGTCTTTCCAAGGAGCAAATTTTGAAGCGGATGCCGTCGAATTTGAAAACCGTGGCCGCCCTGTTGGAATCGACGACGGCGGATTTCGAGCGTCTGGTTCGCAAGAGCACCCCGCAAAAAATCAAACAGGAAGCCCGAATTCGGTTTTTGCAACGACGGCGTCGGGCGTTGATCCTGACCGAGGAATTGAGCCTCCGGACCCGGCGGGTGCACGCTCTCATGAAGCAGCTGGAAAAAATGTCCGAGCGAATGGACGCGATCCGCGGGCTGCTTTCGGGTACCAAATCGAACATCACCCGGGAAAAGCGGATTCAATTGCGGGACGAATTGCGGCAGTTGATCATGACGACGCAGGAAAGCCCGCGAAGTTTGCGGAATCGCTGCCGATTGATGCGGGAGCGGCTCGCGGCCTACGAACAGGCGAAGAGCGATCTTTCCCGGGGCAACTTGCGGCTGGTCGTTTCGGTCGCGAAAAAATATCGCAACCGGGGGATGAGTTTTCTCGATCTCATTCAAGAAGGCAACACCGGGCTGATGCGGGCGGTCGATAAGTTCGAGTACCGCCGTGGTTACAAATTTTCGACGTATGCGACCTGGTGGATTCGGCAGGCGATTACCCGGGCGATCGCGGAGCAGGCTCGCACGATCCGCATTCCGGTGCACATGATCGACGCCCTCACAAAACTGCGGGCGGCCTCGCGCAACCTGTATCAGCGGACCGGCCGGGAACCAAGCATCGGCGAGATTGCCGAAGCGGCCGATCTTTCGATCGAAGATGCCCGGAAGATCATGCAGATGGGGGCCAACCCGATTTCGTTGGAGCACCCGGTTGGCGATTCCGAGGACGCCTGTTTCGGGGAGTTTGTTTCGGACAACAGTTTCGAGAAGCCGGAAAAATCGGCGGCGAACGAAATGCTGAAAAAGGAAATCGGCAAGGTCTTGAAAACGCTCACCTACCGGGAACGGGAAATTCTCAAATTGCGTTACGGTCTCGACGGCGGCTATTCCTACACGCTCGAAGAAGTCGGCCGAATCTTTCAAGTAACCCGTGAGCGCGTCCGGCAGATCGAGGCGAAGGCGGTTCAAAAGCTGCAAAGCCCGCTCCGTTGCCGGCATCTGGAAGGTTTCCTCGACCCGAATGAAGAGGACGAAATTTAGTCAATTATACCGGCTACACCCGAGGATTGCAAAGTCGTTGAACCGTTCGAAAAGCAAAGCTGTCATTTCGACTGAAGCGCAGCGCAAGGAGAAATCTCACACTCGCGAGAGGGTTTGAACTCCGACTTTCTCGGCGAGGGTGAGATTTCTCGCTTCGCTCGAAATGACCTTTCGGGTGTTGTCGGTTGATT
>JAVBSX010000076.1:0-3858 GCA_031556455.1 Thermoguttaceae bacterium
GCCGTCGCCTGGTTTTTCCCATTACAACACTTTAAGGAGAGTTTTATGCCCGCATTTCCGGAAGTTACCAAAGTCACTTACGAAGGTCCGAAATCCGCCAATCCCCTCGCTTTCCGTTACTATAATCCGGAAGAAAAAGTCGAAGGGAAGACGATGAAAGACCATTTCCGTTTCAGCTCCGCCTACTGGCACACGATGCGGGGGAGCGGGGCCGATCCGTTCGGGCCGGGAACCATGCTTCGACCTTGGGAAGGTCCGGAAGATAACGTCGCGAACGCCCAGAACCGGGTCCGCGTCTTTTTCGAGTTCTGCGAAAAACTGCAAATGCCGTTTTACTGCTTTCATGATCGCGACGTCGCTCCGGAAGGGAAAACCCTGGCCGAATCGAACAAGAACCTCGATGCCGTCGTCGACGTTTTCGAGCAAGAGCAAAAGCGGACCGGCATCAAGCTCCTCTGGGGAACGGCGAACCTGTTCGGCAACCCACGATACATGCACGGAGCGGCGACGAGCTGCAACGCCGACGCATTCGCCTACGCCGCGTCCCAGGTCAAGAAAGCCCTCGAAGTGACCCTCCGCCTCGGCGGGGAAGGTTACACGTTCTGGGGCGGCCGGGAAGGGTACCAGTGCATTTGGAACACCGATATGAAGCGCGAAGCCGATCACCTCGGAAAGTTTATGCACATGGCCGTCGATTACGCCAAGGAAATCGGCTTCAAAGGCCAGTTCTATTTCGAGCCGAAGCCGAAGGAACCGACGAAGCATCAATACGATTACGATTCGGCGGCGTGCATCAACTTCCTCCGGGCCTACGGCTTGGAAAAGTCCGTCAAGATGAATATTGAGACGAATCACGCGACCTTGGCGGGACACAGCGTCGAGCACGAACTCGATTACGCCGGTTCGCAGGGTTTCCTCGGTTCGGTCGATGCGAACGCCGGCGACGAACTCCTCGGCTGGGACACCGACCAGTTCCCGACGAACGTGTATATGACGACGAAGATCATGCTCATGATCATGAAGTACGGCGGTCTGGCCCCGGGCGGATTGAACTTCGACGCGAAGGTTCGCCGGGAAAGCTTCGAGCCGCTCGATCTGTTTTACGCTCATATCGGCGGAATGGACGCCTTCGCCAAGGGGCTTCTGGTCGCCGCCGAAATGCGGAAGACCGGCGAGATCGCGAAGATGGTCAAAGATCGTTACGCGTCTTGGGACGGCGGGATCGGGGCCGAAATCGAAGCCGGCAAGCACGATTTCAAATCGCTCGAAAAATATATGCTCGCCAAGGGCGAAGCGACGCCGAACACCAGCGGACGGCAGGAGCTCTTCGAAAACGTCGTCAACCGCTACACGTTTTAGTGTTGGCGGGGAATTATACTCAAGCCGGTTTAAATTCCCGTCTTCAGTATGGTAGCGGCCCAACGAGGCCACGGTTTGACAGAGGGCGAAGCCACCGCCCATACCAGCTACGGTATAGTGCAAAATTGACGAATGACCTTTCGTCACCCCCGCGCAGGCAGGGGTCCAGAGGGAAAGCGTAATCTCTGAATCCCCGCTTGCACGGGGATGACGGAATTTGCTCTTCTTTCTCAAAGGTCAATTTCACATTTTTGCACGCGCAAAATTGAATTTTGGTAATACTTCAGCAGTTTGGAGTTTTTTAAAATAAAACCCCACCGTTCGTCATTTCGAGCGGAGCGAGAAATCTCACCCTCGCCGAAAGGGCTGGAATCAGCCTTGCTCGCGAGGGGGAGATTTCTCCTTGCGCTCCGCTTCAGTCGAAATGACGAAAATCACCATTTGGCTGAAGTGTTGCGAATTTTGTGAAAATCGGACGGGAAGCCGAGGGTTACACTTGCGGCTTCCCGTTGGCGATTACCTGAAAAGAAACAGGAATAATGACGGACATTTTCGTGTGTTTTTTTCGCGGCGGCATTCTTTTCCCGCTGCTCGTTTGTTCCGCCGTTTGGGGAGCGGATTGGCAGCACGTCCGAGACGACACGCCGCTGTTTCGCGAAAAGGAACGGCCCGAACTGCAACAACTGCTCCGTTCCCTCTCGGAAACCGAAGAAAGCGACCTGGGAAAAGCTCCTTTTTCCCAGGTCACTTTCCTGCAATTGGACGCCCAGAGCGAGGAGTATCGCGGCAAACGCGTCGCCGTCTCGGGCAAACTGCTCCGTTTCGAATTCGTTCCCTTTCCCCGAACGCCGGAAGGGGCCGATCCGGGTTTTCCCGCAGCCGGGTATTACGATTGCTGGGTCCGGCTTGCCGATCAACCGCACAAGCCGCTCTCGGTCGTCTGTCTTTCCGAGCCCGAAGCGTCTCTCCTCGGACAGCCGGTCGAAATTTTCGGTTATTATTTCAAACGGCGGACCTATTCCGACGGCAAGGAACTGCTCTCGACGCCGACGATCCTCGCGAAAACGATCCGGAAAAGCGAAGAAGGATCGCGATTGAGGGAAATCGAGTTGTCGACCCGCGAAAACGATCACGACTTTTCGGAAAAAACGGGAACGGCCGTAAGAGAAAGAATCGACACGCCCTTCCTTTTGCAACTCTTCGGACTCTCCGAATCGGAATGGAACGAACTCGGCTCGGCCGAACAGCCTGCGGATTTCCCTCGGGAATCGCTGCTCAAAGTGTTGAGCCGCTTGCGACAGTCGCTGGTTGAGAACGTGCTCTCGGATTATGCGGAAAAAGCAAAGGGAGCCAATCTTGATTCTTTGCCTGTGGGATCGGTTCTCGAACTTTCCCAAGACGTGATCGTTTCTCACGTTCAGAAAATAACGATTTCCGAGGACGAAAAAAAGCGATTCGGTTTTGAGGCGTATTACCTTTGCCGGTTGAAAATCGCAAACGCTCCCGATGCCGTCGCGATCGTTCCGCAAGTTCCCCGATCCTGGCCAATCGACGCCCCCTGCTCCGAACGGGCCGGGCTGCTGGGAATTTTGCTCAATAATCAGACAGGGCTCGTTTTGGTCGCTTCCCGGATTCAATGGTATCCCGCGACGCTTTTAGGGGATCACGGTTTCGATGCCGGGACGCTTGATGCCGTTCCCGTCTTGCCGCCGGAAACGTTTCTCCGAAAAAAAGACGCCGCCGGGCTGCCGACGACCGATCAGGGTGATGCCGATTCGGGGGACAAAAGGCGGTTCGATTTGCTGCGGCTGACGGAAGCGGACCGGGAACCGTTTTATCAAATGCTGGAGGCGGCCTCGAAAATTTCGCGGCCTGAGATCGACGCCGCGGTCGCCGCCGAATTGAAGCGAAGCGGGACGGATCGTTTTCCCGTGATCGACCTTTTTAACCGGCCGCAGACCCGACAGTGCGACCTTGTCCGTTTGGTCGGGAACGCGAGACGGATCGATCCGGTCCTGATCGGCGACGAAGAGATGCGGCGGCGGTTGGGTACCGACCGGTATTACCAAATCATGTTGACGACCGACGATTCGCAGGACAACCCTCTCGTTTTTTGCATCAAGAATATTCCCGAAGGGCTGCCGAGCGGCGGCGGGGAGGGGTTCAACATTCCGATTTCGATCAGCGGTTTTTTTTACAAGACCTGGGCCTACCGAAAAATGGGAGAGCCGGTTTCGGTCCCCGAATCGGAGAAGCCGGAAAGCGATTGGCAATTCGCCCCTCTCCTGATCGCCGCGCAAATCGATTGGTTTCGGCCGCCGGAGCCCGTCGCCGGAAAGAACACGGTCGCTCCGCTGTACACTTCAACGGTCGTTTTCGTGCTGTTGGCTCTTCTTTGGGTTTACTTCCGCAGGTTCCGGGGCAAACGCAAGCCGATTCTTTTCGAGATGAACCGGTACGAAGATCGCCCGTTTTCCGAAAACGACTTTCCTGTTGATG
>JAVBSX010000337.1:0-6769 GCA_031556455.1 Thermoguttaceae bacterium
ACGAAAATTTCATTTTGCCGATTTCGCATGACGAGGTCGTGCACGGGAAAAAATCGGTGATCGACCAGATGCCGGGCGATCTTTGGCAGAAATTCGCCAATGCCCGGCTGCTTTATTCGTATCTGTGGACGCATCCGGGCAAGAAACTGCTCTTTATGGGAAGCGAATTCGGTCAATGGTACGAATGGGACTTCAACGAATCGTTGCAATGGCACCTTTTGGAATGGGCGACACACCAGGGCTTGCAGCGCTGCGTCGTCGATTTGAACCGGATGTACAAAAGCGAACCGGCGCTGCACGAATACGATTTCGATGGCCGCGGCTTTGAATGGATCGACTGCCATAATTGGGAAAGCAGCACATTTTCCTACATCCGCAAAGCGAGGAATCCGAAAGATTACCTGGTCGTCCTGTGCAATTTTACGCCCGTGCCGCGGCGGCAGCGTCTTGGCGTGCCGGAAGCCTGTTGGTTCGAGGAGATTTACAGCAGCGATTCGGAGATATACGGCGGCAGCAACACGGGCAACGGCCCCGGGGTGATGGGCGAGCTGATCGAAGCCTACGGTCGGCCGGCCTCGGTCGATATCTTCTTGCCGCCGCTCGCGATTTCGGTGCTCAAACCGAGGCGGTAGCGGAAAAAAAGAGGGATTATTCTCAAGGGCGGGGCTTGTCCCACCCTTTGAGAACGAATCGTATAACGTCTTTCGAGCCTTCTTCTTCAGGCTGCAAAGTCGAACGCGACAAACAGCAGCCCGAAGCGTAAGCGCCGGGTTAGTCCCGCATTTCCGCATGGGATAACCGGGCGCTGACGCTTCCGGCTGCTGCCCGATTCGAAATTTTTTCTGAAATCTCGACTTTCCAATCATCGTGCTTCTTCGGGAATCCCTCTGGTTACAGGGCTGAAAATTGCTATAATCAGCATCTTTGGAATATTATTACCCTCCGCGAAAAAATCGGACCGGAGCTTCGAACTCAACCCTCGCGGTTTCGGGGCTTTCGTCGCTTCGCTCAGGAAGCCCCTTGTTTCAATTTTTGTGCGGAGCACCGTATGTTCCCTTCCGGTTGTCGTGTTTTGGCAACGTCTCTCTTTTTTCCAACGACCATGATTCGCCTTTACAACACCCTTTCCAAGACGAAAGAGAATTTCGAGCCGATTTGCCCGGGCAAGGTCGGGATTTATCTTTGCGGGCCGACCGTTTACAAGCCCTCGCACATCGGGCATATGGTCGGGCCGATCATTTTCGATACGATCAAGCGGTATCTGGTACACAACGGATTCGAAGTGACGCTCGTGATCAACATCACCGATGTCGACGACAAGCTGATCGCCGAGGCGAACGCCCGCGGCATGACGATGAAGGCCGTCGCCGAGGAGATGACCGCCGATTACATGCGGAACCTCGAAGCGATGGGGATCGATTCGGTCGATTACTTCCCGAAAGCGACCGACAATATTCACAACATCATCACATTCGTCCAGGATTTGATCGGAAAAGGTTTCGCCTACGAATCGAAAGGGGATGTGTATTTCGACGTTCAGAAATTCCCGGAATACGGCAAGCTCTCGCACCGTTCGCTAGAGCAGATGCTGGGCGAAGGGGGCTCGACGGTCGACCGCAAGCAATCTTCGTGTGATTTCGCGCTTTGGAAATCGGCGAAGCCGGGCGAGCCGGCCTGGGATTCCCCCTGGGGCAAAGGCCGCCCCGGTTGGCATATCGAATGCAGCGTGATGTCGCGCGAAATTCTCGGGGAAAGCTTCGACATACACGGCGGCGGGCTTGACCTGGTGTTCCCGCACCACGAAAACGAGGTCGCCCAGAGCGAATGCCGGCACGGCAAAATCATGGCCAAATACTGGCTGCACAACGGGCTGATGCAGGCGTCGAGCGAAACCGGCAAGGTGGGCGGCCGCTCGAAAGAGGAGCGAAGCCAAACGGCGGAGGACCGGGAAGAGCAGGAAGCCGGGAAAATCAGCAAATCGAAAGGGGCGAGCGCGTTCCGGGACATGCTCAAGCAGTTCGATCCGGAAGCGATTCGCTTTTTCATTCTTTCGTCGCATTACCGTCGGCCGATCGATTTTTCCCTGGAGCGGATCGAACAGGTCGCGACGGGGCTGGAGGCGTTTTACCGCTTTTTCAAACGGTACGAACGGATCACGGGGGACATTTTTTACGCGACGGCGACGCCGAAAAACCGGGCCGAAGGGGCTTTCGAGCCGGGCGAGGACCCGCTGTTGAAGCAGGTGCGTGAGTTTCGGGAGAAATTTCTCGAAGCGATGGACGATGATTTCAACACGGGCGGGGCAATCGGTGTCTTGTTCGATCTGCTTCGGATTTTGAATAAATACGCCGACGACCAAAAACTCGACGGGGCGAAAGACCTGTCGCCGGAAGCGACTTGGCCGCTCGTGCATGGGGCGACGGTACTTCGCGAACTTTGCCTGACGCTCGGGCTGTTTCGCCGGCCGCCGGTCGAAAAACCGGCCGAACAAAGCGACGAACTGGTGCACCATTTGATGCGGCTGATCATCGAACTGCGGGCCGGAGCGCGACAGAACAAGGATTTCGCGACGGCCGATAAGATTCGCAATGCCCTGAACGAGGTTGGCATCACGATCGAAGACCGCCCCGGCGGCAGCGATTGGAGTCGCAAGGCTTAGAGCGAATCCGAAAGGCTGAACCGTCGAATGTCTTTTCGCAGCAATTTCGTCATTTCGACTGAAGCGCAGCGCAAGGAGAAATCTCACCCTCGCGAGCGAGTCTGGATTCCGGCTCTTTCGGCGAGGGTGAGATTTCTCGCTCCGCTCGAAATGACGAGAAAGGCTCGAAACGACAAGGGCGGCTCGAAGCGACGGGCCGGTTTTTTCAACGCTCCAGTTGCCGGAGTGCTACATTTTTTTCTCAATTTCCTTTTTCTCGTCTCCCAAACCAATATGCGACAACGCTTTCTCGAATTACTGCATCCTTCGGCGGAGAAAACACTCCGCAACCTGCTCCAATCCGGCGAGGACAAAAAAGCGTGGGACGCCTGGTCGGAGCACTTGCATGAGAGGGCGGAAGAGTTGGCAATCCGGGAATACCGCCGGTTTCTCGAAGACGCGGACTTTGCGCCCCTCGAATTCGCGGTCGGCTTGGTGTTGGAACCGAAAACCTGGAAGCCGGCCGATTGGTTTTCGTGCTACGAAAAATTGATCGCGCTCGTGAGCGAGACAAAAGAAGCGGCTTCGCTCGAAGGGCAACTGCGGGGCGAACTGGGTTGGCTTTGCGGGCTGCTGTTCCCGGAACTCAAACCCTCGAAAGCCGCTTGCGAAAAGGGACGCGGCATTCTCATCGAAGGGCTGGAAGAACTGCTCGACGGGGCCGGTCTCCCCGATTCGGAGCATTTCGCGAACCTCCGGCCGTTGCTCGGCTGTTGGACACGCTGTTTGGCGCTCGGGAAGCGGGCCGATTTTCTCCCTTGGAAAACCAAATCGCAGCGACAATACGAGTGGGCGATTCAGCAAACGCTCCGCTTTACCCGCAAGGACGGCTCGCAGGTTTTCGGGCCGGAATTCGCGGACAAATCGGCTTCGCTCGCCTTTCGCCGGCTGATCGAACAGGCTCTCGCATTGGATTCCGATTTGGAGGATCGCGAGATCGCCCAAACCGTGCTGCCGGGCCGCAAGACCCCGGCCGGTTCGAAAAAGGAGGCCGTGCTCGCGAGTTCCGGCGTCTCCTACTTTTCCGATTGGAGTCAAATCGCGTTGCTTCGTTCCGGCTGGTCGCACGAACTGCCCGGGCTGGCCGTTTCGTATGGGCGGGTCGGAGACGACCCGAAAGACGCGAAGCCGGTTGCACAAGGGACCGACGGGCGGGTCCGGATCGAATTGAATTTGAAGGCCCAAATTGTTTTGAGCGGTTTTTGGGATGTTGTCGTTTCCCGGAACGGCCGGCGGTTCGAACCGCTCGGAGATTGGGCCGCGACCTGCGAAGTGAGCGAGCCGACGCACGATTATCTCGAACTGGAACTTTCCCTCTCGAACGGATTTCGGTTGCAGCGGCATTTTGTCCTCGCCCATGAGGAAGAACTTTTGATTCTGGCCGATTCGATTCTCCGCGAGCCGGACAACGTTCGCGGGCCGTTTGCTCCGGATGATCGGATCGAGTACGAATCGCGTCTGCCCCTCGGGCCGGCGATCCGGAGTCGGGGCGGGAAACCGCAGGGAACGGACCGGTTGCTGTTTTCAAGCCGGACGGTAAAAGAGGTCGCGCTCGCAAGGGTTTTGCCGCCGAGCCTGGCGGAACAGGAAACGGATGCGGCTCCGGGAGCGTTGCGAGCCGACGGCGATGCGCTGGTCCTGAGCCTCTCGGGAGAAGGGAACGGTCTGTTCGCGCCGCTGGTTTTCGATTTGCACGGCTCGCGAACGCGGTATCCTTACACTTGGCGGCAGTTGACGGTCGGGGAAAAGCTCGAAAAGGTTCCCCGCGAGAAAGCGGCCGGGTTTCGCGTCCAGTTGTTCAAGGACCAATATCTTCTGTACCGTTCGCTGACGGCCCCGACGAACCGAACGGTGTTGGGACACAACCTGGTCAGCGATTTCTTTTTGGGACGTTTCGATAAGGAAACCGGGATCGAGACGATCCTCGACGTCGAAATCGACGAAGAGGAGTAGAATCGCGACCCGGCCAACCAAAAAGACTCCGCTTCATTTTCTCCGGGAATCAATCGTGTCGGTTGCGCCGCGGGGCACCAATTCGACGACGACGATTTGCGGTGGGCACAAGAAGCGGATCCGAGGAGCTTCGCGACGCTCCATTCCCACGCCGTTGGAAATAATCAGCGTCGAACCGTCGGGCAGGATCGTTTTGCCTTTGCCCCACGAGAGCGGAATCCCTTTCGCGAACGTGATGATCGGCCCGAAAAACGGGAAGCAAACCTGTCCGCCGTGCGTATGTCCCGCCAAAAGCAAATCGGCCTCGCCCTTCTCGGCGACAAAAGAAGGATCGTGACCCAACATGATGTGATAGGCCGCCTCCGCCGAAGAATCGTTTGCGTGCGGTTCTTGTTCAAAATTCGCGGGCGATCTTCGCCTGTCTTTCCCCGGATAAGAGTCCGGAAAGCTCAAGAGGCTGAGCCGGATCGCGTCGTTCGGCCTTTTCAGGAGCAGGGAGCGGCTGTTGTAGGAAGTTTCGATCCCGGTCCCTTCGAACGCTTTCGCCCAGCCGGGTTGAAAAAGTTCGTGATTCCCTTCGACGGCGAAGACGCCGAGCGGAGCGCTTAGGTCGACCGTTCGCAGCAGTCGGTTCAAATCACGACGACCGACCGTCGTCGAGCCGCGATCGTATTGCACGTAATCGCCGCCGAAAAGAATCAGATCGGCGTTTTGGGCTTTCGCCGTTTCCAAAGCCCGGTACTCGTACTCGCCGATCCGGTCGGTTTGAATGTCGGTGATCAGAACAATCCGCAGCGGTTCGAGAAGTCGCTCCGTCTCGATCCGATATGTTTTGACCTGAAGGGCCCACGGCTCGTAGTAAAGAGAATACAAACCAATCCCAAGAACGAACGCCGCGAAAAGT
Source organism: Thermoguttaceae bacterium (assembly GCA_031556455.1). Taxonomy (GTDB): domain Bacteria; phylum Planctomycetota; class Planctomycetia; order Pirellulales; family Thermoguttaceae; genus JAVBSX01. Next base: position 5,556 of record JAVBSX010000337.1, read on the forward strand.
TGAAGCGAAAGTGGGAAGAAGGTTCGAGGACGAGCGGGGTTCTCGAACGCTTTCCGTTGGAAAGCGATCATCCGGCCTGAAAGAAAGAGGAACGCGCCGCCCTCGAAAAACAGCCCTTCGGCGAAACGTTGCCCGGCGGTCCAACCGGTCGTCAAATAACCGATCACGACGGCGAGGACGAGTGAGGCGAGGAATCCCCAGCAGCAATTCGTCGCGAAAAACATCGTCGAAGCCGGCTTCCCCGTCCTTCGGAATCGTAATCGCATCCGCCGGAAAAGCAGTCCGAGGACGACGAGCATCGAAAGATGGTAGGCGACGACTTGAAGGGGGTACATAAGAGAGAGGCGGTCTTTCGTTTCACGCAAATGAGCCGCGTGCCGTGCGCGGAGGGGACGGACAACCTTTTCCCTCCGCGTACACAGTACGCGGCTCGTGGTTCACGTTTTTTGAACTTTTTTACAGAACCCCTTTGGTGCTCGGAATGCCTTGCTGTTTGGGGTCGAGTTCGACGGCGTTTCGGATCGCCCGGGCCGTCCCTTTGAAAATCGCCTCGGCGATGTGGTGCGAATTCGTCCCGTAGTGACACAGCAAGTGCAGGTTGCACAAGCCCGCCGTCGCGAAGCCCTGCCAGAATTCGTGTACCAGTTCGGTGTCGAATTCCCCGATTTTCGGCGTTTGAAATACGACGTTGTAAACGAAGTGCGGCCGGCCGCCGAAATCGAGTGCGACCGTAACCAGCGTTTCGTCCATGGGCAAGGCGAAATGCCCGTATCGGCGTATTCCCTTCTTGTCTCCGAGCGCTTTGAGAAACGCCTGCCCCAGGGCGATGCCGACATCTTCGACCAGGTGATGCCCGTCGACATGCAGGTCCCCTTTCGCCTCGATCTCAAGGTCGATCAGGGCGTGCCCGGCGAGCAGGGTCAACATGTGATCGAGAAACCCGACCCCGGTCGCGACTTTCGCCCGGCCGATGCCGTCCAGGTTCAGCCGGAGCGTGATTTCCGTTTCTTTCGTCTTACGTTCGATTTCAGCCGTTCGGGACATGTTGGGCTCCTCAACAGAATTTAACGGAAAAAAACATGGACGCCGGTTCCGCTTTCTTCGGGATAAAAGACGCGGCCCTTTTCGAGGCGGATGCCGGAACCGACTTTTTTCTCGATCATCAGCGAACCGTCGAGCGAAACGTAATCGAGCAGCGGGGCGAGCTGCGAGGT
>JAVBSX010000326.1:0-3712 GCA_031556455.1 Thermoguttaceae bacterium
GAGATGCTCTTTGACATCGCCGTCGCCGTACAGGAAAATCAACGAATTCGAAGGGTGATAGAATTTTTCGTGAAACTCGACGAATTGCTTTTGCGTCAAATCCGGAATCGCGGACGGATCGCCCCCCGATTCCTTGCCGTAGGTCCCGTCCGGGTATAGGCATTTGGAAATCGTCCGGTACAACAGGCCTTGCGGCGAGGAGAAAACCCCTTTCATTTCGTTGTAAACGATGCCGTTGTAGGTCAGCTCGCCGGTTTGTTCGTCGAGTTCGTAATGCCAACCTTCCTGCATCAGAATTTCCGGGGTTTGCATCAATTTGGGAAAGAAGACGGCGTCGAGATAGACGTGCATCAGGTTGACGAAGTCCTTTTCGTTGCGGCTCGCGACCGGGTACATGGTTCGGTCGCTGGCGGTAAACGCGTTGAGAAACGTTTGCAGCGATCCTTTCAACAGATCGACGAACGGCTCTTTCGAAGGGAAATGTTTCGAGCCGCATAAAACCGAGTGCTCCATGATATGGGCGATTCCCGTATCGTCGCTCGGCGGGGTCCGGAACGCGATCGAAAAGACCTTGTTGTCGTCTTCGCACGAGAGGTAAAGCAGGGGCGCCCCGCTTTGAACGTGTTCGAACATTTGGGCCTTGGCCTTGACTTCTTCGACGTCTTGGGTCCAGAGGAGTTTGAATCCGTGTATCATGTTGCCTTGTTGATCGAGGGGGGAAGAGGGCAGGGTTTGGGAAGTTTTTTTCGTTGGGCTATTGGTTTGAGCGTCAACCGAAGGTGAGATCGACGCTGTTATAAACAGAACGATTGACAGCGCGGAAAAAAGTCGTCGCATGGTGTCGGAAAAGATTGGTCTATCAAGGTAATGGTCGAAACAACAATCGAAAAACTCATTGTATACCGACCGGCCTTCCGCGACAAGAGACGATGGTCCTTCTTCCGCCCCCGGTTTTTGAGGCGATCGCGCCCGGATATAATGAGAGGGGAATCATCAAAACATTTAGCCGGTACCCCGCGCATTCGAAAATATTCTCCAATCTCAAAAGGAAAAAACGTGTTCAGTAACATAGCGAATTTCGGTTCGATGTTGAAAAAAGTGAAAGAGCTCGGCGAAAAGGTTCACGAAATGAACGACCGCTGTCGAACGGTCCGTGTCAGCGGTCGTGCCGGGGCGGGGATGGTCCATATCGAAGCCAACGGCTTGAGCGAAATCGTCAATTGCAAGATCGACCCGGAAATTTTTTCCCGGGGAGACTGCGAGCTGTTGGAAGATATGATCATCACGGCGACGAACCAGGCCCTTGAAACCGCGCGGGAAAAACATGCCGAAATCATGCGCAATCTCGCCGGGACAATGGACCTGCCCGATTTGGAAGGCTTGAAAGAGGCCTTTTTCAAAGAGGGGGAATGACAACTCAAAGCTCGTTGCGAAACGACTACAGCACCAAAGCCAATTTTGTGAGTCGGGGCGTTTAGCCGAGCGGCGCAGACGCCGGAGTCCTAACGGGACCAGGACGATTGCAAAGTCGATCATCCCGGAAAAATTTCGAATCGGGCTGCTGTTTGCCGCGTTCGACTATGCAATCCGTCTGACTTCTTGCCCCCTTTCTTCTGACTTGAGAACTTGATAAAATCATGGTGTGTTTTTCGCGTATCCGATTCTCGTGTCGGAATGCGATTTTTTCAACAAATTAGGGAGCGATAAGACAATGAAATACCTTTTTCCTCTCGTGATTTTCTCGTTACTCGCGTTTTCCGGTTGTCAGGACCAAGGGAAGCCGGGCCAACCCGTTAAGCCCACACCCGATACGAAAGTCGAAAAAGACAAATTGCCGCCGCCGCAAGAGGTCGCTCCGGGCACGACCGAGGGGGAAATGCTCGAAAATATTCCCGAGGCTCCCCCGGCGTTGGATGCCGACGCCTTTTTGCCGCGAAGTTTGCCGAGTATCGCCGCGATCGGGGCCGGAACCTTTTCCCTGGCCGCTCCGCAGCAGTTCATTCGCAAGGTCGAGCACGCGATCCAACCCGTCCGCCCACCGGTCCGGCCGCGGAATCGCGGCCCCGCCGTTCCGAACAAGCCGCGGCTGTTCGCCGTCCTGCCGGAATACCTGCACAATCCCGACGGAATGACCGTCTCGGACGATCAAAAAACCATTTTTATGTGCTGCCCGAATTTCAACGGTCGGGAAAACAACGAAGGGCCGAAAAAACACGGAGCGTTTCTCGTTTCGTTCGACCTTCGCGGGACCCTGACCAAACTGCTGGAATTCCCGGTTCTCGAAGAAACCGGGCAGACCGGGACAATGGGCTTGGATTTCGGGCCGGACGGTCATTTGTACGTTTGCGACAACCAATATTTTTTCAATAAGGACCACAAATCGCGGATTCTCCGCGTTCGTATGAACGGCAAGAAGCCGACCGGAGAGATCGAGGTCGTCGCTTCCGGCTTGAAGCTGACCAACGCGATTCTCTGGATGAACGACAAAATGTTGGTTACCGACACGATCCTCGACCTCGAAGGGAAATGGGCGGCCGGCGGGCTGTGGTCGTTCCCGAAAGACGAAGCGCTGCAGGCAGGAACCAAGGATCACCCGACGATCGCCGTTTTGCCGAACGGGACCGACCCGCGTTTGGTCGTCGTCGAGGAGGTTGAAGACATCGACCGGCACGACAACGGCGGCGCCGACGGAATGACCCGCACACCGGACGGGGTCGTGTACTTTGGCAATTTCGGCGACGGGGCGATGTACCGCGTTGAGTTCGATGCCGCCAACAAGCCGACTTGCGAGAAAATACACAAGGCCGGGGAAGTGTTCAACTGCTGCGACGGGATTTTTTACGATAAAAGAACGGACAAGATTTACATTTGCGATTCGCAGAAGAACGCGATCCGGGCCTTCAAGCCGGTCAAGGCGGGAGAAAAACCGACGTTCGAGTTGATCTGGGAAAACGGCGACACCGACGGCCGCGACGGCCTGCTCGATCAGCCTTGCGAATGCGTCGTGATCGGCCGACGGATGATTATCTGCAACTTCGACTGGCCGTTCCCCGGCTTGCTCAATTCCAAACTCGACGAACCGTACACGATGTCGGAAATTATTTTGAAGTAACCATGATCCTGACGATTAACGACGAAGAACGGACTTTTCCCGAGGGGCTGAGCGTTGCCGGGCTGTTGGAGCAGCTCGGCTTGACGGGAAAGTACGTCGCCGTCGAGCGGAACAAGGCGGTCGTCCCGTTCCGCCAATTCCAGGAAACCGTCCTCGCCGAAGGAGACCGACTCGAAGTCGTAACCCTCGTCGGCGGCGGCTAAGGACCTGCCGTCCAGGCGTAGGCTTCGCCCCCGCCAAACCCGCGGCTTCGTTGAGCCGCTGCCGTGTTGAAAATTTCCAATACTAGCCCAAAGCGTAAGCGCGGGGTGATGAAACCGTGCGACTTCGCGACTTCAAAAACCGTCTTCTAAGTTGCTAAGCCGCTGACCGCTAAGCTGCTAATTATCACCCCGCGCTTACGCTTGGGGCTAGTAATAAGGACGGTTTGAAAACGAATCCTATAGCCTACAGCCTTTCCCAAAATCATGAAAACGAAACCTCGCGTCTTTCTGTCCGGTTTTTCCGATGAGGCGGTCGCCGAAAAAACGGTGTCCGAGCAGTTCGCCATTTTCGCGGCCCTCGGCTTGCAGTATTACACGATCCGGTTCGTCAATCTCG
>JAVBSX010000307.1:0-18791 GCA_031556455.1 Thermoguttaceae bacterium
CGATCATCGGCGTCGGACTGTTCGTCAGTTCGCTTTCGCTCACGCAGCAACAGGCGATTCTCGGCGTGATTCTCGTGATGCCGCCGTTTACGATGCTCTCGGGCTTCGCGACGCCGATCGAGAACATGCCGGACTGGATGCAATGGTTGACCGTCGCCAACCCGGCCCGCTGGTTCATGGTGATCGTCAAGGGCGTTTTCATGAAAGGGATGGGCCCGGGTGAAGTCTTTTTGAACTGCATCCCGCTGGCGATCATCTCGCTGCTAACGCTCAGCGCCGCCGGTGTGATGTTCCGACGACGAATGGAATGAGGACACTCGACGCCTGACGTAACCCGGACACAAATGGGAGCAGTACAAAATTCGAATCGGCTCTTGTGTTCACCGAGGAGTTGTTGTACATTTTCTTTTACGTGAAATTTTTGTTCTTTTTTCTGTTATTTCCGATTCCCCTACTTGGGATTAAGACCATGAAAAATTGCCCAAAGAAAAAATCGCTCAACAACCGTTCCCTCCGTTTCGAATCGCTGGAAGATCGGCAAATGCTCAGCGTTTCTCCGCTTTCGACGGATGAAACGATCGTCGCCCCCATCACGTTCGATGCCGCAGCGGGTAACATCGCCTCGACGAATTCCCCCGAAAACTCCGCCTTGGTATCGTTCGCTTCGCAAAACGCTCCCGTCGTCGCGACCTCCGGAACCGATGGTGTTAACCTTCTCACGGCAGGGAATTATCGTATCTCCGTTATCGCCCGATGGGGTTCAATGAGTATTGTTTTTGACCGCAATGTGGGTGATGATTATACTGTCATCATCACCCCCAAAGGTAAAGCACCGACCTACAAGAATGTCAAGGCTCCGGGCCCAAACAATGGAATCTGTTCATATCAATACCCCACAAAAACCACGACCGATTACACCATCGCCGTTTACGAAGGCAAATTCACTGCCTCGACCATTAAAAACGCTACGCCGCAAGACAAGCTCGGCGAAACGACAGTAAGCATCCTATCTCCCCCAAAGCTTTCTCTCATTAAGAATTCGAGCACCCAGGACTCCATCACGTTCAAATACAGCAACATCTCGGATGTAACCAAAAGTCTCAACATCGAAGCGACTATCACCGGCAATAAAAAAATCGACGGCTATGTCAAGTTCGATTATGGATTTCAAACCGGAAACTTCGATCTTAAAATTTGGGACGACGTTGGAGATTATGCTTTTCCGTTGACATTGAAAGTCGACACCCAAGCACAGACGATGACGATCACCGGCCTGACCTCCAGCACAAAGATTTCGTTTAAGATAACAGCCACGCCCTGGACTTCGTCTCTTCGGATAATATCTGAATCCACGTACTCCAACAAGATATCCACTTCGACGACACGGGTCCAGTTCAAACACGATGTAGCTGACGGTTATGTTCAGATAGCTCACAGCAAGACTCTCCCCAATTCGGCAATCGACGTGACTTGGCCTGTTTTCAAGAGCGATGACGCCACTGCGAAAATCGCGAGTTCTTACACCATCGAAGTTTACAACGAAGCGACAGGCAAAAAAGTCAAATCCGTTACGGTCAAGAATGCCATATTCGACACTTGGCAGGGTTTCAATCGGTATGCGAACACGACAGTCACGGGTTTGAAGAGCGGCACGACGTATTTCGTGAAGGTGCTCGCCAAAAAAGATTCGCTGTACGATGCAAGCGTTTCGGTGCGGTCACAGGGCCGTGTAACTGTCGAGGACGGCAATAAGCCACCAGAAACAATTTACTATGACTCTTCCGTCACCACCAAAGCGGTTCTTCCGACAGCGAAAATCCGTGCCGTTTCCATTTCTGAAACCTACGTCAAATTGCAAATCACAAACTGGGACACGGTCATTAAGAACAACGCACAAAATGTGAGCCGGCTTGATGTCACAATCGGCAACACGACACTGACTTTGTGGGGTTATTACTTCGAATCCCTCGGAGTTTGGAAGGTCGATGGGCTCCCGAAGGCGCTTGACGCCACTTTCGATCCCACGAACGGCATATTGACGATCAGCGGCCTGACCGCGAATACACTCTATAAGAATGTCGGGGTGCTCGCCTCGGGCTCTTCCGTTTCTTCCAAGAAGGCCACGATGGTCAGCTTCAAAACCCTATGATCGCTACGGATCTGGCGTTTCGTTTCCAGAGGTTTTTGCCGGGAACGTCTTCGTCCCCGGCTCTTTCAAGATCAATGCTTTCGTCAGATATCTTGCAACGGCCTTTCGTGTTGATTAAAATCTGAAAAGCTAAAGATCACGTTTTCGAGATTTCTTCATCCTCTCACCGAAAGTCGGATTTTTCATGTCCGCGGACAACGCTTCTTTTGAATCGCCGGACGATTTCGTGTTCGTCGCGAAGGGGGTGGAAGAGCCCGTTCCCGGGGCCGCCGGGCCGGCGAACGAGGATCGCCGACGTTTTTGGGGGCTGGAACAGCCCGTCGCGGTCCTCATCGCCTACGCGATTCTGATGGCGGCGCTTCAGGGGCTTGGCGTCGTCGCCGTCCTTTGCCAAATCTGTGCAGGGGGCGAGATCGACGAAAACCTCGCAGTGCGGATGCTCATCCTGTTGCTCGGCAATTTCCTGGTGATTACCATCGTGTCGATCGCCTGGTGGAATCTGACGCCGAAAAAAATCGCCCCGGTGAAGCGGCCTTGGCTCGCCGTTCCGTTGTTTCTCCTCTTTCTTCCGCTTTTCGTCTTGGGGGCGGACCTCTACGTGAACCTCATGCCGCCGTCGCTTCGGGTCAAAGAGATTCCCGACTGCATTCGCGATTATTTTCCGTCCCTGGCGGTTTTGTTGGTTTCCTATTGCATCATCGCCCCGGTTTTCGAAGAACTTTTTTTTCGGCGGCTCGTCCTGGATTCGCTTGTGCGGCTTATGCCGCTCTGGGGCGCGGTTTTGCTCTCCGCCCTGATGTTCGCGTTCGCCCATATCGGACTTGTTCTCGCCTATCCCGTTTTCGTTCTCCTCGGGATTTATTTCGGGCTGGCGCGGATTTACTGTAACGGCATCGCGGTTCCCATGCTCCTGCACGGCCTTTACAATGCGGGGGTTTTGTACTTGTTTCTCTTATCCCCTGTTTAGAGAACGGAGCGTCTCCTTTCGAAAAGAAACCGAAAAGGAGTGCGGCGTATTGACTGTTTTCAATAGAGGCGTTTCTCGTTGGGAACGTAACCGCGTTCACAGAACGCGGCTCGTAGGAAAGTTCGTATAAAGTTCGTCGGAGCTTCTAATGCTTGGCGAATCGGTCGGACCATTCCAAGCCGAAGGTTTCGGCGACGGCCTTGCAGGTCAGTTCGCCGTCGAACGTGTTGATCGCATGGGCGATCGACGAACTTTTCGCGGCCGCCAGCTCCAATTCCCGCTCGGCCAGCTTCATCACCCAAGGGAAGGTCGCGTTGCAAAGGGCAAACGTGCTCGTCCGGCCGACGACGCCCGGCATGTTCCCGACGCAGTAATGCACGATCCCGTCGACGACGAACGTCGGCTCCGAATGCGTCGTCGCCCGGCTCGTCTCGGCACAGCCCCCTTGGTCGATCGCGACGTCGACGATCACGGCCCCGGGCTGCATCAGTTTCAAATCGTCCCGTTGGATCAGGTTCGGAGCCTTGGCCCCGGGAATCAGCACCGCCCCGATCACCAGGTCGGCGGTCGGGAGCCGTCGGAGAATTTCGTGCCGGTTGCTGAAGACGACCTTGACGTTGGCGGGCATCACTTCGGCCAAATACCGGAGCCGGTCGAGGTTCGAATCGAGGATCACGACATCGGCCCCGAACCCGGCCGCGATTCGGGCGGCGTTCGAGCCGACGATCCCGCCGCCGATCACGACGACATGGGCCGGGGCGACGCCCGGGACGCCGCTCAAGAGCACGCCGCGGCCGCCTTGAGATTTTTCGAGGTATTTCGCCCCTTCTTGAACGCTCATCCTCCCGGCGATTTCGCTCATCGGCATCAAAAGCGGCAGGCGGCCGTGTTTGTCCGTCAACGTTTCGTAGGCGATCCCCCGGCAGCCGGACTTAACGACCGATTCGGTCAACGTCCGCGAGGCCGCCAAATGCAAATAGGTAAAGAGAATTTGTCCCCGCCGTAGCATTTGCACTTCGTTCGGCTGGGGTTCCTTGACCTTGAGGATCAAGTCCCCTTCGGCGAAAACGGCATCGGGCGAATCGACCAACCTGGCCCCGACGCGGTGATACTCTTCGTCGGGGATGCCGGAGCCGACCCCGGCCCCGCGTTGGACCAAAACTTTATGCCCTGCCTGAACGAGCTCTTCGGCTCCGAACGGGAGCAGAGCGACGCGATATTCATGTTCTTTAATTTCCTTGGGAACGCCGATAATCATGGGAAGTGGGGGTATAGCGGCTTAGCAGCTTAGCGGCTTAGCAGCTTAGTGATTTAGTAATTTGCAGCTAGCAGCTCAGCAGTTTGGCAAACAGGTGTCTTCTAAGCCGCTGACCGCTAAGCTGCTATCCGCTAACAATCGTACATTGCGAAGATATTATGCGGCGGAACGTCCGGTTGGAAAAGGTGGGCCGGGGCCAAAATATAGCCGCCTTCTTTGCCGAGCACCTCGCAATACCGCCGGGCTTCGACCCGAACCTCCTCTGGAGTACCGGAAGGGAGCAGATTCTGCATGTCGATTCCGCCGTGCAGGCAGAGCCGGCCGCCGAACTCGGCATGCAAGGTTTCCGGCATCATCTCGCCGATCGGTTGGATCGGGTCCAAAATGTCGACGCCGAGCTCGATCAAATCGGCAATGAACGGTCGGATGCTGCCGCAACTATGATACAAGACCTTCGCCCCGAGTGAATGAATGTGCTCGCACATCTCGCGGATGTAAGGGGCGATCAATTCGCGGAACATTTTTTTCGAGATGAGCGGCCCTTTTTGACTCCCCAGATCACTGATGAGGAGAAAGAGGTCGATCCGACCGTTCGTCGTCTCCGCCGCCCGGGTGTAATCCTCTTTGTAAAAATCGGTAAATTTTCGGGCCAAAAAATGAACCCAATCGGGCCGCTCGCACATATCGAGAAACATGTTCTCAAGCCCGCGGACCAGGGCCGGCCGCTCCCAAATGTCGGCGAATCCGTACAAGAGAGCATAATCGTCCCAACGCCGGACCTGCTCGGCGAGTCCGGAATAATCAAACCGATCCGGCGACGGCCAATCGAACGACTCGATATCCGCGAACGAGCGGGCCTCGGCAAGGGCGCCGCGAACATCTTCCCGCATCGGTCCCCAGTTCGTCGGCCGGTACACGAACTGCTCCCCCCAGAAATTCCGGTGCAACCCGCCGTCCAACATCTGGTCCGGCGGCCCGGGAACCTCCAACACCCGGATGTCGATCCCGAGTTCGCGCAGCAACCGTTCTTTGTCGGTGTGTCCGAGATGTTCGAAAAGCCGGTTCCAACTCGGCGGCTCGGCCCAAAAGTTGCGCGGCGTCCGATCCGGAGCCGTATGATTGACCGCCGCCAAAACACGTTCGCGAGAATTCATTGAAAGGGATTCTTTTGTGGGTATTGATTGAAAATCGTTCAGTGTTGCCGCTTATGTCGCCTACACAGCCAAAGCCCAAGACCGCAAGACAGGGCGCCTAATGATAAATAAGATATCATCACAATATACAACTGCAAATATCTTTGGGCGAAAGCTGCATCATAATAATCGGTTCTCAATGGTACTCCATTGTAAACAAATGACACATAAACGATCCATAATACGAGATGCATCCATAATGCCCAGGTTTTGCGAAGAACCAGACCGACGAATCCGACAAGCACGAACAGATGGGCGATTGTCAACAAATATCCTCCGTTGAGAAGGAGAACAGGGTCGTGAAAGAGAAAGCCGATGCTTCCCAAAGCGGGCAGTATCGCAAAAAGAATCGGCAGGAGAAAGGGATAAAACGGTCGCGTGTTCATTGACGAGGGACTCCTCTTTTTTCGGAACAAACACCACGAGCCGCGTACTGTGTACGCGGGGGGGAGAGTTCGAACCGCTCCCTCCGCGTACGCAGTACGCGGCTCGTTTGCGCATTTTCTTAACCGATCTCAAACGTTTTCCGGGACGACGAACGGGGCCCGATATTCCCGGGTCAGGTATTTGTCAGCCTCAGGGTTGGCGACGAATTGGCGTTTGTCGCCGTCGAACGCCAGTTTCGGGCCGAGAACCCATTCCGGATTCTTCAAATCGGGGAGCGCATCGGCCAAATTACCGACAACGGCGTCGATTCCCTGCTGCACGACCGTGCTGCTGCCGAATGCCGAACGGATCGACTCGACCGAAGCGGCTTTGCCCAGCCGGTGCGGGATGTTGCCGAATTGGCACAATGCTGCCGAAGGGTAGGCGACCGCGATGTCCGCGTTCAATTGACTACGGTCGCGGCTGCGAACGCAGTTCATAAAATTGCCGAAATGCCCGCCCGGATTCGGCTTCTTGTAATCGACCTCGATCGCGACCGCCTCGGTCGAGCCGTTCGGGAAAAAGCTCTCATCACGCAAGACCCCGCGATCGGTATAAAACTCGACATCGACCCGGGGAGCCCATTTTTTGGCGGTTTCCGTCTTGCCGCCGACCAGCCCTCGGGTCTCGAACAGCAGCATGCAATCGTCGAATTCGTACAGCACCAACTGCATGTTCGGCGTTTGACCCTGGTCGCGGAAACCGTGCTCAGGCTCATCGACATATCGAGCACCGAACGAAATCACGCTTTTCGGCCAATCCTGTCCGATCCCCCAGCGGCAAAGGTCCATTTCGTGAACCCCCTGGTTCCCGACATCGCCGTTGCCCATGTCCCAGAACCAATGCCAATTGTAATGCACCAGATTTTGGTGGTACGGTTGCTTCGGAGCGGGGCCGAGCCAAACGTCGAAATCAAGTGTCGCCGGCGGCTGCTCGATCGGCTTGTACCCGATTGTCCAACGCGGTTTGCAGCAGTATCCTTTCGCGAGGACCAATTTGCCGTATTTTCCGCTTTGGGCCGCCGCGATCAATTTCGCCCGGGCATCGCTCGAACGGCTTTGCGTGCCGTGTTGAACGATCCGACCGTATTTTTCGGCCGCCTCGAACAGTTTCCGGCCTTCGAAAAGGTTGTGCGAACACGGTTTTTCGACGTACACGTCTTTGCCGGCTTGAACCGACCAGATCGCGAGCAGGGCATGTGTATGGTTGCAGGTCGCGATCGAAACGACGTCCAAGTCTTTCGTTTCGAGCGCCTTCCGCAAATCCTGATACCCCTCCGGTTTGTAACCGAACGCCTTTTCGGTCCCGCCGAGCTGTTCGTTCAAGACAGTTTGATCCGGATCGATCAGGGCGGCGATTTCGACGTTGTTCATTTTGCCGAATTCGTCGATATGACTCCGACCGCGTCCTTTAACGCCGGCGACGCCGACCCGAACCCGGTCGTTCGCCCCCAAAATCCGGCCCGAGGCGGCCGTTCCCGAAATCGCGAACACCGAAACGGCTCCCGCCGCCGCGAGGGATTGCTTGACGAAGGTTCTTCTCGAAATATTTTTTGGCATGGGGTTATCTCCAAAAGGAAAGTGGGGGGCAGCGGCTTAGCAGCTTAGCGGTCAGCATCTTAGAAGATTCTCTTCGCTAAGTTGCTAAGCTGCTAAGTTGCTAAGCTGCTACATTTCAATCGTCCAGGGGGCACGCATCGGGCGGGAGATCATCTTTTTGGCGGTCTCCGAAGCCGAAAGGAACTTCATTTCAATCGGGTCCCAGACGATTTTTTCCTTCGTCCGGACCGCGATGTCGCAGAGCTGGCTGATGTTGTCGCTCCGGACGGCATCGGTCAACGTCGAAGCCGGCTGCTTGTGATTTTTGACCGCCTGCACGAAATCGTTGTAATGATTGTCGCTTTTGTGCAAAAGCGATTCCTTCTTCGCGGCTTTCGCCCCGCCCGGCCGGGGGGCGAAACCGCCGAAATCATCCTCTCGTTCGATCCGCGTCTCGATCGGCTCGATCTTGACTTCGAGAAACGCCGGGTCGCTCGCGGTGATGCCCTGTCGACGGATTTCGATCCAGCCTTTCTCGCCGATAAACTTCGTCCGGTCGCCGCCCGGTTTGAAAATCAGATCGACCTTGCCCAGCTTGATTTTCATATCCCAGTTGAAAACAGCGTTCAACAGATCGTTTTCGTGATACACGCCGGTCCCCTCGACGGTGATCGGGCCGGACAGATCGGCTCCGCTCCCCCAGACCATGATGTCGAGCGGATGAGCGCCCCAGCCGCCGAGATATCCGATCGACTGGTCGTACACCATATAGGTTCCGTCGGGCCGACAGCGATCTTCGTAATACGGCTGCATCGGCGCGGGGCCGATCCACATTTCGTAATCGAATCCGGCCGGGATCGGCGCCGCGGCCTTGGAGCCGCCGCCGTGCCCGTCGGGGGCGTCGACTTCGATCGTATGCACTTCGCCGAGAATGCCCCGCCGAAGCAGTTCGCAGCCGTACCAGCAATGCTTTTGGCTGCGCTGCTGCGTCCCGTACTGAAAAATCCGGTCCTCGTCCTTGAACACTTCGGCACAGGCAAGGTTCTGCTCGATCGTCAAACCGAGCGGCTTTTCGACATAAGCGTCTTTGCCCGCCCTCGCGGCCATTATCGCGATCGGAACGTGCCAATGGTCCGGCGTCGCGACGACGACGCAATCAATGTCGTCCCGGTCGAGAATCTCCCGGAAATCGGCGTAAGCTTTCCCGCCGCACGCTTCGGTGTAGGCCTCGCGTCGCTCCTTGAAACAATCGGCGACCGCGACGCTTTGGGCGTCGCCGACCGTTTGCAGAGCGCGGAACAAATGCCCCCCCTGGTTGCCGGTCCCGATATGCCCGATCGTAACCCGATCGTTCGGGGCGGCCTGTTCGGGAGTGCCGAACACGCTCCGGGGAACGACGAAAGGTGCCGCGATGCTCGCGAGAGCGGCCGTTTTCAAAACGGAACGGCGGGTCAAACGAAGGTCGTCTTTCTGATTTTTTTTCATAATTTCGGTTCCCCCGGATTTTTATATTGACAAAGATGTCGGCAAATCGCTTGCGTTTTCGCCGCGAAGCGCGGACGTTTTTCGATCATCCTTAGCCCGTAACGACAACGCCTCGATTTTCGCGATTGTAGCAAGGCGTATTCCTGAAAGCAACAACTCTCCTGCATACGGCAAGAGAACTGCAAAGTTGAATTTGTGAGAAGATAGAGAAAAGAAGATGCGTCATTTCGAGCGGAGCGAGAAATCTCACCCTCGCCGAAAAGGCAGGAATCCCGGCCCTCGCGCGAGGGTGAGATTTCTCCTTACGCTACGCTTCAGTCGAAATGACGAGACTTTGCAGTTCTCTTGCTGCATACGACCAGGCCGCGCTACTCGATTGCCGCTTTCATTTTTTCGAGCCCTGTTTTCGCGACGGAGATCGGATCGCCGGATTCCCAGTACGATTTGTTGAAGAGCTCAAGCGAAAGCGACCTGCAAAAGCCGTTTTCGCGAAGAGTGCGAACAATCGAACGGATCGGGGCGACCCCGTCCCCCGGAAAAACGCGGTCGCCGTCGGTCATTTTTTCCCGGGCCGGTTCGGCCGGGTAGTCGTTGATATGAAAGACCTTCAATGACTTGCCGCTGATTTGGCTCAGACTTTCGAAACGGTTGCCCCCTCGGAAAAGATGATACACGTCCAAAAGGAGACTTGCCTTGGGATGTCCCGCTGCGACGGCGACGGCGACGGCATCGGAAAGGCGGCTCAAGGTCGCGCTCGTCCCCCAGATTTCCAACAGGGGAACGACCCCGAGCGAGTCGCCGAGTTCGAGAATGGTTCGATACCGCTCCCCGCAAACCTCCAAATCGTCGATCCGCTTGCCGTAAGCCCCCGCCGGCGGGGCGGCGATGTGCGGACAACCCAGTTCGGCGAGCTGCCCCATTTCCTGTTTCAGTTGCTCGACCCCCTGGGCTCGTTTCGCATCATCGTCTCCGATCCAATCGACGAAACTGATCGCATTGACCACGGGGAGCCGACGGTCTTCGCACTGTTTTTTCAAATCGTCGAGCCGGCCCCCTTTTTCCAAAAATTGATTGATTTTGGAAATCCAAATCTCGATCCCCTGGTAACCGGCCTTGGCGGCGATTTCGATTTCCTCTTCGATCGGGAGGTTGAAACCGATCAGCGTTCCGGCGTTGAGGACGTAATCCGGCTTCGGGAGATCGGGCGAAAGCGAGCCGACGGCGGCCCGTGCGGTTTGGGAAACGAGAGAGAAGCAACCGCTCGAAACGGCGGCGAGGGTCGTACCCGCGAGCATTTCCCGCCGGGAAAGGAAATTGGACATGGATTGAAAACTCCTGGACGATTCAAAATGATATTTGTGGGAAGTACTGAGTTCCAGAAAAAATTGAGACTTAACCCGTCACCCCGCGTAGGCGGGGGTCCAGAGGGAAAGCGTAATCTCTGGGGTCCCGCCTGCGCGAGAATGAGAATCGAGAATGAGAATGACGGAGAGTAGGATCAGAAATCTTACATTGCACAGTAATTCTGACAGGCCGGGAGTCCGTTGTCAATTCAAGGCTTTTGGAAGGCAAGAGAACTGCAAAGTTGAATTTGTGAGAAGATGGGAAAAAGAGGGGCGTCATTTCGAGCGGAGCGAGAAATCTCACCCTCGCCGAAAAAGCAGGAATTCCGGCCCTCGCGCGAGGGTGAGATTTCTCCTTTCGCTACGCTTCAGTCGAAATGACGAGACTTTGCAGTTCTCTTGATTCGGAGGCCGATTCCTGTCGGCTTCGAGGGCTTGTCCCCTTCGCGAGGGTGTCGTAAAAGTTTGAGGGTCAGTCTCGTCATCCCCGCGAAGGCGGGGATCCATAGGGAAACCGTAACCTATGGATTCCCGCCTTCGCGGGAATGACGACAGGGTGTGTTTTGCCTATCTTCACCACTGGTTTTTACTACACCCTCTTCGCGATTCCCGTCGAAATGCGGCTTGTGGTAAACCGAAATTTTCGCTACAATCCGGATAATACGTTTTTTATTGCCTTTTTCCCTTTTGGCAATCGGTTCGGCCGGTCACTTTTTGCTGAAAATGCCTATCAGAAAAACCTGTTTTCTCTTGTTCGCGGCCTTGGGATTGCTCCTCTTTCCGCAAGGGAATGTCGAGGCACAAAACACACAGCCTCCGAAATTGTCCGTCGATTTGGACGGGCTGGGCGACCTGTACGGCGGAACCGGGGGGGGGGCGATCGGTGCGAACACGGCCAATGTTACATTTCAAGCGGCATTAGCCAAAGCTCCGCCGAACGATCTCCAAGGTGCCGACGCTTACCTGGTTCTCAACGCGAAAATTCAACCGGGTTGGCATCTGTACTCGATCACGCAGCCGCCGGGGGGACCGCTCAAAGGGAAAATCACGCTCAATCCGTCCGGGGATTACCAGCAGCGCGGCCCGTTTTTGACCGCTTCGGACTTGCATGTCGAAGTCTCCGACGTCTTCGGCGGCCTGCGTGTCGAATCCCATCTCGATCAGGCAACCTGGATCGCTCCGCTGCAGCTTGAGGCCGGGAAAACACTTGATACCATTACGGTCGGCGGCAAATTCGACGGACAGGTCTGCGAAGGGGTGCACGGGGTCTGCGTCCAAGTTCAAAACGAGCCGTTTGAAGCCGTCATGGATGCGAGCCTTGATGTCGGTCCGTTGCTTGAAAAAGCATATCACATTGCGGAAACGAGTCCGACCGCAGCGTCCTGCTACACGCCGCCGGCGCCCGAATACAAACCGATCGAATCGGTCAGCGTCAACGACCTGAAGACGGCACTGCTTTACGCTTTTTTGGGCGGGCTAATCCTCAACATCATGCCCTGCGTTTTGCCGGTGATCGGGCTGAAAATTCTTTCGTTTTTCGAGCAGGCAGGCCAAAGCCGGCTGCGAGCCTTCGTTCTCAACGTTTGGTATTCCCTCGGCCTGATTTCGGTGTTCGTCGTTCTCGCGCTTTTAAGCGTGGGGCTGAGCCGGATGTTTACATACGATCTTTTCAACATCATCATGGTCTGCATCGTTTTCGCGATGTCGCTCAGCTTGATGGACGTCTGGGAACTGCGGATGCCGTCGTTTCTCGGGAGCGGCAAATCGGCCGAGCTTATGGACCGCGAAGGGGCGCTCGGGGCGTTTTTCAAGGGAATTATTACGACGCTGCTCGCGATACCGTGCGGGGCGCCGCTGCTTTCCCCCGCGCTGAGTTGGGCGGACGAGCAGATTCGAGCCGGGGCGGGCGCCAACGTGCTGATCGGTTACGTTTTTATCGGCCTGGGAATGGCCTCGCCGTATTTGCTGATCGGGGCGTTTCCGGAATTGCTCCGTTTTTTGCCGAAACCGGGAATGTGGATGCTCACGTTCAAAAAGATCATGGGCTTCTTCCTGCTTTTGGCCGTCGTTTGGATTCTCTATTTCATTTCCCTCGATTGCATCGTCCCGGCCGTCGGGCTGATGTTCGCGCTTTGGTTCGCCTGTTGGCTGATCGGGCGGCTGCCGCTCACGGCCCCGGCCTCCGAACGAGGAAAAGCCTGGTTTTTCGGGCTGCTTTGTTTCGGGCTCGTCCTGGTTTTTTCGTTCGACATTCCGGGGATCGGGAATCCGTACACCTTGCAAAGCGCGATGCGCTCACGACTGAACGATTGGGCCGGAGTCGGCGAAGACCGGTATTGGAAACCCTTTACGGAAGAAGCGTTGAAGGCCGCCTTGGCCGAAGGGCGGCCGGTGCTTGTCGATTTTACCGCCGATTGGTGCATGTCGTGCAAGTATTTCGAGGCGACCGTGCTCAAGACCGAGGAAATCCAATCGCTTTTGGACCGCAAAAAAATCGTTTCGCTCAAAGCGGACTGCACGAAATCGGATCTGGAAGGGGCGATTTTCCTCGCGAAACTCGGCAGCCCCAGCGTGCCGGTCCTCGCCCTTTTTACCCCGGAAAAACCGTCCGAGCCGCAGATGCTTCGGGGCGGGTTTTACAAAAAAACCGTCCTCGATCTGCTGCAACCGTTACCGGAATGATTGGACGACAAAACAACGGAATTTATCCTCCCGATTCCTTTCGCATCACCCTTTGATCCTTTTTTCACTCTTTTGGAGAATTGAAACATGAAAAGATCGCTGCACGCCTTTCGTTCCTCTCTCATCACCGCCTGGTTGTTCGTTTTTCTGTGTGTTCCGATTCTCGCGAAAGCGGCCGAGTACAAACCGATGATTTCGGTCGGCGTTTCGAGCTTCGAACAATTGATGAAAGTTTCCGGAAAGTTCGCCGAACTGGCCGAGACCCAGGACGCTTTCGCGATGGTTCAAATGATGTTCGGTCAAATGCCGGGATTCGACAACACCAAGCCGATCGGGCTGGTCTTCCTTTCTGACGGCGAAAACTGCGCCCCGCTGCTGTTTCTCCCAGTCAAAAACCTGGACGAATTCAAAAACGCCGTCCCCGGAATTTCTTACTTTTTGGAACTCGCCGAAAAAACGGACGACGGAAAATTCTCCGTTGAAATGTTCGGAGGAAGTTTTCTGATCGAACAGAAATCGGGCTGGCTCATCGCCTATCCGGAAGAAAACGCGGACATCGTCCCGGCCGATCCAGCGAAATTGTTGAAAGGGTTGAACGAAAAATATCTTCTCTCGTTCGCATGGGATTTGGAAAACACGCCGAAGGAACTGGTCGGCTCCTATCTGGGAATGATCGAGCCCATGTTTGAAATGATGGACGATCCCGCCCGACTTGAATCCTTTCATCGTTCGGCGGAGCAGCTCGAAACACTCTTGGACGAAGGCAAATCGATGCTGTTCGGCATCGCCGTCGCCCCTTCGGACGGAGCGATCACGATCGACACCGTTTTAGAGGTCAAACCGGAGACCGATGCGGCCAAAACGCTCCAACAACAGAAAAACGCCAAAATTCATTTCAACGGTTTCTTCCAACCGGCGGCCGCTCTCGCGTTTGTCTCGGCCCAGGAAGTGCCCGAGTCGCAAAAAGAAGCGTTGTTGAGCATGTTCAACGCTTATGCCGACGGATTCGCGGAACAATTGGAATACAGTGATCTCGGCGAAAAAGAGATGCAGCTCGCGACGGAAATCGCCGATCTCGCCAAGGAAATCGCGATCGCGACCGTTGAAAAAGGAAAAATGGATTGCGCCGGCAGCTTCACGGAAACGGGAACGCTCCTTTTCGCCTCTTCCGTTTCTAAAGGAATGTTGATCGGTGATGCCCTGAAAAAGCTTGTCGATCACGCCGGAGAAGAAGATACGGAATTCGTGCAAAAGAACGTCAAGTTGAATTACGGGAGCTTCGAAGGTTATCAGCTGAGCCGCATCAGCCTGCCGCTCAACGAGATTCCCGATTTGGAGTTGCCGGAAAATTGGAAAAACAAATCGTTCCAACTGTACGTCGGAATCAAAGACGACGCCGTCTGTGCCGCCTGCGGTTCGGACGAGAAGGCGGAAGAAACGCTCAAAAAAGCGATCACCGATTCGAAATCCGAAAAGCCGCTGCCGAAACTGCTCGCCGTCGGCTCGCCCGCGAAAATCGCCAAGGCGATCCGGGCCTTGGGTGTCGTCGAATTGCACAATGTCGCCGAGGATGTTGTCGCCGCGTTGGAGAAATCCGCTCCGGACGCGAAGATCACCTTGGAAAACGAGATTCAAAACTACACCCAAAAAATGAAACTCGCCGTTCCCGGTTCGGTCGTCGCGAGTTTCATCGATTTGGCGAAACTCGCCAAAGAGTTGCGGGACGGCGGATACTCCGATGATGATGAGGAGGAGGAAGTGGAAGAAGAAGACAGCGAAGCAACTGAATGAAATGTGTAGCGAAGTGTAGAGTGTCGAGCTTCCTCTTCTCACTCTACACTTCTCACTCTACACTTCTCACTTCCCACTCTACACTTCATTCCCATGAACGTCCTTGTAACCGGCGGGGCCGGATATATCGGCTCCCATGCCGTCAAACGACTTCTCGCGATTGGGCACCGACCGGTCGTTCTCGACAATCTTTGCCGGGGGCATCGGGCCGCGGTTCCGCGAGAAGTGCCGTTTTATCAAAACGATCTTGCCGAGACGGACAGGATCGTCGAAATTCTCTCCCGGCACGAAATCGGGTTCGTGGTGCATTTCGCGGCCCTGACCGCGGTCGGAGAATCGGTCGCCGAGCCGCTTCTGTATTATCGCAACAACACGGCCGGAGCGGTTTCGCTTTTGGAGGCGATGCAGCAAGTCGGTGTCAAGCGTTTTATTTTCAGCTCGACGGCGGCGACCTACGGCGAGCCGGACGAGACGCCGATCTTCGAAACGACCCGGCAACAGCCGATCAATCCCTACGGCTGGTCGAAATGGTGCCTCGAACGGATTCTGCGAGATACGATCACGGCCGATCCGGAGTTCGGGGCGACGGTTTTCCGTTACTTCAACGTCGCCGGTGCGGCCGCCGACGGAACTTTGGGAGAGGATCACGACCCGGAGACGCACCTGATTCCGCTGGTCTTGTTCGCCGCGCTGGGCAAGCGGGAGGCGATCACGGTGTTCGGGACCGATTACCCGACGCCGGACGGGACCTGCATTCGCGATTACGTGCATGTCGAAGACCTGATCGAGGCCCATGTTTTGGCGATCGATGCGATCACCCCGGGCGAATTTCGGGCTTACAATCTCGGGATCGGCCGCGGTTATTCCGTCCGCGAAATTCTCGAAGCCGCAAAGCGGGCGACCGGGCGGGAGATCCCGACCAAGTACGGCCCCCGACGGCCGGGAGACCCGGCGGTCTTGTACGCCGATTCGATGAAAGCGCAAACGGAATTGGGCTGGCGACCGCGTTGGACCGACCCGGAAGAGATGATCGCGACCGCCTGGAACTGGCACCGCCGCTTCCCCGACGGCTATACCGATTGAGAAAGATGTAAAAAGAATGGTAAGCGTCCACGGACTTTTTTGCGATCGAGTCCAACGTTGGGGCGGCCCCGAGGGGGCCAAACAAGGTAGCCGGGGGTGAGTTGTACCCAACGAACCCCCGGTTGGAATTCTCCGATAAAAAATCAACCCCAACGGGGTTGCACAAAATTTGTGGCACCCCGTTGGGGTGCGAAGGGTTGGACGATTGGCTCCCGGGGGTTCGCGAATACGCTCACCCCCGGCTACCTTGTTGAGCCCCGTTGGGGCTGCGGAAGACGAAAAATTCGCCTCAAATACGAAAAACCGTAAACGGTTACAAAAGAATAAAGCTTCTCACTTCTCACTTCCCCCCCGTTCGTCGCACGAAAACGATGTCTCCTTTGCCGGTCCCCTGATCTTCTTTCCCCCCGTCGTCCTTTCTGTTGGATCCGAAAGAGTAAAGGAGGTATTCGAAACCCTCTTCCGGCCTCGGCTTGTAGCTCAGCGTCGAGCGGTCCGTAAACGGGTCGAGCGGGATTTCGTCCAGGTAGCCGAACCATAGCGGTTCAAGCGTTTCGGGATAATCTCCGTGATCGCCTTTGTATCGCTCGAGCGCGAAGGCGATGCGCACCAGTTCGTACCGGGCATCGGCTCGGTTGTTATAGACCCCGCCCCACGCTGCGGAAGGAGAACACAAAAGGAATAACAATTCCGCGCAAAGCTCCGAACGGGTTCGAATCAACGGGATCCGCAAAAGACTGGCTCCCGTGTTTTCAAGTCGTTTCGTTGTTTCCGAAAAGCGATCCGAATATTTTTGAACGGCTTCCCGCCGGAGAACGCGGTCATTCAAAATCTCCCGATTTTGCCTCAGCGGACCGATCAATTCCGTGAGTCGTTCCCCGGCGATATTTAAATCGATCGGCAAAAGAAAACCCAATGCAAGCAAAGAAAAATGGACTTTCGGACCATGACCGGAAAGTTCTTGAAACAACATGAAGTCTTTCAAAGGGGATTGCGATTGCAGGATTTCATAAAGCGAATACACCTCGAACTCGATATGCTCTTCAAATGAATTCGGCCGGGGGAGAGAATCCCAGTCCCGAGTAAATCGCTCGATTTGCTCTTTCGAAAGATTGCCGTATTGAAAAAAAATCGGGATCATTTCTTCGGCCATGCTCTCGATCGCCATTCCAACGAGCTGGGTTACCAAAATCGGGTCGTTTCGAAGATGCCTTCGCCCAAGAATCATTATGCTCATCAGATCGTGCCAGGCTCCCTCGACATCCCCGCGGCCAAGCCGTTCGGTGATTCGGATTTGCAAATCCCGTGCAAAATTTCGTTGAGCTTGAACGTCCGGAAGCAAAATGGCAATGAGACCGGTGTTGTGGAAACCATCGTCCCAGGGCCGCTGCCGCCAACAGACGTAGTTCGGCTTACGGACGCACAATCCGAGGTAATCGAGCACAGGCGAACGCTCCCGGAGCCAATCGGCGACGAGCGGATGCTCTTCCGCTTTCCAAGGGGCTGCGATCAACCGATTACGCAATTCTTCGACCGGATCAATCTTCTTCTCGAATGTGGAAACCGGCTCACCCTCGGTTGGAGATGGTTCCTGGTGTTTTCGCATAAACTCGTAATAATTGACCGAATCGTAAAAAGGGGGCTTTTTGTATGGATCGATCAGCATGTGCTCGCAAAGCGGCAACCAACGGTCCGCGAACCACCGTTTCGAATCCTCATGCGTCGGCAACTCTTCCCACGGAACGTCGGCCACGGTTTGGGATATCTCGAGAATCCGCGGTCCGCAGGCGGCGATCATGAGTCGCAGCCCGTTGTCTTCCGGCGGATTCAGTTTGTCGATATACAGTTTTTCATAGGCCGCGAAATAATCGACCTTCCCCCGATCATCAAGCGGGCCGCTGACCCCGGTCGTCCTCGAGGAAACCCGGAGCGGCGAGGGAATCAGGCAAAAGTAAACCGCCAACAGGAGCAGGCCGCCCGCCCAGTACCGTTTGCGTTTGTACCAAGGTTTTTTTTGTAGCATTTTTTAGAGGATAGAGGATAGAGGACAGGAAGTTACTGATCCTCACGCAAAAAACGAACACGACAAACAGCAGCCCGAAGCGTAAGCGCCGGGTTTGCCTCGCGTTTCCGTGTTGGATAACCGGGCGCTGACGCTTCCGGCTGCTGCCCTAATCCGGAATTTTTTGTAAAGATCAGTAACAAACATCTTATTGCGGCTGCATTTGTCGGAGCAGGTTGTAATAGGAGCAATCGCCGGTCGGCTCGTTTTTTTCCGGCGGCACGACAGCGACCGAACGGGACAGCAGCCGCGAATCGCCGACCTGTCGGACATTCGTGAGAGCCGCATCGTCAAACGACCAAACGGTTTGCGGAGGCGTCGTTTCAAACCGCGAGACGGCCGTCCGATCCGATTTCGGTTCCAACTCGTAATAATGTTGCATTAGCGAGTACATCGCGATCATGCCGAGCAAAAAGGCGCAGCAGCAGCCAAGCCAAAACGGCTTCACGGCCGGTGCCGCCCATGATTTTTTCGAGCCGACGGCGCTCGGCCTCGATTGCAAGGCTTCCGATTGCGTGATTTTCGCGAGGACCGCCGGCCGGATATCCCGCGATTCGTGCGGCCGGACTCGGCTCAACCGTTGTTCGAATTCGTCCATTTTTTGGGCTCCTCATTTGTGCTGTCTTGTCTTATCAATTTGAGCCTGAAACCATTATCCTTTTTTTAGGGAATTAGGGTCCGTGCGCAAATAACTTACCTTAATGAACGTTTTTTAACCGAATAATTCCATTCGCCGTGCCAATCGTGATGCTTCAACCGAACACCAACCAGATCGGCGTCAGTCAACTTGATTCCTTTTTCGTACTCGGTGTCA
>JAVBSX010000399.1:0-4410 GCA_031556455.1 Thermoguttaceae bacterium
TCAGGCTTCAGGCTTCAGGCTTCAGGCTTCAGGCTTCAGGCTTCAGGCTTCAGGCTTCAGGCTTCAGGCTTCAGGCTTCAGGCTTCAGGCTTCAGGCTTCAGGCTTGCGCGATGCAGGTAATCTCGAAACCTGAAATAGGGAACCTTGTTCGATTCAAATTTTATGTCAAGCCCACGAAGAATGAAAGAGGAAGAACCAAATTTCGTCGCCATCAATCAAAGAATAAATCGGACGACGATCAAGTAACCGAACGAGGCCAAAAGAATGATGATTGCAAGGACGGCACATCCGATCACTATATTATCGTCGGTTTTGCGCTTGGATTTTCGGGCTTCGATCGACAATATGCCAATCCATTCGAGTAATGCAACGACCATTTCAAACATGTTTGCTCTCTCGCTTGATCTTGTTGCCGGGTTTAGCAAAATTCGTCTCCGTTCAGGGCGAAAGCGAAGTGGAGCCGGTCAGTCCGGCGGCTTTCGCGGCCAGTTCGACGACCGGGGCGGAGTTGGCGGCAAGCCGTTCCAATTCGCCCCGGCGGCAACGGAAGTTTTTGTACCAGAGATGGGCGCTGTCCGGAGAATAGCCCCCTTCGTCGTATGCGGCGTCGTGCGGAAGATAATCGTAGCAGCCGTTGGCGTAACCCATCGCGAAACATTCGACGTTCGAGTGTTTGGCCAATTCCAGATTCATCCAGGACAGGGTTTCGAACGGAGCGGATACGAAGGCTCGATGTCCGAGCACGATCGCGACGACTTCCGCATCGACGTGATCCGCTCCGCCTTGGGCCAGCCGCTCCTGCGCCCATGATTCCCAAAGATCGCACGCCTTCTGCGCTTTGACGTTATCTTTGTAAGCCTCGCGCTGCTGACGGACGAAGCGTTCGAGCCTTTCCTGATCGGGAACGTCGAGTCCCACGGCGATGCGGCGGGACCGGACCGCGAAAAACGGCTCGACCGGCGAAGCGGCCTTGAGCTGCTCGGCAACGGAGGCGGCGATCGTGCGGCCGATCCGTTGCATCTCCTCATCGGGAGGATTTCTTTTCGTATAATTGATATTTCCGCACGCTCCTTGTATGACGAACGGCCCCGTTTCCGGAGAAAAGAGTTCGCGGATCGCATCGGCGGTCGCGCCCGGCCATTCGGCGGAAATGTCTCCGCCGGTGAAGCAGGTCGGATGCATCGTGTAGCCGATCAGGACCGCCTTGAAAGAACCGTCGGCCCGCTTCCAACCGACGGCGGGGACCCGCTTTTCCGTGTGCTTCGTCGGCTTGTTCCGTCGATCATACGAAAGGTCGACCTCGCCGCTCGCCTCGACCATCACACATTCCTCGGCCGATTCTTTCGCGATTTCCGCCGATTTCACCATGCCGGGAATCAGGATCGTCTCGACGTAGTTTTCGTCGTACTCCCCGCAACCGCTCAGCCGCGAGGCCGAGGGAGCACTGTGCGTGTGTGTCGCCATCACGAGGACACGCCAAGGCTCGATCCGCAACCGTTCGGACAATGCCGTCTTGACCCGTTGGACGATTTCCGGCGTAAAGCCGAGCGAATCGACCGAAAGCCAGAGGAGCGTTTCCTCTCCTTTCCGCAGATACAAGGCCCGCGAAAAAAGCGAGGTTTTGATCCCGGTCGACGGTTGTTGCCGCGTCAGGAACCCGGCCAATTCCGGGCCGGGCTCGCCGGTGATATCGACGGCTCCGACACCGACGGTGATTGGACCGACCGGTTGGTCGGCGTCCCGCGGCCGCGTTCCCGCGAAAAGGGCCGAAACCAGAACAAGCCAACCGGCCGCCAAAATGAATTGTCTTTGGGAGAGTTTCATTGTCGTTGCAGGAGTCAGGAGTTAGAAAATTCGCAATATTTCATTTGTTCGTCATTTCGACTGAAGCGCAGCGCAAGGAGAAATCTCACCCTCGCGAGCGAGGTTGAATTCTAACCCTTTCGGCGAGGGTGAGATTTCTCGCTCCGCTCGAAATGACGGCCTTGACTTTTGCGCTGTCCCCCTCAGGACACCGGCGTCTGCGCCGCTCGGCTAAACGTTTACGCATTTGCGATGGCGGCGGCGTTCTTTTGGATACGCCGGATCGCATCGGCGATGATGTCCATGTTCGTCTTCGGCCCGAGCAGCATGTTCTGCGTAAACCAGACGGCTTCGCTGCAAAGACGTTTGAATTGCGGCAGATCGCCGATACGCTCCGCCCAATCGTCCAGTGTCTTTTTCGAATAGACCCGACCGGCCGATTCCGTCGCGTAGGTTTTCCGGACGAAATCGATCCAGTTCATCGCACCGTAACCTTCGCTGCACGGGATTCCTTCCGCCTGAATCGCGTTGACGAATTGATCCCGCGAAAGCCCGAATGCGTCCTTGTCGATCCGGAACATGTAAAGATGCCAGGCGTTGCGGGTCGTGCCCGGATACAGCTTGGCCGGAATCACCCCCGGAATCTCCGCAAGCAGCCGGTTCAGGTACATGCCGTTTTCCTGCCGCGTTTCGGCATACGCCTCGATTCCCTGGATCTGCCCGAGCAGGACGGCCCCTTGGAATTCGGTCATCCGCTGGTTGACCGCCCGGACGGATTGGTACGAAAAATCGAGGCTCGTCACCTTTCGCTGACGGCAGTTGTTATGGCACTGGAAAATCTTTTCGGCGAGGAACTCATCGTTCGTCAATACGGCCCCGCCGTCCCCGCAGCTGAGATTTTTCGTGACCTGAAAACTGAAACAGCCGGTATCGCCGAGTGTCCCCAGGTTTTGACCTTTCCAGCGACCCAAATGCGCTTGGCAGGCGTCCTCGATTACGCGGATTTTTCGCCGGCCGCCGATTTCCAGGAAAGCGTCCATGTCCGCGGGAGCCCCGCCGATATGGACCGGCATGAGGCAGCGGGTGTTCTCCGTGCAGGCCGCGTCGGCCGCCTTGGCGTCGAGTTGAAACGATTCCAGATCGACATCGACGGGGACCGGCAGGGCGTAGTGGGACAGGATGCTGTTGATGGTCGCGATAAACGTATACGGCGAGGTCACGACCTCATCGCCGGGCCCGATGTCGAGGGCGGCCATCGAGGCGACCAGGGCCGAGGTGCCGCTGTTCGTCGCGATGCAGTACTTCGCCTTGTTCATCGCGGCGTATTCGTTTTCAAACTTATCGACCATGTGCAGCTTCGTGTCCCCCCGGAACCATTGGCCGCTGCGAAGGACTTCGAGGAGCAGTTTTTCCTCGTCCCCTTGCAGGATCGGCCAGGCGGAATATTCGCCTTGGCTCATGGCGGTTCCGCCGAGGATGGCCGGCTTGCCGTCCGCCGAAGCGCCGGAAGCTCGCAGGACCGTGGGGGCGATTCCGGAAAGAAGGGCCGTCATACCGACCGCGCCGGAGGTTGCCAGGAAACGACGTCGGGTCACATTGGTTTTCATGGTAATATTCCTTTGCTGGGGTTGAGATAATGGCATGGGAAGTTTCTACGTACAGATTGTACTTTGCCGCGACAGCCGCCGCCAGACCGAAAAGCAGGGAAGCAGAATACGTCGAAATGACCGAGTCCCAAATAAGAAAACGGGAATTTTTCCGTTGATCACTCAAACGGTTTCAGCAAGAAGATCATAATGACGACGACGAGAATGAAAACGCAACAAATCCCCAATCGCAGCCGCGTCGCTTTGGGACCCTTTTTTCCGGCCCCGGCCCCGAAGATGCTGCAAAACAGTTCGGCAACCCATTCAAACAGCATATCCATACTTTTTGCCTTTCCTTAAACGGCGTCAAAAAGCAAACGCCGCTTATTCGTTGTCGAATTCCGGCGTTGCGCTTTCAAGGAGCGATGTTTGATTTCCGGCAGAGCGTTTCACTCATCGGCATATCGAGATCATGTTTGTGAAAAGCGACCAACGGGAGCGATGAGGGCCTAGAGGATTTATTGAAAGGTCTAAAAGGGGTCTTGCGGCATGTCGCGGTGATAGAGCGGAATCGACCGCGGGGGGAGCGGTTGGCGATACGCCTCGGCCCAGGATTCCCGGTCTTCGTCAGAAGCGTAGTAGGCGAGCCAGATGTTCGGGTCGCCGCCGGCGTGGGAGCAGTCCCAGTGTATGAAATCGTTGCGTTGTTCGAGTTTCTTTTCGCGCGAAGGGAGAATATCGCGATAAATCAACAGGTACAATTCCAAGTCGGAAAGATGGTCCGTAAAATCGAGGACGATCTTCTTCTCATACAATTTGCCGATCACGTCGTTGAGGATCGCGTTGAGGTCCGGCTCGCTGAGCAGGTCCGGGTTCGGCAGCCGCATTTCCGGCTCGAACCAGCGGTAAATCGGGAGAATGGGAGCGGTTTCCCAAGCCAACATGCAGGCCAGGAATTCGTTTTCCAACTTGAGCGGAAGATGCCGGACGTCGACCCGGGAGATCGATTCGTCGTAATAC
>JAVBSX010000200.1:0-14304 GCA_031556455.1 Thermoguttaceae bacterium
AAGATGCCCGAACGTGATCCGCTTTTGCCGCTCCCGGTCGATTTTGTCCCCGCACTCGACGCAGCGTTCGAGCGACGGTTGCAGCCCGAGCGATTCGAGCAGACACCATTCGAAGCGGATCAGCGTCCGCATCACGAACGAGCCGCTCGCGAAGTCCGAGAGCGTCGCGGCCGCCAAATCGTAAAGCGGGGCGTTGGGCTCTCCTTCTTCGGTCAATGCGTTGATGAGTTCGGCGAGAACGTAACCGGCATACAGCCCGCCGAGATTCTCCGGACCGGGGCGAAACCGCCAAAGCAGTTTCGATTCCGTCAAAAGATCGAGCGCCCCCGAGGTTTTGCGGAGCACCACCGTTCGAACCCGGGCCAGCAGATCGAGCGAGGACTCGAACGGTCCTTTGAGCCGACGGCCCCCTTTCGCCAAAGCGCTGATCTTGCCGAAATCCCGCGAATACAACGTCAAAACAAGGCTCGATTCGCTGAAATCGACCGTTCGGAGGATGACCGCCTCGGTGGGAACCATGGGAAGTGGGGAGTGGGGAGTGGGGAGTGGGGAGAGTTGTATTCTAGCAAAAAAGGCCGTCGTGTTTCGCGGTCTTTATTTTTTTTGGTGCGGGGTTAAAATGTAGGCAAGAAAACCGCAAAGTTGAATTCGTGAGAAAATCGAGAAAACAGAGAGCGTCATTTCGAGCGAAGCGAGAAATCTCACCCTTGCCGAAAAGGCAGAGATTCCGGCCATCGCGCGAGGGTGAGATTTCTCCCTGCGCTGCGCTTTGGTCGAAATGACGAGACTTTGCAGTTCTCTTGAAAATGTAGGATTCATGCTTGATGCAACCTCCGTCCAAACGCCAAACCATCTTTTTATGGGCATTTACATTCAAAACGGTCGTGTCGTCGATCCCAGCCAAAAACTGGACCAGAACCTTAATATCCGCATCGAGGAAGGCCGAATTTGCGAATACGATTCCCCGCCTCGCGAAGGGGACCGGATCATCGACGCCGCCGGCATGATCGTCGTCCCGGGGCTGATCGACTTGCACGTTCACCTTCGCGAGCCGGGGCAGGAAGAGGACGAAACGATCGAAACCGGGACCCTCGCCGCCCTGTGCGGCGGGTTCACTTCGATCTGCTGCTGCCCGAACACCTCACCGCCGCTCGATTCCCAGGCGAGCGTCGAGCTCGTCCGCCAAAAAGCCGTTCGCGCCGGCCGGTCCAACGTTTACGTGATCTGTTGCGTCAGCAAAAACCGCGAAGGGAAGGAGCTCGCCGAGCTCGGCCAGCTCTTCGAAGCCGGTGCCGTCGCCTGCAGCGACGACGGGTCGTCCGTCGAAGACGCCAAACTGATGCGGCACGCGTTCGAATACTGTCGGATGTTCGACAAAACGGTCTTTTCTCATCCCGAAGTCAAATCGCTGACCCAGGGCGGTGTGATGCACGAAGGGCATGTCTCGCTCCAGCTCGGGCTCCGCGGGATGCCGGCGGAAGCCGAAGACGTGATGGTTTCGCGCGACATCACTTTGGCCGAAACGACCGGCGGGCGGCTACATGTGATGCACGTTTCGACGGCCGGAGCCGTTCAATCGATCCGCCGGGCCAAACAACGCGGCGTTTTGGTGACCGCCGAGGTGACGCCGCATCATTTGACGCTCACCGATGAGGCTCTTCGCTCGTTCGATTCGAATTTCAAAATGGCCCCGCCGCTGCGGAGCGACGACGATGTCAAAGCCTGCCTCGAAGCACTCATCGACGGGACGATCGATGCGATCGCGACCGATCATGCCCCGCACGCCCCGGAAAAAAAGATGCGGGAACTCGACCAGGCTCCGTTCGGAATCGTCGGCCTTGAAACCGCTTTGCCGCTAATGATCACGAGATTTATTATTCCGGGCAAATTCGATTGGTCGATGCTGATCGAAAAAATGTCGACCAATCCGGCCAAAATCCTCGGGCTAACGACCAAGGGGACCCTTCGCATCGGAGCGGACGCCGATGTGGTGATTATCGACCCGGAAAAAAAATGGACGGTCTCGACCGAAACGTTGCATTCCAAAAGCAAGAATTCCCCTTATCTCGGTTGTGAGTTGACCGGACAGGCGCACACGGTCATTATCGGCGGGCAAATTAAAAAGGAACAGGGAGCGTAGCACAGCACAAAACCAATTTTGTGAGTCGGGCCGTTTAGCCGAGCGGCGCAGACGCCGGGTCCCCACTTATACCGGCTACGGTATACTCTTCTCCCTTCCGCACTCTTTTATTTCAGAAAGATCGGTCGATGTCTTTGCAACGAAACCTATTTTCTTTCGTCTCGGGTTGCCTCGCGATTTCCCTAACCGTCGCCTTACCGCTTTTCGCGGCGGAAGAGGATCGCTCGCCGATCGCGTCGGTGCGACTCTATAATCCGACGTCGTGCGATGCTGAGACCACGGTCGAGGTGCCCGTCGGCAGCTTGGGAAACCCCGAGGCGATCGATTGGCGGAACGTGAGTTTGCGGTACGACAGCGAAGCGGTTCCTTTTTCTCTGCGGGAAGGGGCGGCCCATTGGCGGGCGAAGCTGACGGCACCGCTCGAAAAACCGTCCGCCGAAGACCTGCTCGTTTTCTCGGTTCGAGTCCCGCCGGGACATTGGAAACTGGTCGATCTCGTTCCCGGCGCACCCGATCAGCAAAGTGCCTTGGTCCGGGAAAACGAGGTGCTGAGGATCACCTATCCGGAAATCACCGTCCTTGTCAATGAGCGGACCGGTCAATTGACGTCGGTTCAGCTCGGCGAGGAATCGGTGTTGAGCGATCCGCTGAGTTATCGTTTTTTCGATCTCGGCGAAGGAACGGCCGAGCCGATCACCTACGTCGGGCCGGGTTACCTTTCGCCCGTCGTGAGCATGAAAAAGGAGGCCGAGCAGCCGCCGCCGACGGTGAGACTGGTTTCGCGTTCGTCCAACGCCGCGTTGACGGAGCTCAATTTTATTTTGCAACCGCAACACGGGCCGAGCGTGGGATTGACGTACCGGATTTATGCCAATCGTCAAATCGAGATTCTTTCCGACGAACGACCCTGGGATAGACGCTCTCCCTGGTTGGACTGCTGTTTGGAATACGAATTGCCGCTCTCCGGTACGAGCGAAAACCTTCCCTATGAACAGTCGCATTTACCTTACTACGGTTTCAAAGACTACGCGGCGGCGATCAAGAGCGTTGGAATCGTACGTCGCGGAACGAAAACGTTTTCGTTCGAGCGGGGCGAAGAAAGCGTCAACGGGCGGTTTTGGCGGCGGCAATTGACGTTTTATCCAATGAGCGAATGGGAAAACCGGGATGGTTTGCTGCAGCTGCTTGAGCAAGGGTTGGTCGTTCAAACCGATCCGATCCGTTCGCAACCGTTGAACGCGCCGCTCCGGGTTGGCTGTACCGACGAAGCGCAATCGGTCGGTGAGTTGCTGCTCGACAGGTTGCGGCAAAAGGGCATTGAAGCGACGCTCGAAACGGTCGCGAGCGAAAATTCGGTGTGTGAGGTCGGCTTGCGATTGCTCGACGGTCCCGAAGCCGTCGATATTCGCGGGGACGGTTTTGCCGTCGTCGCTTCGCCGCAACGGAGCGGCGTCGAAATTCTCGCCGGCACGAAATTCGGGCTGTTTCGAGGCGTTTCGCAAGTCTTGCGCAAAATGCCGATCGACGACAAGACCATAACCGTGCCGCTCATCGCCGAAAATCCGGTCGTCGATCTGCGTAGCGGCGGGTTCGGCGGCGGCAACTTCGAGGTCGACTTTCCGTACGGCGACGAAACCGAATGGAAATCGACGTTCGATCAGCTCGCCGATTCGGGAATGAACGTGATGGGCTGTCTCGGCATGTGGGGGAACTGGAAGATGCCGATCCGTTACAAATACATGCCGGAACTTTGGTCGGACGACCCGGCGGCGTACGACGAACTTTCCGGAGCCCGGTTCGTCGATTTCGAGATGTATCACGAGAAATCGATTCGCCTGACCCGGTACCTGCACGATCGCGGCGTCAAGATTTGGCTTTGGATTCCGCTCGGCACGATCCCGACCTCGTTCGAGGAAAAATATCCCGAGGCGACGACGCCGAAGAACCGAAAGGTCCCCCGGGTTACCCATCCGAAATACCAGGAATTTCTCCGGG
Organism: Thermoguttaceae bacterium; assembly: GCA_031556455.1. GTDB lineage: Bacteria > Planctomycetota > Planctomycetia > Pirellulales > Thermoguttaceae > JAVBSX01. Next base: position 4,136 of record JAVBSX010000200.1, read on the forward strand.
CATATTTTCGCGAGATCAGGGAACTGTATCCCGTCGACGGTTTCGTGCTGATTCGTGACGACAACGGCGGCTTGGACGACACTGAGGAGTACAAGGAATTCGTCAACAATTCCCGCACGAAAAGCCCGGCGTGGGAAGCGTGCCTCTTGGCGTACGATCTCTTGCGGGACCAGGGTTTCAAGGGAACGATCGCGGTGTATCCGTATTTCGATGCGTACCAGCCGCGATTGGACCCGTTGCTGCCGGAGGACTTGCTGCTCGTCGGGCACGGAAGCGGCCTGGGGCTGTTGAGCCGGCAATTCGATCGCGTCGCGCCGATGGGGGACACATGGTTGGACAATCCTTACAGTGGGGCCTTTCGGTTGCCTTCCTCTCCGCAAATGAAGCGGCTGCTGTCTGACCGCAACAGTTTTTGGATCGGCGGGGCGTTTCGGGGCACGGAACTGCCGTGGGAATCGCTCGGCTATTTCGGCGAACAGCCGACGGCGACGGTCAACACATTCCGGTACCAGATCGGCGGCCGGATGTTCGGCTTCGAGAACGCGATCGCGTTCGTCGGGCTTTCCCAAGCGTATGAATCGCTCTGGGAAATCGTGCGCGACCGGCTGCTGCCGCACGACTGGTTGAAACTGGACGAGCGACAGCGCGCGGCCGTCGTCGACGAAGGCCGCCGCAAACTCGAAGAGTTTCGTCGACAGTTCGGGAAATTCAAAGGGCGTTTCAAAAACGAAGCCCACGAAAAATGGCTGGCCCAGGTCGGGCTGTACGACAGTTTTTTCGAGTACCAGCTTCGGCGGGCCGAACTGTTCGGAAAGATGTTGGATACGGTCGTCGCACGGTCGAAAACCGCGGCAACTCCGACGCCGCTTCCCGAACCCGAACGGAAAGAATTGCTGGGCATGAACGCGGAAATCTTCGAATTAGCCCGACGTTTCAACGACGAAACGGCGAAAGTCCCGAGCGAAATGTTGAAGCACACTGTTGCGGGAAAATTGACCTGGCCGTACAAGGAATGGGTTTTGGGGTACGACGCTTCGTTGGAATACGTGATCGGCGTCAAGCAGTTTGCCGCCCGCGTGCAAATCGCGCCGCCGCCGTTGGTGCCGGGAGAGCCGTTCGAGTTGTCGGTCGAACTCTCGAACGACGGCTGTGTGCCTTGGACGCCGGAAGCGGGACCGCGACTGGAATTGCAAGGCGATACCAAGCGATTCGGGCTGCCGGAATCGTGGGATTTCGAGGGGGAGCCAATCGCTTACGGCGAGAAGCGGGTTATCGTTTTTCGCGGAACCGCCCCGGAAGGGAACGGTACGGAAACCCTCAAGGTGCAGTGTTTGGCCCCTTTCCGCGATCGGATCATGATCGGCGAAGGAACCGCGGAGTTGACCTGGAGCGAAAATCGCGAGTAAGGGACGCTTGTCAAATTTTGTGCGGAGCGAGAAATCTCACCCTCGCCGAAAGGGCTGGAATCAGCCTTGCTCGCGAGGGTGAGATTTCTCCTTGCGCTGCGCTTCCGTCGAAATGACGAAAATCACCATTCGGTTGAAGTGTTACCGACCTGCTTGATCATCGCAAAAGCGCTTTGAGCAGGAGCAGCAGTTTTTTCCCTTTTGAAACGGTCGGTCGACGTTTCCAAACGTCGAAGCGAATTTTTTCAATCGCCTCAAGAATCGCCAGCCCTCCGTCGGCGAACAGAGCGATGTCGGTACGCAAGAATCGGGGGACCCGCCGGACCAACGCGCGGCCGAAGCGGAGCCGTTCGCGGGCATCGTCGACCAGAAAGCCCATCATCGTGCGGAACGTTTCTTTGTTGTCAAAACGATCGATGTTCCCCGGCTCCTCGGGAAAAATTTCTTTGGGAAGATATCCGAAGTTGCGGCAAATCCCCTTCGGGATGTAAAGCCGCCCTTTCTCCCAATCCCGTGCGACGTCTTGCCAAAAATTGGCCAATTGCAAGCCGGTGCAAACGGCGTCGGAGTAACCGAGCATCTCTTCGTCCGGCGGCGGGGTTCCGGCCGCGCTCGCCGCGAGATACAGGATGATCCGGCCGACCGGATTGGCGGAGCAGCGGCAATAATCGAGCAGATCGTCCAGCGTTTCGTAACGCTGCTGGGTTTGATCGCGGCGAAAGGCGCTCAGCAGATCGGCAAACGGCTCTTTCGGCAGCCGATGTTGCACGATGATTTCCCGCAAGGCGACGAATATGGGATGTTCCGCCTCGCCTTGAAAGCAGCGATCCAAATCTTTTTCCCAGGCGTACAGACGTTCCAAGGCGATTGCCGGGGTTGCGCTCTCATCGGCGAGATCGTCGGAATGCCGGCAATAGGCGTACACGGCGAAAAACGGTCGCCGCAATTTCCGAGGGAGCAAAAAACTCGCGACGGTAAAATTCTCGTAATGGGAGCGGGCCAGCTTTTCGCAATAAACAAACGCGTCTTCAACCGAAGGGGTCATTTTTGTATTAACCTTTTTTCGACACGAGCCGGGGGCTGTGCCCCCGGTTTGTCCCCCTTTTTGAGGTGATCTCTTTTCCCGGAGTGAGCGAAACCGGGACCGCAGGTCCCGGCTCGTATTGTCTTTTGTGTTGTTTCTTTTCTCGTTATGAACGAAAGGAATCGGACTTATTCCCGCATCATTTCCAAAGACCGGGGTTGTTTTCGGAACCAGGCCGGCCAAATCATCGCGAGCCAAATCAAAAGGAGGAGAACGAGGCCGAGGATTCCGGGGACCAGGACCAGCCAAAAGATGATCGCGAGAGCGGTTCCGACAAAAAAAGGATATTGTCGGAAAAGCCTTCGCGGATGCATGCCGCGAATCATGATCAACAACCCCATTCCCAAGAGGGCCGCGAGGCTCCAACGAACCGTCGCATGATCCCAGAACCCTGTCTTTTGCGGGAAAGAAACCAATTGCATGGTTGCGACATTCTCGCCGGAGACACCAAACAGGTAGGAAGTGTTTTCCAATTGGTTCATTCGAAAAATGGCAAAAGCGTTCGTTAGGAGCATTTCTCCTTCCGCAAACTCCCGGTCCTGCGATTCCAATCCGAAAAGGGCGACGGTTTTTTCGTAGGACTCCTGAAGCGCCCGACGACTTTCCCGCAGATTTTGTTCAGATGTCTGAATCAGGCCGAACAGCGTCGCCAAGGGACCGGAGAGGGAACTTTGCGAACGAAAAACCGTATTGGGGCAGCTCTTGTCTCCCTCCGATTCGAGAAAGCTCGCCAAGGAATCCATTTCATTTTTCAGTCCCCACCAATTGCGCCCCCAATACGAATACCAGCGGGTGATGTCCGTTCGCGAACTGGGAAGAGAACCGGCGGAGGCCTCCATCATGATTTGCATGTTGGAAAGCCGCGTCAAATCGATCCGAAGCAAAATCGGAATCGCTTCCCGATAGGAAAGCGCGGCAACCGCTTCTTTTTCCCATGCGGCAAAGACGGTTTCATGGTCTTGGGGTTGTTCCGGAAGCGGGGCGGGGTTCGCATCGTTTTGTTGTTTGACGAAATAGCGGACCGGTCCGGATCTTTCCGGATTTTCCAAGGTCATCGTCCAGACGGTTTCAACGACGGGAACCGATTCCAATTGCGGCAAGAGAATCGTGAGCGAATGAGGATCCGGAGATGTAAAAAAGGGCAAGGTTTGTTCGGCTCCGACCTCTCGCGCGTCCTTAACGGGAAAGACAACATCGGATTCGGCGATTGGTACGGTTTTTAGCGAGGCTTCAGGAATTTTTCCTTGAAAAATCACTTCGATTTTTTGCGGGAGGTGGTTGGGCCAAATTTCGACCCGCCAGCGGCCGGGAGAGAGGCTTGTTCCTTTGGAGGTGATCCCTCCGGAAGCAATCCGTATCAATTCGAATTCTTCCGGCAATTTCAAAACGCAATGATCGGCACCATCTCCTCTCAAATCAAAAGAAGAGATTCCCGAAATCACTCCGTTCTTCCTGAGATAAAGATTAACATCGTTCAATTGGACATTCGGGCGATTCCCTCTCGCGTTGATCGAAACGCTGAAATCGGGACCATTGGCCAGAAAAACGGCCAAATCTTCCGAGACTTTGAGTGAATGTGCGTCTGCCGGTTTCGCATCGCCGTCCGGCCGACGGCCGATCAAAAAATCCGCGATTTCGGAAGGGGCGACCGCCGAGAGCCGTTTTTTATCCCATTCGATCGGTTTCAGTTGCAATTTCGTCGGCAAAACGACATAGTGTTTGAGGGGAGGATTGCCTTCGAGAGACACCTTGGGTAAAGCGACCGATTCCGTGGGAACATTGACCGTCGTTTTGATTGAAAACCAGGTTGTCCCGCCGATCGGTTGCGAAGGGCGCAATTCCAAAATCCGTCCGCCGCCTTCCCGTGCGGGAAGAATGTCCCATTTCATGGGCGGAGTGATCGTTGGTGTCGAACCGCAATTTTCGTCGTAAAGCAGCCGAATGGTGTTGATCTCCCCTTCGGCGATATCCAATTTGAAATCAACGACCATTTCCCAGCGGTCGTTATTGAGATTGCGGTGCAATTTGGAAATTTGACGACCGCTCAACACCGGTTCGTTGGGGACGGCGGTGTAGGAGGCCGTTTCGAAAAATGCTTCTTCCCGAGACTTGGCCTTCGCGTTGGAAGAGGAGCGTTCGGAAGCGGGAAGGAAAGCGGAAAACGATTCGGGGGGAATCAACCAGCTCCCGAGAAGAATACCGTCGAGCGGCGTTTCTTTTTGCTCGTCGTGGTACTCCATTTTTTTCCAATTCGCGGGAGACGAAAAGGAATGAAGCAATACGGAAGAATCCCGGAAAACGTCGATCGTGCAATTCCCGATCGCGACTTGCCCCAAAGCCAAAACGGGGATATTTCGATCATTTCCGTCGACGGACAACAGCCGACCGCGAACGGAAATCTCGAAAGAGCCGGACAAGGGCTTCTCGAAAAACATCGTTACTTCCCTGAAACGATAAATTCTGGGAGAGGGGCCGGGAGCTGGAATTTCAATGATTTCGCTTCGAGGAACCCAACGAACGGGAATGAAATTCTTGGATTCGCGAATTTCAACGCGTTCGATTTCCATAAATTCGGGAATAAAAAACGTTTGTTCGAAAATCTGTTCCCGTGTTTCAAGATTCGCTTCGAAAACAAGATGCGATTGGTTCGGTCGAACCAATACCGATTGTCGGACCTCGGCGCGGACCTCGAGAGGCTTGGCACGAATCGCGAGATTCCAGGAAGCATCGGACATCGGAAGGTTATAAACGGCAAGCGGAACATCTTCGGAAGGTCCCCAATCCTGCTGAAAACGATCGATTGTCGCCGTTGAAGGTTGAAGATTATCACTTTCGAGAACCGAATCCAACGAAATCGCCAATAAGGATTTGCCTGGTTTTATTTTCGTTTCCGGTATTTCAGGCAAACGCACGATACCGATTCCTGAAAAATTCCTTAAATAAAGGTAATTGGCTTGTATCGTAACCGCTCCCATGATCGGTTCCTGAAAAACGATGCGGTAAACGCCCGGAGTGTTCGCGAGAGCTTCGGTCGATTCGATTTTAATATCGGGAGAATCGCACAAAGGAGGTCCGATCATCTGCATTTTCGGATCCGCGGCGATATACAGTTGCCCAATTTTTCCCGAGACGATGCGAAATTTATAGAGGGCGGCGACATCAATCTGGTTCGGCCGGGCTCGAAGCCAAAAAAGTTGTTCTTGTTCCGTGGCGGCCTGTCCCGTCCGGAGCGTGTCGTCAACCCAAGACAAACTCAAGCGATCGCTTGGGCCAAGCTTGGCCGTAAGCTTTCCCGGCTCGTTGGTAAGCGGGCCGAGCGAACCTTCGACCGTGACGGCCGGCATGTCCGGAGAAAGGTACAGCTCTAAAATCGCGTCGGGAATCCTCGGAATTTCAAAAGAAATCCGACGTTGGATTTCGTCAACTTGTTTGATTTCCGGATTCAACGCCAGCTCAAGGAAATGTTTCCCCTTTTTTTGGTGGGCGAGCATAAAAATCAAAGGTTCCGCTTCGGATAAGCTCCGTTCTTTTTCGCCTTCTTCAATCGACTTGGAAATCGGTTTTTGGGGAACAAGCACCTGGATCGGTTGACCGTCCCATTTCGCTCCCTCCGGAAGAAGCGGAAAGGGAGGTAGGACGAGCGTCACGTTTTCGCTCTCCGATTCGATTTCAAAAATCGCTCGCATGCCGCTAATCGAAACACCTTGAAGCGGCATGCCGGGAGCGGAGGGAATATTCGTATTCAACGAAAATGTACCTTGATACTTCGCTGCAACGATAACCCAATGATCTTGGGCGGCTGCCTGCCCGCTTTTCGTGAGCGAAAAATCCCGAAGTATTCCGCCGGGAACGAAATAATCCTCAAGAGGATTTCCGTTAACATCCGTCGGAATGAAAACCTTGTAAATAGGGGAAGAAGGCGTCGGCGATTCAGGTGTCGCAAAAAGGGGCGGCGTCGTTTGAGCACGACAAACCGCACCTGTCGTTTCAAAGAAAAAAATTCCCACTGAAAAAACAATCAACGCGTACCGTAAAACAAACATCGGACCGTTTCGGGGTTGCGGCGAAAAAATTCGCGACTGGGCATTGGAACATCGTCAAAAACATCCCGATCCGACGAAACGGCCCTACGCCGTTATCTTCCTCCTTTGAAGAAATTTTTCAGCAAATTGGCCGCGGCATCTCGACCGCTGGCATTTTTTTTGGAGGCCGCTTCCGGTTGAATCTTGACTTCCTCGGGCGCGGCTTTCGGAGGGTCGCTCGGCTCGGGCACGAAAACCCCGACCGTGGGAGCCGCTTGGTCGTATTCGGCGGTTTTGGTTTCCTGTCCCTGATCGCTTTCGTCGCTTCCGAGCAACCAGTCGGCGACGTTCGCCTCTGCGGCATCCGTGTCGGTTTTCGTGCCCGCTCCCATCTCGGCGGTCCGAACCACCGCTTCTCCAACCGATTCGACCTTCGGTTTTTTGGCGCCCTTCATTCCAACGGAAAGTTGGACGACGAATTCCAACGGTCCGACGTTAAGCTTATCTCCGTTTTTAAGTTCGCTTTCCAGGGAAATCCGTTCGCCGTTGAGATAAACCCCGTTTTTACTCCCGAGATCGCGAACGGCGACATATCCTTCTTCGGAAACGATCGCACAGTGATATCGACTGATCAGCTCGCTTCTCGGTTTGAGATGACAATCATCGGCACGCCCGATGATAAACTTTTCTCCTGTGATTGGAATGATCTGACCGGCTTTATTACCTGCGGCAACCACCAATTGTACGTCCATTATATTCCACCATTTCTAATAGGATCAAAACCGAGCCGAAAAATTCGAATTCGATGGGAAAAGAAATTCCAACGAACGCGTTCGGACCCGGTATTTCTCGAATACACGGAACACTTTCTCTCCGTTATCCTACCAATTCAACACCGCTACGTCAATTTTTTCCGGAAATTTTTTGTTGAAAACTTGGTATTTTTTGCTTCGAAATACTTTGAATGATTCCGAAACAAAAACGAATGAACCGCAAAAGACCGTAAATGACAACGAAAAACCCTTTTCTACATCACATATTTTTCCTGCTTTTCGCGGGAAAAACAGCGGCAAAAGCGTGAAAAAACGACCTGAGATTGGCAAACGCCAATATGTATAATGCCGTTACAAATATCGCGATTTCGCAGGACGTAAGCCAAAATCGCGAGTTGTCCGTAATAATATCATCGGGCGACAAACATTCGGCCTTGAGAAAATCGCCCCCAAAACACTTGACCCCTACAATCCTTACAGGCAGTTTGTGCTTTGCAAAGTCGCGACCGGATGCCAAATTTCGAATCGTGCCGCAACTCGAAAACACCGAAAGATTTTCCGCAATACCGTGTACGATTCTCTCAACGACCGCCCATTCCCGGCGGCGGTGGGAAGGGGGTGCCGGGATTGCCCGAGACTTCCGAGGCAATGTTCCAAATCCAACCCAAGCCGATCAGTCCTCGCAACAAAAGAACCGGTCCCAAAAATATCAGATAATGAAAAAAGCAACGTGTCCAATCGAAATCGAAAATTCCATAGGCCGCGATCAACGAAAGGAAGAGAAAAGGAACGAGAATGATCCAGACATAATAGGATTCCGCTCCGAGGTATTTGGAAAACAGTTCGAAGACAACCCATAAAACGGAATAAGCGCATCCGCACAATGCCGCCCGATTGAACAGTTTTCGCCCTTCGATAAACTCCAATTCGTCCCCTTCCCGCAAGAGTTGATATCCGAAAAAGGCGAGCGGAGCCGAGATGAGAAACAGCCCGATCGTGCCGATGATGTCGCAGATCAGCGGCATAAGCTCCAAATAACCGAGAAAAGCGGCGAGGACGACGACGATCAAAAAACCGGCGGCACCGATCAGCACATCCTGTAGTTTGAATTCCGTGCTGAGCCGTTCGAGCGGCTTGAGGATCGCCCGACCTTTGACGGTTTTGCCGCCGGAGACGAATTCTTCCGGAGCATGGACGATCACCTGCTCCTTGGGAATTTCGATAATGGTCTTGCAATTCGGGCAAGGCCCTTTTTTGCCGGCGAATTTGTCGCTGACTTGAAAGCGTTTCAGGCAGCCGGTGCAAACAACGTTAATGGGCATAAAAAATTACGAAGCAGGAAATTCGGCGGCGGGCCGGAACAGGTTGATAAAAGGGGAATAGGAAAATATAAAACGACCCTTTTAGGGAATATGCAATACTTCAGCAGTTTGGAGTTTTTTGAAATAAAACCTTACCGTTCGTCATTTCGAGCGGAGCGAGAAATCTCACCCTCGCCGAAAGGGTCGAAATCAGCCTCTCTCGCGAGGGTGAGATTTCTCCTTGCGCTGCGCTTCAGTCGAAATGACGAAAACCACCATTCGGCTGAAGTTTTACGAAAAACGACCTTTTTGGAAAATATCGTCAGTCTTTCGGCACGACCCAAAGGGTGCGTCCCGAGAGTTCCGGGGTGATCTCAAGTGTCAACACATTTTCCGATTGACGAACCGGGACTTCTTCCCCTTTCGAACCGAGGGTCGGTCCGTTGGCAAAAACCTTGAACGTCTTTCCGGAGGTCGCAAACGGGATGTTGACGGTTCCCGTTCCGTGCATCAGGATTTCAAAAACCGCTCCCCCTTCGACCAACCGCGATTGCGGCACGGGGGCGAACATGAGCAACGGGATCGGGTTCTCGGAAAAAACGGTCGTCTTCCCGTCGACCGAGATCCGGCTCATTCCCTGCCCGGCGAAGCCGAGCAGTTCTCCCTGATCGCCGACGCGGAACGAAACGAAACCGTTCCCCTCGAAATCGACGGAATGCCCGTTAACCTTGAAATCCTTGAGAGCAAGCGTATCCGGCGGCAATGGGTTCTTGCTCATATATGCCGCGTCCTTGTCGCGATCCCGGGCAAACCCGCCGTCCCAATCCTCTTTCAACGATTTGAGATGGTGAGCGATCGAGATCGCCTTGTTCGGAAAACGACAAACGATGTAATCTCCCGTCCGGGAAAGATATTCCGTGTTGTCGTTGACATCCGCGAACTTTCCGCTCCCCGGATAGGCTCCGAGAGCGTTCAAAACGTCAAACCAGGTCCTGGTATCGTACCCGAGGGAGCATGATTGGTTGTCGAGCGGCCGAAAACCGAGAAACGTCGCCGAGCCGCCGCCCGAAAAAGCACGCCGGGTGCCGACGACAGACTTGCCGAGTTTCGCGACGACCTCGGTCTCTTTCGGATCGGCGATCGGGTACACATGATCGACGAGAAAATGGGTCAAAATCGTTTGCGGCCCGACCTTCCCGAGCGTCCCTTCGAATTCGACCCGACGGCTCGGGAGCGGAATCCCCTCGTTGGCGAGCGGCTTGTATTCGACGCCGAAAATCTCCGCCCATTTCGCGTAAGCGTCCTGCCCTTCGTCGGTGAGCATCGGCACCGGACCGGCCCAAACGACCCGGCCTCCTTGTTCGGCCAACTGCCGGGCCATTTCCAAAAGCCGGGCCGACGGAAACGGCTCGAACGTCGCGACCAGCGTCGAAAATCGTCGGCCGGCCATTTCAATCGCCCCGTTCTTGACGGTCCCGAGTTCCAACAGTTTTTGCGGGGTAATATAATTGCAGTAGGCGTATTGGTTCATCCAAGAGCCGAACCGCTCTTCGACGGCGACCAGATCGAGCGGGTAAAGCATC
>JAVBSX010000050.1:0-4576 GCA_031556455.1 Thermoguttaceae bacterium
TCTTCCGAGCGGTGAAAATCGCCGGTCGCGCTACACAGCACGCCGCTGATGAGCGACTGGTATTGCCGCACGATCCGCGCGAACGCGCCGGTGTCGCCGCCGCGTGCCTGTTCGATCGCCTCCAGAATGTTGCCTTCATTCGCCGTGCTCATGGTTTGTTTTTAATTTACAAGTTTTTCCGAACTGAATTCAAAGTCCAAAGCGTTAGCGCCCGGTTTTCGACGCGGGAACACGGGCCAAACCCGGCGCTTACGCTTCGGGCTGCTGTTTGCCGTGCTCGGTTTTTTTCATGAAGATCAATAAAGATAAGAGTCCCGTTTCGGCGAGTGTGTGACAAGAATTTTCGGGTTCTGAGTTGCGACCGAGAGTCCCGTCGCGATTGCAGTTCGATTTCGCCGGGGCTATTCGGCGAACTCTTTGCGGGCGATCGGGAAGATTTGCTCGCAAGTCCGGACCAGTCTTTCGAACTCTTCGAACGTCAGCGATTGGCGGCCGTCGCAAAGGGCGGCGTTCGGCTCCGGATGCACTTCGATCAACAGCCCGTCCGCCCCGACCGCGGTCGCCGCCGCCGACATCGGAATCACGAAATCGCCGTTGCCCGTCGCGTGGGACGGATCGACGAGGATCGGCAAGTGCGTTTTCGTTCGCAATTCCGGAACGACCGCAAGCGGCAGGGTAAATCGGGTAAACGACTCGAACGTGCGAATCCCCCTCTCGCAAAGAATCACCTGTTGGTTGCCGCCCGCCAAAATATATTCCGCCGACATGAGAAATTCCTCAAGCGAGCAACCGAAGCCCCGCTTGAGCAGGACCGGCTTGCGGATTTTTCCGACCGCTTGGAGCAGCCGGTAATTTTGAGCGTTGCGGGTTCCGATTTGGACGACATCGGCGTATTCGGCGACGAGCGGGACCTCTTCGGGGGACATCGCTTCGGTTACGATCGCGAGCCCGGTCTCTTCCCGGGCCTTCGCGAGGATTTTGAGCCCCTGTTCCTTGAGCCCTTGAAAAGCGTAAGGGCTGCTTCGCGGTTTGAAGGCCCCGCCGCGCAGGGCGTGCGCTCCGGCTTTTTTGACGGCGAGAGCGGTTAAAAGCGTTTGACCTTCGGTTTCGACCGTGCAAGGGCCCGCGATGATTCCGAAGGTTCCGTTGCCGAGGGACAGCGAGCCGGTTTGGACGCGAGAACGTTCTTCGCGGACCTTGCGGGCGACCAACGGATACGGTTCGGCGACGCGGACGATCTTCTCGATCCCGGGAATATCGGACAAGGCGGCTTGAAGTTCCGGAACATTCGCACAATAGCCGGACCGTATTTCCGTGGTCAGAACAACCGTTCGGCCGTCGAATTCGGTTTGGAAACCGTGCAAACCATGCTTTTGCAGCAATTCGAGCAAATGTTGGAGTTGAATCGGGGAAACATCGGGAACCAAAAACACAATCACAATTCTACTCCGAAAAAATAAGGCCGCATATGTAAAGGGAGAGACTGTTGTCTTGCCGATTATGACAAAGCGTCAAAACGACACGGTGTTCGACGGGCGAAGCATCGGACATCGGTCGGGACCGCGAGCGGTCGAACCGATCATTATAATCCTTCGTCCGGTCTCTTGGGATAAGACTCGCAGAAAATTTTGCGAAATGAGAAAAGTAGTAATACTTCAACCGGATGGTGTTTTCGTCATTTCGACTGAAGCGCAGCGTAAGGAGAAATCTCACCCTCGCGCGAGGGCCGGAATCTCTGCCTTTTCGGCGAGGGTGAGATTTCTCGCTTCACTCGAAATGACGGGTTGAGGAGGTTTGTTGTCAAAACTCCAAACGGCTGAAGTCTTACGAAAAGAGTTTTTCGCAACAGAGAAAAGCCGGAAAGGAGCGCAGCACATCGACGGCGTGTTGGGATTGAACGCCAACACACCGTCAATGCGCCAGGTACGGCTCCTTTCCGGCTTCTGTTCGAGATAAGGCCGTTCAGATTACGAAGCGACAACACACGACGCATTGGTTCTCTCGAACGACGCGAAGGGGGAGTTCGATTCGATGCCGGTCCAAATTACGCCTTGGGTTACCGGAACGACTCGAACGGCCCGATTCTTTTGGCGCGTCGCTTCGAGACGGCTCAAAAGGAGTTTCCGGGTGTTGCCGACCAGCCGGGCGACCGGTTCGGCAAGGGTGGTTTCGGGTTGAAGGGTTTGCAAAGATTCCGCTCTGACCGAAGCGATCCAAACCGGAATGATGACACCGAACACGAATATATAAACGGCGGAAAAAAGGATTTTGCGAATGTAAGTCAACACGGTTATGTACGTCCTTGTACGAATTGGTTATTATTGTCAAAAATTGTTGGAAACTTGAAGAGAACTGAAAACCGTTCTCTTTGTACGACCCACTCAAACAGGTTGTTGCTCTCGACCTGATCTTCCTTTAGAAATTATTTCATTTTTCTGGAAAAAACGGAAAAAATTCAAAAAAGGCAAGTTGCCTATTGCGTTATGGGAAACGCGACGGAAATTGCGACAAGAAAAAAAAGAGCGGGAAACACAAGCGAGCATGTTATCAATCGCTCGCTTACGCTTCCCGCTCTGATTGTTCTTTGCCCAAAGTCGGTGAATTGGGCTCCGCAAAATGGGGATCATGTCGCGTCATTTCGAGCAGAGCGAGAAATCTCACCCTCGCCTGGAGGCTCAAAATTCCCCCCCTTTCGCGAGGGTGAGATTTTTCCCTCCGCGTTGCTCCAGTCGAAATGACAACCGCATTTTTTGGCAAAGGTTGTTTTCACCACTTCGCATTTGTTTCTGCTTAAATTATCGAACGACTTTCAAATCGATCTTCGCCCAGTAGCCGGCTTCGCACAACCAGCCGCTCGGTTGGTTCAGAAGCTCGATTTTGACCTTTTGTCCGGCATATTTCGAGAGGTCGATCGAGAGGTCAAGCCAACCGTCTTTCCCGACGGTTGTTTTGTCAATGCTCTCTTTTTTGACCTCCGAGCCGTTGATCTTAACGATCAAGTCCCAGTCGCCCGCCTCATAATGGGAAACGGAAAGGTCGAGTTCGGCTTTTTTTCCGGCGGGAATCTGCACTTCCCGAACCAACCGGCACGGAACGCCTTGTTTGAGCGGGTGTGTCAGCAGCACGTTCTTTTTGCCGCGATATTCGGTCAACATCCCCGGTTCCATATCCGGGCCGCAATCGACGAGCGTCCAGCCCGGAAAATAGTGGGAAATCGCGTCTTGCAGCGTCTCGAAACGAAGTTCCGGGAAGCGGATTTGTTTCTTTTCCTCTTCGCTGAACAAGCTGTTCGCGATGGGCCCCGGTTCCCACGATTTCATGGTCGGACCGAGTTTCGCTTTTTTGACCGGGATCACGAAAACGTCTTCCCCTTCGGCGTTCTTTTCGATCGAGCCGCCTTCTTTCGCGACGGCCTGTCGGGCAAGTTGTTCGCAAACGTCGATCAGCGCCGGGAAATTGTAGGCGGTGTGCGAAAAGACACCGGTTTCGTCCAGCTTTTCGCTGAACCGGGCCGGGAGCTTCGAAAACCCGATCGTCGTAAAGAGAACACCGGCCGCGTTCGAGGGATTGCAGTCGGAATCCTGCCCGCAACGGGTCGAAATGATGATCGTCTTGTCGAGGTCCCCCTTGCCGTACAGCAGGCCCATGAGAATGTACGCCCCGTTGATTTTCGCGTCGATATTAAATGCGCGGTGGTCGCAGGCGAAGCGGCGGTATTCGGGATTCTTTTGGTATTTGGCCTCGATCTTCGCCCAGGTCTTTTCCCAATCGTTCGGTTCTTCCTCGTACCATTTCAAGAGATCGCGGACCATTTCGGCGTATTGGCAATCGGCGGGAATCGCTTCGAGCGCGGTCTTGACGATCTTGACGACGTCATCTTCAAAAAAGGCTTCGCTGTACATCGCCCCGACGAACATCCCGGCGTACACGCCGTCGCCGTAGTTCACCAACCGGCCGAATTTATCGCCGAGTTCGACGGCGACGTTCGGCATTCCGGGGGCGATCAGGCCGGAAAAGTCGGCCTCGATCTGGTAATCGATGTCGTCGGCGTGCTTGTTGAACTTCGGGTGCGAGGAATCCAGCGGGGCGATCCCGCTCCGCAGGTTGCTGCGTCCCTCTTTATTGGCATGCCAAAGTTCGTAGCCGCTGTTCGCGAAATCGATCCCCGCCTGCCGGAGCGAAACGTCGAGGCCGTGCTCTTGCATCGTCCGCAAAAAGGTCATTTCGACGTACAAATCGTCCTGCCCGAAAGCGTCGTTAATCATTTCCGGCTTCCAAACAGGCATGTCGCTTTCCGGGATGATCCGTTCGAGAAACCGGAATTCGGTCGGCGCGCCCCAGGAAACCCCGGCGATTTGGCCGATCCAACCGGCTTTCATTTTGTCGCGGAAAACCTTGACCGGCAGGCGTCGCACGGCCGTTTTTTGTTCGGCCGCGACGGAGCAGGTCGACATTCCAAAAGACAAGGCGAGAAACAAACAGGAAATCGAGAGAAAGTTTTTTGGCATAAAGTGATTGGGGTTAGTATTTAGTGTTTATTGATTTTACGTAACACTTCAGCCGAATGGTGATTTTC
>JAVBSX010000221.1:0-10623 GCA_031556455.1 Thermoguttaceae bacterium
ATTTTCAGTCGCATCCGTTCTTTCGGATCGAATGATGTGGTGCTGACCGGCGGGGAACCGCTCTTGCATCGGGAAATCCTCCCGCTCTGCGAAATGCTGCACGCGAACGGTTTCCGGATCACGATCGAGACCGCCGGAATTCGCGATACGACGACTCCGTGCGATCTCATGTCGATCAGCCCGAAGCTCTCCAATTCCCGGCCGTCGGACGATGAGCCGGCGGCCCGAATTCGACGGCACGAAAGCAACCGCGAGCGGCCGGACATCGTCCGCTCGCTCATCGGCCAGTATGCTTACCAATTGAAATTCGTCGTCGATAGCCCGACCGATTTCGCGGAAATCGAAGCCTACCTGATGCAATTTTCCGGGATCGAACCGGGCCGGGTCCTCCTGATGCCGCAAGGAACCGATCGCGATACGCTTCGGGAAAAAGCCGTTTGGCTGGTTCCTTACTGCGAGGCGAAAGGTTATCGGTATTGCCCTCGAATGCAAATCGAGTGGTTCGGCAACCGTCGGGGAACGTAACGCGGAATAAATCGCGCTAGAACTTCAGTCCTTTGAATTTCATTTTCAATTTTTCCGGCGGCAAGCATCGCCTCCCGATTCGCGGCTACTCGAAGAACACGGCGAGCCAAACGGTCGGTTCGTCCGGCGAGGTCCAGGCAACCCGATGCTTCCGATGGGCAGGAATCACAACGTAATCGCCGGGCGAGAGCCGTTGCGGTTCGGTTTCTCCCTCGAATTCCAATATCGCTTCCCCGCGAAGGACGACGACCCATTCGTGCTCCGGCTGGTCGTACCAAAACCCCGGCGGGCTGGCCTGCCCGGTCGAAACGATCCTTTCGATGCGAACATTCTTCGAAACGGCGAGGTTCTCAACCCACTCTTCCGGCAGCGATTGCGGCAACCCGGCGAACAAGTTCCCCCCCAAAGAGCCGGGGACGAAGCCGTACCCGGGGCAGTCCCCGGACCGCTCGGCGTTTTTGTTGCCGCCCGGCAAAGGCGATTGAATGTCATCGGAAAGTCGCATGTTGATGCAATTCAATGGAAAATTGATTGAAAACCCATCGCGATGGGATCGCAAAGGAGCTTCCGCTCCGTGTGTCATAACCCGCTCCCGTTGGTCGCTGATGTTCTTGAAAAGAATTCACGATCTTGGGGGTTAGTAATACAACGGGCTCAGTTTACAATAAACCCATGTTTGCGGCAATTCATACCCATGAAATTCGACAAACCATGCTCTACCGTTTTCTGTTCCTCCTGTTATTTCTGATCGCGTGCTGGTTTGGGATGGAAGCGGCCCACGAACTCGGTCACGCTCTCGCGGCGTGGGGGAGCGGGGCGACGGTCGAGCGGGTCGTGCTGCTGCCGATCTCCCGGACCGATACCGCCGGCGTCGAGCATCCGCTGTTCGTCTACGGAGCCGGGGCCGTCTGCGGGGCGGTATTGCCCTTGCTCTTATGGTCGGTCGCCCGCCTGCTGCGATTGAGGGTCGCGTATCTTTTCCGCTTCTTCGCCGGGTTCTGCCTGGTCGCCAACGGAGCTTACATCGGCGGCGACTTTTCGGCTGTTGGGCCAACCGATGCCGGGTTGCTCATCGAACACGGAGCGAGCCGTGTCGCCCTGATCCTGTTCGGCCTGACCGCCGTCGCCGCCGGCCTGCTCCTCTGGCACGGCCAGTCGCGGTTCTTCTTTCCGAACTCTGTCGTTGGCCGCTAGCCCTTGTCAACATAGAAAATGAACCAGTGCCGCGATCGTTAGGAAGCGGAGAGTCGAATCAACCGCTCCCTGACTGTCGCGGCTCGTCGGTTCTTGCTTTTTGGTTGTTCTTCTCGATCACAGACCTCGCGCAGCCGCCGATTTGGCGGACAAAGCTCGAAGTATGGGGCGGCGACCGCTTGTCAGCATGTCACATTAAAAATGACGCGATCTGGCAACGCAAGTGAAAAATGGTTATAAATGCCCCTTGCTCGGTTGTTTTGTCATTTCCCATCTCATTCGAGGAAACCATGCGCACCCTGTTTGCTAAAGTCTTCGTCTTCGCTTCGTTCGTTTTGGCTTCGAATCTGCCGCTTTTCGCCGAGGAATTAACCGTCGCGGAACAGCTCGATCGCGAGTGGGCCGCCCGAAACAAGAAAAACTTCGAAGAAAAACTCCAAGCCATCCCGACCCCGGTTACAGGTCGTGCGATGCTGCCCGACGGAACGCCCGCCATCGATTTCAAGGTCAAAGGTTGGGGGCGAAGCATCACTCATCCCGGGTACGGTCACGATTCTTTTGAAGCCGTGACGGACGAAAACGGCCGCTTCTCGCTCGATCTGTATCGGCCTTGCCTGTACTGGTTGACGATTACCGATCCGAACAAGGTCTATGCCGCCCCGGATTGTCCCATCGAATTGGAAGAGCCTCTGGTTCCCGATGCGATTCAATTCCAGATGCAAAAGGGGATTCCCGTCGAGGGGATCGTCATCGACCGCGAAAAAAACGAGCCGATCGCCGGGCTGCCGCTTTGGCTGCTCAACAGTCGCTGTGATGAAGCCCTGAGTTTTGAAGAAAGCGAGAAGCGGCAAGTGTCCCGCGAAGTGAAGACCGATGCCCAAGGGCGGTTTCAATTCGTCGCCTTGCCGTTGGAGTATACGGTTTCGTTTGACAACTTTTACGACTTGCAACCGCCAACCGAAGAGGAAGCGGCTCTTTACACTCGCACCTTTACAGCGGAAAAAGAACCGATTCGGCTGGAATTCAGGATTCCGACGCCGTGGTGCGGCCGCCTTTTGCAAAAGGACGGCAGCCCGGCCGCTTTTTATCCGGTCCACCTGGCGTTACGTTTCGGCAAATGCTCCGGCATGATCATGCTGGTTACGGATCAAAACGGCCGTTTCATGGTCTATCGGCCCATTGAAGTCGAAGATATCACCGTCGATACACCCCGGCAAAACCAGTGGTTTTACCAAAATTTCGTGGGGAAGGAATTGCCGCCCGATCCCGTTTTCCGGTTGTTTTCCCCGTTGAGCGCGAAAGGAAAACTCGTTCGCAAGTCGACCGGCAAACCGCTCGGTCATTTCAAGTTCGCCTGCCGACCCGGCTCCGGTTCTACGGTGATGGTCCTCACGGACGAGAACGGCGATTTCGAACTGACGAATCTCTTTCTCGAGACGGAAGCGAAACTTTGTTATCTCAATGAACCCGACGGCCTGAATACCTGCGCCTTGTATCAGACGTTCAGGAGTTTTACGCCGAACGAACCGAACAAGACCGTTGATCTTGGCGTCCTCGAATTGGAGGAGTCCGGTTGGCTTGACCCGAATTCGCTGGGAAATTTAGCGGGAAAGGAAATTCTCATTGAGGGGATGATGCTTGACGGTCGAATTTTCGACTGGACGAAATATGCCGGGAAAGTCATTCTCGTCGATTTCTGGGCGACCTGGTGCGCCCCCTGCATCCAGGAGATTCCACGGTTGAAAAACCTTTACGGGAAATACCATGAAAAAGGGTTCGAGGTCGTCGGTATCAGTGTTGACGAAGATTTGAAGACCCTTGAGGAAGGGCTGGGAAAATATCAATTACCTTGGACGATTCTCGCGGATGAAAAGCTCAAGGAAGTCGGCAAAACGACAATGAGCGGACGTTTTGCCGTCGGCGAGGTTCCCCGCTGCATTCTCGTCGGTCGCGACGGCAAGGTCGTTTCCGTGGAGGCTCGCGGGGAAAAACTCGAAGCCGAGCTCGAGCGATTGTTTGAGGGGCACTGATTTTCAGAAACGTTTCGAACCGGGCGGACACTGGCGTCTGCACCGCTCGGCTAAACGAGCGACCGGCTACGATTTCAGGCCTTTGAGTTTCATTTCCAATTTTTCTCCGGCGGCGAGCATCGCGTCCCAGGTTAGCACCGTCTTCTTGCGGGTCGCGTCGCGGCCCAAGATGCTCGTCAGGTTCGAACGGACCGAAGGGGTGACCGTCGGGTTGGAAAAATCGTTTGCCGCGATCGAATCGTAAAACTCCTTGACGTTGTTGACCGTACCGTCGAGATACAGTGTGCTCTTTTTCGCCCCCTCATACGGCTTCGTCCCGCGAATGCAAACTTCCCCGAAATAATCGGTTTCGAGCGTCCCGCCCGTCCCCCAGGCCCGACAGACGATCTCGTCCCGCACGCCCGGAATAAACTTGACCGACGCGAATTGCAGCACGACATCGTTCGGAAACCAGTACGTCACATCATAATGATCGTAAATGTCGCCGTGTTTGCGAATCTTCCGGCCGCCGAGCCCGGCCGCCGCGATCGGATGGTCGTCGACGACCCAGGTCGCGACGTCGATCGTATGAATGTCCTGCTCGACGATGCAATCGCCGGACAGCTCGATCGACTGGTACCAGTTCTGCAAATACGATTCCGGCCCAGTCAGTTCGGTGTCGTGCGCGCCGGCGCTCCAAGGGTAAAACGAATAAAGGCTGACCAGCTCCCCCAAATCCCCGGCATGCACCCGCCGGATCGCTTCCCGGTAAATCGGGCAGGCCCGGGTTTGAAAATCGACGAGGAAAGCCAGATTTTTCTCAGTCGCCTTTTTGCCGGATTGTTCGATGCTTTGGCAGCCGGGAACGTCGACGGCGACCGGCTTCGAGAGGTACACATGCTTTCCGGCATCGACGGCGGCAGCCGCCTGCTCCGGATGAAAGCAGGGCGGAGTTTCGATCACGACCGCATCGAGCTTGCCGTCCAACAGCCGTTTGTAGCCGGAAAGATTCGGGTAGAGCCGGTCTTCGGCGATCCCGAGTTTTTTCCCGGCGGCCTGAATCCGATTCTCGAAATAATCGCTCGCGGCGACCCAGCGGTAATTCGGGTGATTGTTGAAGACGTCGGTGATCCAAAGCCCGCGGCCGCCGCAGCCGATGAGGCCGAGTTCGATCACGGAATTGGCGGTCGAGCCGACGACCGATCGGGGTTTGACGATGGTCGCGGTCGCCGCCGCGATTGCCGAAGAGGCGAGAAAAGTGCGTCGGGAAACTGACATGCGAAAGACTCCTTGAAAGAGGTGAGAAAAGAAAACGACGTGACCGACCTGCGGCGCGGCCTCGCTCAAACCGTATTGAAGCGGTTCCGTTGGTTGTTTTCAACCTCGCGCGGGATTTTTTGGTAATGCAATGTACCCCCTTATCGAGCCGGGGCCGTGAGGCCCCGGTTAGCGTCCGTCTTCAATGCTGATCGAGTTTTCTGATGCGAATGCCGACGGGCCTTGAAGACGGAGACTAACCGGCAGCTGACGCAGCCGGCTCGATGAGAAGATGAGGAAAGGTATTCGTTCGCAAAATTCATAAACGCAAGACGGCCTTGCCGCAATCGGGGCAAAAGATCGCGGACCAAGGGAATGGTTCGTCGGGGCGAATCGGCAACGGGAACCGGACCGTGCATCGCGGGCAGGTGAGTTCGCGGCCCGGTTGCTCGCGGAGTTCGGGACGCCAAAAAAGGATGCCGACGAAGCCGGTGATCTCGCACTGTTCGCCGGCGGAGGACCAAAGTTCCCGGAGTTCGTCGATGGTGAGTGTTCGATTCGGTCCGAATTGCGGGTCGTGCAAAACGACCTCATCGTCCTCGGCCCGATAATCGACGAGCACGGAAAAATGGCCCAGCGGAGATTCGGGTCGCACTCGATGATTCAAGACGAATCGAAAATCGGCATTCGGAAAGCCGGTCGGTCGCGAGCATTGTTCGAGAAACGACCAGGGATCGCGGAGCCGCCCGGGAACGGCCGCGACGCCCCGGCGCCGAGCTTCTTTCGCGAGGCCGAAGGTCAAGGTCCGGTATTCCGTTCCCGCCGGGACTTTGACGCGGTCCCAAATTTCGTCCTGTTCGACGTCGATTCCGAACGAACGCAGCACCATCCCGAGAGTCGCCGCCCCGCACCGCCGTTCGCCCGGCACGTTTTGTTGTCGTTCATAGCTGATAGCGGGCAGCATCTTAGCGGTCAGAAGAGATTGGGGAAATCGATCCTGGTCCGTTACTCGATCACGATTCGGAAACCGACGTTGTGCACCTTTTGGTAAGCTTCGTAAGGATATCGCGTCGAGGAGCCGGTTACCTTCGGGCGGTCGGCCCAGGAGCCGCCGCGGGCCGTCTTCTTGCCGGACGGCGATTCGGCGTTGCGGCCGTCGGCCTCCGAGTACGGGTACGCTTTGTAATCCGAGCGCGTCCATTCGCAGACGTTGCCGATCATGTCGTACAAACCCCACGGATTCGGCTTCGATTGAGCGACATAATCGACGATAAACCACGAGTCCTTAAACCGGTCATCTCGAAGCGGATAGACGCTGTCTTCCGGGTACGGACGCCTTCGGTGTATCATCGAACCGGCTTCCCAGGTCGTGTAAAGGAACCGCCGGTCCGCGTCCGCGAGGTTCGCGAACGGCGAAAAATCGGCTTCCCACGGCCCAAAAAAGAACTGCTGTCCGCTGCCGGACCGGGCGGCCCATTCCCATTGAGCCTCGGTCGGCAGCTTGACGCTGCGGTCGGTTTTGCGGCTCAACCACTCGCAAAACCGTTGGGCTTCGTTCCAGGAAATTCTCGCGACCGGCTGCCGGGGATGATTCGCGATGTAACCGGGGGTCGTGTGATCTTTCCCATGCTCTTCCAAATACCGGGTATCATGCGACGGGTCGAACACCTCATACTGGGCGTTGGTGATTTCCGTCGTCCCGATCCAAAACGGTTTTTCGATCTTGACGACGGCGCGCGGGGCCTCGTCCGGGAAGCCGTCGAGATTGCCCATCACAAATTCCCCGGCCGGAATTTGAACAAGCTTGATGTACGGCGGAGCGGTCGCCTTGAGCGGCGGGGAGTCCGGAAATTGCAGATCGATTTCCATTTCCGGGACTTTGCCCTCACCGAGTTGCTTCTGCATTTGTTCGGCCGTGAGAGCGTCGAACGGCCAGTTGGCAGCCCGAAGGGTGTCGGTCGACTTCTCGAATTTCGGCGGCTCGATCACGTTCGGCTTTTCCGATCTCGCGTAATCCGTCAACAGCTCGTCGTACTCCTGCTCGAAATCGGTGTCGATGTTGGCGTACAGTTTCGAGAGCTCCAGCCGCCGCTTGTTCGCTTCCGGATGGTCCCACTTGCCGCGCCAAGGAGCGTTCATGTCGATCCAAAGATGAACCCGTTCCCAGGCTTCTTTGTCCAAGGCGACATTGAAATGCCCTTTTTCGAGCATTTGGCAAAGCTCGCTGGTCGAAGTGTGGTATTCGTAAGGGGGCAAAAGGTCCATATCCGTTTCGGGACCGGGCCGCCTCACGAACGGGTGTATGTTGTCGTATGCCTTTTTCGCATCGGCGAACGAAGGGATTTTCGGATCGTCCCCGGTATGACAGGAGAGGCAGAACTTGCGGACGACCGGCTCGTACACTTCGGTTTCGAAGGCGACTGGCCTCGCTTCTCCGTAAAATGGCTCGATCAGGTCCGGCGCCCGAAACGCCGCCTTGGTCCGGACGGCGGGGGTTACGTCCAATTGCGATTCGTGACAGCCGATGCAGGAGACGTTTTCGCCCGGCATGCCGACGAACCAGGATCGCATGAGCTGGACGGCCCGGCCGTTTTCGTCGAGCGGCTGCAGCGCGAGCGGGGTGTTGGCCGGGACCTCGAAAGAACAACTGCCGTCGTCCTCGACCGGGACGGTCCCGAGGATTCGCTTGATGTCCCAGGAACTTTGGACGCCGACCGATTCGTGTCCGCCACGATTCATAAACGCGTAATGATAGGCGAAGATGCGCATTTTTTTAATCGTGCCGCGCGGAACGTCTTTCAAGCCCGGCCCGTGATACACGTCGGTGATAAAAACGTTGG
This sequence comes from Thermoguttaceae bacterium, assembly GCA_031556455.1. GTDB lineage: Bacteria > Planctomycetota > Planctomycetia > Pirellulales > Thermoguttaceae > JAVBSX01. The sequence continues at coordinate 7,826 of JAVBSX010000221.1, forward strand.
CCGTCGTGCTGTCCGGATCGGTCCGGTCGGCGATCACCGGCGGCGGGTCGCGCGGGACGATCGGCGTCGGCTCGAAAAGTCCCTCGTTTGGAATTTCGTGAATCAGCGTCAAATTATCGAACGTGTCGACCAGGTAAATCCCGTAGGTCGCCCCGTCCCATTGTCCGGTGATTTGGCAGTTGACCAGAAAATAATTTTCCGACAGCGGATAGGGATAGTTGAAATTGTATTTGAGTCCGTCCCCTTGCCCGTCGAGGACGTTGCCGACGACGTCGAGCCCGCGGCCCGGAATTTCCTGCACGAAACCGGTAACCTTGGCGGGATAAATGTCCGGCAAAATATCGAGATAGGTTTCTTCCGGCCCCCATTCCTTGGAAAGAGGTCGGAATCGCATCGGATATTTGCGGCCCATGCTTGGGTCGATGATGCAAAGCCGACCGGTCTCGGGCCGGGAATGATGCCCGCCGACGATTCCGATGATCCGACCGGAGTTGCCCGGCAACTGGCGGGCATTTTTGAAGGCGGTCGGGAAATATGAGCCGCTGCCGTACAACTCTTTTTGGTTGGTGCCGTCGGGGTTCATTGAAAAGAGAATCCGGCTGAAATAATGCATGATATCGGTGTATTCCCAGCGGAGATACATGATTCGCCCGTCGTTCATGAGCGTGGGATGCCAATCGCTGTCCTGTTCGAAGGTGAGCTGCCGGACCTCTTTCGTCGCGGGATCGCCCCGATAAATATTGACCATTTGCCGCGAACCGTTCTCGCAAGGGAGCCCTTGCATTCCGGCGGTCGAACAAAACGCGATGCCGCCGTCGGCCAAATAACAGGAGTCGTAGTAATCGACATCGGGAACGCCGTCCGGGGTCAACAGCCGCAGCCCGGTCCCGTCGAGATTGATTTCGTAAACGCCCCAGCGACGGTTGTTTTTCCCCATGATCGTCGAAAACATCGCTTTTTGCCCGCTGAAATGCAGGTCGAGATCGCGCATCGGCCCGCCGCCGTTGTCCGGACGGTAAAACGGCTCGACCTTCGGTGTTTTCGACCGCAACTCGGAGACGATCGCAAGTTCGTTGTCCCAGTTCTCCCGCCGCATCTCGGAGTTGGTGTAGGCGTTGAGCGCCGGGGCCGCGAGCCCTTTGCGGCGAACGACGAGCAGTCGGTCGAAATCGAGCAGCGGATTGTCGAGCAAGGCTTCCCGGCGGAGTTCGGCGAATTCCCGCTGCAACGCCTTTTCGACCTTTCCGCCGTTCGCTTCCTTCGACTTTTCGATCCGTTGTTCGAGGTCGATCAGCTTTTTCAAGTACTCCTCCCCCCGGGGATACCGATCGCCGAAGGTTTTAATCATATCCTCGACCGCTAGCCGAACCGATTCCGGCGTGTTGACCGGGCGGTCATTGTCATTGTATTTCGGTTGGGCCGAGAGCGGCGAGGTGATTGCAAAAAGCAGAAGCTGAACAACGATCAACATTCGGGGCATGGTCGACCTCTGGGGTAGCGTTAGGGAAAGGAATAATCGCAAACGGCAATTCCAATATAAGAAAAACGGGCCGCCGCGACAAGTCGCGAAACGAAATTGACGCCGCCGTCGTTTCAGATTTCGCAGTCAGGTCGCCGGTGTGTTTGAGAAAAAGCCGTTGAAACAGGTCAAAATGCGCGCAAAAAAAACCGCGGTCTCACAACCGCGGTCTAACAAAATTCGAGGGACGGAAAAAAACAACCCGCATATTATTTTCGATTTCCAAATCGTCTCGAAAACGGCAGCAATCCGATACATCCCAAACCGCAAATCAACAAGGTCGCAGGCTCCGGGGTAACCGGCGGCGGCGGATCGTCCCGTCGCGGCGGTGGCGGCGGATAGTCCCGCGGCGGCGGCGGCGGCGGATAGTCTGGCGGCTGGTAATTTGTATCTGAACTCCGCGTACGAGGCGTTTCATAATACCGATCCAGATTTTCCCGCGACAAAACAACAAAATCTTCAACTTCCGGCGAACCGGCAATTGGATTTTCGGTGCACAATTTCGTCGTTTCGTCCGTCGTTTCATCCGAAAGAGGAAAATTCGCCGGATCCGGGGTGTTTCGCGGCGTCTGGGATTGCGGTGTACTCCCCGAGGACGGAAAATCACTGATTTTAGCACGGTCTGCAAATGCCGACTGCACCGCCAACAGGAACGCACAGCTGAAAACAAACGGCAATAATGATCGTACTTTCATAATTTCACCTCTCAAACACCGGTTTTCCAGAAAACATCCGTTCTATGAAAAACGATGGTTTTTTTGATTTGCATCAATGATTTTGGCATTACGACCCAAAAAATCACGAATCCCTTTAGTATTATACCCCAATTAAAAAAATTTTGCTAGAAGCAATTCCGTTAATATAAAGAAAATTGAAAATCGAATAAACGCCCAGCTCTCTTACTAATGTACTTTATAATCTGATGTAGCGGAAGAAACTATAATCGGGCGCTTTGACATATAATTTCTCTTTCACGCTTCAGCAACGTTAAAATTATACAAGCAATATTCATGCCAGTTGTGTTTTACTACAAGAAATTTATAGATATTTGAAAAATCGAACTGTTTTTGGCAATAAAACGATCCTTATTTTGATTATGTAACAAAATTATAGCCGAAACGGGAAAACATACTGAATAAAAAGAATGTAACGAATGTCGAAAAAATCCAGAAAAATTCGTGTGTCATTTTGCTGCATCAGTTTTAAAATTTCTGTTGCGTTATGACACCAGGATGATTGCATAGTCATTCCTAAATACTAGCCCCAAGCGTCAGCGCGG